>NZ_JBNDKR010000009.1:0-484149 GCF_050435645.1 Paraburkholderia sp. GAS206C | reverse complement strand
TCGGTGGCACTGGGTTCGGGTTCGACGACGACGGCGAACCTGACGGCAGCGGGTTACAACCCGGGCAACAGCACGCTTTCGGGTACGGCTTCGACTGCGAACGGCGAAGTTTCGGTCGGTTCGGCAGGCAAGGAGCGTCGTGTGACGAACGTGGCAGCCGGCTCGGCCGCCACGGACGCAGTGAACGTGAGCCAGTTGCAGTCGGAAGACGCAAAGATCAATGCCGACGGTACGGCAACTGCAGCTGCGCTGGGCGGCGGCGCGAGCTATGACGCAAGCACGGGCAAGATCAAGGCGCCGACGTACGTGGTGCAGAGCGGCACGTTCAGCGACGTGGGCTCGGCACTCACCAAGCTCGACGGCGCGACCACCAAGAACACCGGCGACATCTCGACGCTGAATACGACGGTGAACAACATCACCAACGGCACGGCAGGTCTGGTCCAGCAAGCATCCGCAGGCGCAAACCTGACGGTAGGCAAGACCACCGACGGCGCCGCAGTAGATTTCGCCGGCACAGCAGGTACACGCCAGCTGAAAAGCGTGTCGAACGGCACGGCCGATACAGACGCAGTCAACGTCTCGCAACTCAAGGGCGTGACCACAGCACTGGGCGGCGGCGCAGCAATCGATCCGACCACCGGCGCAGTAATCGCCCCAAGCTACACCGTCACCAACGCAGACGGCACAACCAGCACGGTCAACACCGTCGGCGACGCAGTCAGCAACCTCGATGGCCGCGTAGCGGGCAACACAAAAGACATCGCCACGCTGAACACCAACGTAAGCAACATCACGAACCAGTTGAACAACGGCGAAGTCGGCCTCGTGCAACAAGATGCGTCAACTGGCAACATCACGGTGGCCAAGGGTCTGAACGGCAACACCGTCGACTTCACGAACGCGCAAGGCAGCTCGCGTGTTCTGACCGGTGTGTCGGCAGGTGCGGTCAACGCAACGAGCGTCGACGCGGTCAACGGCTCGCAACTGTTCAACGCAAGCGCCTCAACAGCCAGCGCGATGGGCGGCGGCTCGACCGTCAACCCCGATGGCACGATCACCGCTCCGTCATACGTGGTCAACGGTCAAACCGTGCACAACGCCGGCGACGCGATCTCGAATCTCGACACCGAAGTGACGAACGTTGCTGGCCGCATGGACAGCATCACCAACGAGATCAACAACGGCACCCTCGGCCTGGTGCAGCAGGACAGCGCGACCGGCAACATTACGGTTGCCAGCGCAACCAACGGCCAACTGGTGAACTTCACCGGCACCCAGGGCGCGCGAGTGCTGACCGGTGTGGCCAACGGCGCGGTCAACAGCACGAGCCTCGATGCGGTCAACGGAAGCCAGCTGTACGCGATGCAGGATAACCTCCAGCAACAGATCAGCGGCATCACCACGCAAATGACGAGCATCGATTCTCGCGTCACAGAGATTACCGTGAACAACGCAAGCAACGGCTCGGCGACAGGCGACAACAGCACGGCAACCGGTGCAAACTCGACGGCCTCCGGCAGCGACAGCACCGCAACCGGCGCGAACTCCACCGCCTCCGGCAACAACAGCACCGCCGACGGCGCAGGTTCCATCGCCTCGGGCGACAACAGCACGGCAATGGGTCACCACGCCAAGGCAACGGGCAACAACTCCGTAGCGATCGGCGCCGACTCGGTCGCAGACCGCGATAACACGGTGTCCATGGGCTCAGCAGGTCACGAGCGTCAGATCACCAACGTCGCTGCCGGCACGGAAGATACCGATGCCGTCAACCTCGGCCAGATGAACTCGGCGCTGCACGCTGCCGTCGGCGATCTGCCCGCAGGCATGTCGGCGAAGGACTATACCGACCAGCAAGTGAACGCGGTGCAAGACTCGGTGAATCAGGTCGCGAAGAACGCTTACGCCGGTATCGCCGCAGCAATGGCCATGCCGAACATGACGCCGTCGGGTCCGGGCAAGACGATTGTGGCTGGCGGAGCTGGCGCGTACAAGAACGGCTCGGCACTGGCTGTCGGTGTCACCCACCGTTCGATGAACGGCAAATGGCTCGTGAACGGCGCAGTGTCGGCCACCTCGACGGGTGATGCAGGTGTGCGCGCTCAAGTAGGCTACGAGTTCTAAATGTAGACGTTGGCAGGATGCAGGGAAAACGCCGGCAGTAATAGCGATTCCCCTGCATCGGACTACTAAATTTAAAAGGCGGGTTGCTGAATTTAGCAACCCGCCTTTTTTCATCCTGGAAGGCCAACGTTCGATCCATCGAACATTTTTTTAAGAATTTACTTATACCGACACTTCGCCGTCCCGCCGGACAATGACAACAGTCATCGCAGGTGCCCGGTAATACGAGCAGCGAGTGGATGCAGGTCTGGGCGACCTGCATCTTTTGCGCGACACCGATTCCCAAGGGATCGATGTCGCGCTTTTTTATGCTCACAGCGAGCGGCGCAACAGCACAACGGCGCTCCGTGCGAGCGATTAAAGAATCGCCCCCAGGTCAGGCATCCGCAGCTCAAACCCCTCACCGCTGCATCGACTCCCACACCTTGTACAGCCGCTTCACCGACACCGGCATCGGTGTACGCAACTCCTGCGCAAACAGCGAGATCCGCAACTCCTCCAGCAACCAGCGGAATTCCAGCAATCGCGCGTCCATGACACCACCGCGCTGCGCGAGCGCGCGCTGATAGTTCTGCAGCAGCGGATGAAACTCGGCAAACTGCCGCGCGTCGCGGGCCGGGTCGGCTTTGAGCTTGTCGATACGCAGCACGATCCCCTTCAGATAACGCGGAAAGTGCGCAAGCTGCGCATATGGCGTGTCGATCACGAAGCGTTTGCCGATCAGCGCATCGAGTTGGCCTAGCATGTCCGCATGGGCCGCCGCAAACGGCTTCGCCTGCACCAGCTTCTTGGTAACGCTCGCGTATTCGCTAAGAATTTGCCCCACCAGCCGGGCAATTTCCTGCGCGAGCAGGGTTAGGCGGCTGCGTCCTTCATCGCGTCGCGTATGGAATGCGACATCGTCGGCGGGCAATGGGTCCTGCAGACAGGCGCGATCGAGCGCGGTATCCACCAACTGGTCGCGCAACTCTTCCTGCGTGCCGCGCGGCATGAACTGCATCGCCATCTCACGCAGGCCCGGGAGGTTCTTCTCCAGATACTTGATCGGCTCCTTCAATTGCAGCGCGAACAATCGCCGCAATCCCGCGCGGTGAATTCGCGCGGCTTCGTCCGGCGAATCGAACACCTCGACATCGCAATGCGTCCCGCGATCGACAAGCGCCGGATAACCAAACAGTGTCTGCCCGCCGCGGCGGATTTCCAGCAACTCGGGAAGCTTGCCGAAGTTCCAGGTCGTCAGGTTCTCGTAGAGCGCGGTCGTCGTCGGCGTTTCTGACGAAGCGGTCTGCGGCACCGGTACGCCGCCTGGCCGCGAAGCGCGACCCGCTCCCTTCTCGCGTGACGTTGCACCCGCGACACCCACGCCACCCGCAATACCTGCTGCACCGCCCTGCCCGCGCGCATGACCGCCTTGCCCGAATCCTGGTCCCGCCTCTCGTCCCCGTCCATCACCGCTATCAGCGGCCGCTCCACCTCCCACGCCACTCGCCCCGGCCAGCGCGACACCCGCTGCCCCGGAAGCAATCTTCTGAAAATGCTGCTGCGCCTGACCACCGAGCTCCGCGCGCAGTTGCGCGAGATTGCGTCCCATCGCGAGTTGCCGCCCGTGCTCATCCACGACCTTGAAGTTCATGAACAGATGCGCAGCCAGAGTCTCGAGCTTGAAATCAGACTGCTTCATCGCGACCTGCGTCTGTTCGCGAACATCCGCAATCAGCGACTCCAACAAACCACCCGCTCCGAAACGCGGCCCACCGTTGCGATCCACAAACCCCGCGGCGTATTCGGGCAACGGCACGCAATGCCGCCGCAACTTTTGCGGCAGCGACTTCAGCAGCAGTTGCGTCTTTTCCTTCAGCATGCCGGGCACGAGCCATTCGCAGCGCCGCGCATCCACCTGGTTCAGCGCGTAGAGCGGCACGGCAAGCGTCACGCCATCGCGCGGCGAACCGGGCTCGAAGTGATAGGTCAGCGCCATCTCGACGCCCGACATCGTCATCCGCTTCGGGAACAGGTCCGTCGTCACTCCAGCCGCCTCGTGACGCATCAGATCGTCGCGCGACAGATACAGCAGGCGCAGCTTGTCTTCCGGCTGCCCGCTCTTCTTCACTTCATCGCGATACCAGCGTTCGAATGACGCGCCCGTGTAAATCCCCCGCGGCAACGCCTGATCGTAGAACGCGTAAATCAGTTCATCGTCGACCAGCACATCCTGACGGCGCGATTTGTGTTCGAGCTGCTCGATATCGGCAAGCAGCTTGCGGTTGTGCGCGAAGAACGCGAGCTTGGTATCGAATTCGCCTTCCACCAGCGCGCCGCGGATAAACAATTCACGCGCCCGTGCCGGGTCCTGCTTGCCGAAACTCACCCGCCGCCGGTGATAAATCGGCAGACCGTACAGCACGGCCCGCTCAAAGGCCGACACCTGCGCCGCGCGCTTTTCCCAATGCGGCTCGGAGAGTGATTTCTTCAGCAAATGCGCACCGATCTGCTCGATCCACTCCGGCTCGATCTTCGCGATACAGCGCGCGTAAAGCCGGCTCGTTTCGACCAGTTCCGCAGCCATCACCCAGCGCCCGGCTTTTTTCACGAGCGCCGAACCCGGCCACAGATAAAACTTGATGGTGCGTGCGCCGAGGTAGTAAGGCTCGTCGTCCGCCTTCAAACCGATATTGCCAAGCAGCCCCGTCAACAGCGCAAGGTGGATCTGCTCGAACGTGGCCTCGGCTTCATTGATGCGCCAGCCATGCTCGCGCACCACCGTCAGCAATTGCGAATGAACATCGCGCCATTCGCGCAACCGCAATTGCGACAAGAAATTAGCACGACACTCGTCATGCAACTGGCGGTTCGACTTCTTGTGCGCGATGGCCTCGTCGAACCAGTTCCAGATCTTGAGCCATTGCAGAAACTCAGAACGCTCGTCAGCAAAGCGACGGTGAGCCTGATCGGCCTGCTCCTGCGCCTCGATCGGCCGGTCGCGCGGATCCTGCACCGACAACGCGCTCGCGATGATCAGCACTTCGCGCAGCGCCTGCTGGTCACGCGCAGCGAGAATCATGCGCCCAACGCGCGGATCGAGCGGCAAGCGCGCAAGCTCACGGCCAAGCGGCGTGAGTTCGTTGTCGTCGTCGACCGCGCCAAGCTCGTTCAGCAGTTGATACCCATCGGCAATTGCGCGGCCGGGCGGCGGTTCGATGAACGGGAAGGTTTCGATCGCGGTGAGGTGCAGCGACTTCATCCGCAGAATCACGGACGCCAGCGACGACCGCAAAATCTCCGGATCGGTGAAGCGCACACGAGACTGGAAATCGGTCTCCTCGTACAGGCGGATGCACACGCCATCCGCGACCCGGCCGCAACGACCGGCCCGCTGATTGGCCGCCGCCTGCGAGATCGACTCCACCTGCAACTGCTCGACCTTGTTACGGTACGAGTAGCGCTTCACGCGAGCCAAACCCGTATCGACGACATAGCGAATCCCCGGCACGGTCAACGAAGTTTCCGCGACGTTGGTGGCCAGCACGATGCGCCGCGCGTTCGAGGACCGGAACACGCGCTCCTGCTCCGCCGCCGACAACCGCGCGAACAGCGGCAAAATTTCCGTATGCGGCGGATGATGCTTGCGCAGCGCCTCGGCGGCATCGCGAATCTCGCGCTCACCTGGCAGGAACACCAGCACGTCGCCGGGACCTTCGCGGCACAGTTCATCCACGGCGTCGATGATGGCGTCCATCAGATCGCGATCGGTCTCACGCTGCGTTTTGGGGCGCTCGCGCGACGACGATGACGAAGACGACGAGGAGCCTTCCGCGGACTTCACCGCCGGACTGTCTTCCACCACCGCGCGATAGCGCACCTCGACCGGATAGAGCCGCCCGCTCACCTCGATCACCGGCGCGGGCTTGTCTTCCGTGCCGAAGTGGCGCGCAAAACGATCCGCATCGATGGTGGCCGAGGTGACGATCAGCTTCAGATCCGGCCGCTTCGGCAGAATTTCACGCAAATAACCAAGCAGAAAATCGATGTTCAGGCTGCGCTCGTGCGCTTCGTCAATGATCAGCGTGTCGTAGGCCTTCAACAGCGGATCGGTCTGCGTCTCCGCCAGCAGAATACCGTCCGTCATCAGCTTGACCGAAGCGCCCGGCGAGAGATTGTCGGTAAACCGCACCTTGTAGCCGACCACTTCGCCGAACGGCGTACCAAGCTCCTCGGCAATGCGCCGGCCCGTCGCCGATGCCGCAATCCGGCGCGGCTGCGTATGGCCGATCAGGCCCGAGCCGCCCGCACCGAGTCCGCGTCCGAGCTCGAGACAGATTTTCGGCAACTGCGTGGTCTTACCCGAGCCAGTCTCGCCGCAGACGATCACCACCTGGTTGTTTGCAATCGCCCGCGCGATTTCCTCGCGTCGGCCGGAAACCGGCAGCGCTTCGGGGAAGGTGATAGGCGGAATCGGATTGGGCTCGACTATCCGCGCGGCGCGCGGCGGACGTGGCGCCCGCGGTTCACGCTCGCCATCAGCGCCACGCGTAGGCCCGGCCGTGTTTTGCGCATCCCGAGGCGTATTGCGCCCCCGCTGATCCGGCCCTTGGCCCGCACCCGTTTGACGGCGAGCGTCATCACGCGAGCGTTGCCCTTGAGCCGGCTTCGGTGGCGCTTTCGGGTCAGCGCCGTGCTCGCGACGCGGCTCGCGTGACTGCTGCCCTGCCTGCGGCGACTTTTGCGTCGTCCGCGGTTGCTGCTTCACGCCGCCAGCAGGCCGCGCGCGCGCCCCTCCCTCGCCGTGCGACTCGCGCGATGGGTCTGATCCGGCGCCCTGCGCCGTTTTCTCGTTCGCCGAAGCGGGACTTTTGGGTACATTCGACATGGGGGCGCATTATAATCCCGGGCATGAATTCCCAAACCGACCTCGTCCCCACGCCCGCGAGCGCTCCGGCCACGTCCGGCGCCACGGAATCCGACTCGCAACACGCGCAATTCGTCGACTGGATGCGTTCGGTTGCCCCGTACATTCACGCGTTCCGCAACAAGACGTTCGTCGTCGGGTTCGGCGGCGAAGTGGTGCATCAAGGGCTACTGAACGCGCTGGTGTCGGACATCGCGCTACTGCAAGCCATGGGCATCCAGATCGTGCTCGTCCACGGCTCGCGACCGCAGGTCGAAGAGCAGATGAGCCTGCACGGCGTGGAGTCCGAGTTTTCGCACGGCATGCGCATCACCGACGCGCGCGCGCTCGAATCCGCGAAGGAAGCGGCCGGCGAAGTGCGTCTGGACATCGAGGCGGCGATCAGCCAGGGCTTGCCGAACACGCCGATGGCGCACGCACACATCAGCGTGGTGTCCGGCAACTTCGTGACGGCGCGGCCGGTCGGCATTCTGGACGGGGTGGACTTCGCCCACACGGGCGTGGTGCGCAAGATCGACGCGGATTCGATCCGCCATTCTCTCGCCAGCCGCAAGCTCGTGCTGCTCTCGCCGCTCGGCTTCTCGCCCACCGGCGAGGCGTTCAATCTGGCCATGGAAGATGTGGCCTCGGCGGCCGCCATCGCGCTGCGCGCCGACAAGATCGTGTTCCTGACCGAGACGCCGGGCCTGATGCAGGATGGCGAAGACGGCACCGAACTGATGCGCGAACTGTCGCTCGACGACGCCTACAAGCTGCATGAAAGCGGCGAAGTCACCGGCGACGCCGGCTTCTATCTGAAGCACTGCATCCGCGCCTGCCGTGGCGGCGTGGCGCGGGCGCACATCATCCCCTACGCGCTCGACGGCAGCCTGCTGCTCGAACTGTTCCTGCACGATGGCGTGGGCACGATGATCTCGTACGAGAACCTCGAAAGCCTGCGCGAAGCAACGCCGGACGACGTCGGCGGCATTCTGGCGCTGATCGAGCCGCTCGAATCGGACGGCACGCTTGTGCGGCGCGACCGCCACCAGATCGAACGCGACATCGACCACTTCTCGGTGATCGAGCACGATGGCGTGCTGTTCGGCTGCGCGGCGCTTTATCCCTACACGCAGGAACGCATCGGCGAAATGGCGTGCCTCACAGTCGCACCGGAAGCGCAAGGCACCGGCGACGGCGAGCGGCTTCTGAAGCGCATCGAGCAGCGCGCTCGCGCGCGCGGTCTCACGCGCATTTTCGTGCTGACGACGCGTACCGAACACTGGTTCCTGAAACGCGGCTTTGTGAAGGCAACGGTCGACGACCTGCCGGAAGATCGCCGCCGCCTTTATAACTGGCAGCGCAAGTCGCTCGTGCTGATGAAACAGCTCTGAGCGGCCCCATATAAAGCGACTGCCCAAAAACGCAACAGCGCGCAATAGCGTCCCCACCGATTAAAGGAGAAGCACAGCATGGCTCGTATGGTTCAATGCGCGAAGCTCGGCAAGGAAGCCGAAGGCCTCGATTTCCCGCCGCTGCCGGGCGAACTCGGCAAGCGGATCTACGAAAGCATTTCGAAAGAAGCCTGGCAGGCGTGGCTCAAGCAGCAAACCATGCTGATCAACGAAAACCGCCTGAACATGGCGGATCCGCGTGCGCGCCAGTATCTGATGAAGCAGACCGAGAAGTTCTTCTTCGGCGAAGGCGCCGATCAGGCTACGGGTTACGTGCCGCCATCGCAAAGCTGAGCTGGTCCGATCTGATCTGACCTGTTCGGCGCTCGGAGGGTCGCGAATCGGCCGCCCTCGCTGACACGGTTTGAGGAAAAATCCGCGCCCCGTGCGCGGATTTTTTTCGCCCATTCGACTCGAAACCGGCCACTTATCGGGCCACGATCCGAGCCCGAAACCAGCTGCTTTTAAGCCCCCGTTTCAAATTCTCACACTCGCCCGAATCCCCCGTCCCGCAAGGGATTCGGCGCCCTCGGACACCCTCCCGCCGGCCGTACCGTTTGCACGATCCTCTGTCATCATGCTATTATGTGCGTCGTTCCAACAGTAATTCGCCATCATTCGCATTCAATCTACCGTGCGGCGCCGTGCGCATCGCACTCCGGATTGAGCAGTTTTTATACAAGAAGGCTTGTCGGTCACGTCGCGGGATTTTCGCGGTCATCACCGGCCTTTTTCGTGCCAGGCCTTTCAGCGGCGCCCCGCCGGTTTCGAACCGCGCGAGCGTCCTCATGCATCTGCCCCCCTTCCACGGCCACGCAGATGCAAAACAATCAGCAGCACTAGAGCAGTGCAATTTCGCGACATGCGCGTAAGGGCCATGCGTGGCGCCGGCGTTTCCGCTTTCACGCCCTTGCCCACCCGTCAAGGCCGTCACCGGCGCCCTCGCCCAGCTCGCGAAACTGCACTTTCCCCAGCACCCGTGGCGGAACATTCATGCGCATTTTCATGAGTTTCGTCGCAGTCATTGGAGTTTTCACCTTGACCGCTTCCAGCAACGGCTTCTGGCGACACAAAAACCAGGAACAACGTCTCACCCTCGACGACATCACCGTCGTCGATAAATCCCTTCTCAAACGTGCCGTCGGCGCCATGGCGCTCGGCAACGCCATGGAGTGGTTCGACTTTGGCGTGTATAGCTACATCGCCGTCACGCTCGGCCAGGTGTTCTTCCCGTCGAGCAATCCGTCCGCGCAGTTGATCGCGACCTTCGGCACGTTCGCCGCAGCGTTCCTCGTGCGACCGATCGGCGGCATGGTATTCGGCCCGCTCGGCGACCGCATCGGCCGCCAGCGCGTGCTCGCCATGACGATGATCATGATGGCCGCCGGCACCTTCGCGATCGGTCTGATTCCGAGCTATTCGTCGATCGGCATCTTCGCCCCCGTGTTACTGCTCGTCGCGCGGCTGGTGCAGGGCTTCTCCACCGGCGGCGAATACGGCGGCGCGGCGACCTTCATCGCCGAGTTCTCCACCGACAAGCGCCGTGGCTTCATGGGCAGCTTCCTCGAGTTCGGCACGCTGATCGGCTACGTGCTCGGCGCAGGGACCGTCGCATTGCTCACCGCCACGCTGTCGCATGAAGCGCTGCTGTCATGGGGCTGGCGTGTGCCGTTCCTGATCGCAGGGCCGCTGGGACTGGTGGGTTTGTACATCCGGATGAAGCTCGAAGAAACGCCCGCATTCAAAAAGCAGGCCGCAGCACGCGAAGCGGAAGACAAGGCGCTGCCCAAACAGAGCCTGCGCGACCTGCTCGCCCGCCAATGGAAGGCGCTGTTGCTGTGCGTCGGCCTCGTGCTGATCTTCAACGTGACCGACTACATGGCGCTGTCGTATCTGCCGAGCTATCTGTCCTCGACGCTGCATTTCAACGAAACGCACGGCCTCTTTCTCGTGCTGCTCGTGATGGTGCTGATGATGCCGATGACGCTGTTCGCCGGCCGCCTGTCCGACACGATCGGCCGCAAGCCGGTGATGCTGTTCGGTTGCGTCGGTCTCTTCGCGCTGTCGATTCCCGCCCTGCTGCTGATCCGCATGGGCGCGGTGCTGCCGGTGTTCAGCGGTCTGCTGATTCTCGGTGTGCTGCTGTCGTGCTTCACCGGCGTGATGCCGTCGGCGCTGCCGGCGCTCTTCCCCACCCGCATCCGCTACGGTGCGCTCGCGATCGGCTTCAATATCTCGGTGTCGCTGTTCGGCGGCACGACGCCGCTCGTCGCCGCATGGCTCGTCGACCGCACCGGCAATCTGATGATGCCCGCGTACTACCTGATGGCGGCATCGCTGATCGGGATCGTCTCGGTGCTCGCCTTGCGCGAAACCGCGCGGCGGCCGTTGCTTGGCTCGGGTCCGTGCGTCGGCACGCGTGCTGAAGCGCACGCCGTGCTGCGCGGCGAACGCGCGGCGGAGGAGATGGACGAAGAGAACTTCGCGTCGGGAGCTACGGCGCGAGCCTAAAGCAACGAGTGCCACGTGGCCGTGGCACTCGCGCCCTCCACTACCAGCAGACCCGCCGACACCGGCAGCTTGAAACGTCGCGGCCCGGCACTGCCCGGGTTCACGAACAGCACGCCGTCGCGCTCATCGATCAGCGGTTTGTGTGAATGCCCGGTGACGACGACGCCAATTCCCTCGCTGCGCATATCCCCATCGAGATCGTCGATGTCGTGCACGATCCGGATTTTCACTTGCTGCACGGTGAGCGTAGCGTGCGTCGGCAACGCGCGAGCCCAGTCGCCGATGTCGTTGTTGCCGCGTACTGCCGTGACGGGAGCGACGCGTTCGAGTGCATCGAGAACCGCCTGCTCGCAGATATCACCGGCATGAATGATGGCGTCGCATCCGGCCAGATGCTGCAGGGCTTCCGGACGCACGAGGTTATGCGTGTCGGAGATCAAGCCGATGCGAGTCGGCGTGGAGTACGCAGTCATATAGATGTCAGTCCTTCCCTGGCCGCGGTTTGCAGGCCAGTCTCCGCGGCCCGCGTCTCTGATGCGAGGTAAGCGTCATTCCTCATTCCGGTGACAGGCAAGTCCAATAGTCCGATGCGCATCACTTCACCGGCTTAAGCGGCTTCAGCCCATCGAGCAACGTCGGCACCAGTTCGCTGATGGTCGGATGAATATGCATCGCATATTGCAACGTCGGATACGGCGCGCCGGCCGTCATGATGTCGATGAATGTATGCAACGCTTCATCGCCCTCAATGCCGAGAATCGCCGCGCCGATAATCTGTTTTGTCTGAGCATCCACCAGCACCTTCATGAAGCCGTCGGTCTCACCGCGTTCACGCGCGCGGCCGACCCGCGTCATCGGCATGGTCGCGATCAGGGCATCGCGGCCAGAAGCGCGCACTTCGGTTTCGGAAAGACCGACCCTCGCAAGCGGCGGATCGACAAACACCGCATACGTCATGATGCGGGTATCGGCCGTGCGCGAGCCGCCGTCGAACAGATTGGCCGCGACGATCTGATAGTCGTCATAGGACGTGTGCGTGAACGCGCCGCGGCCGTTGACGTCGCCGATGGCCCACACCCCCGGCACCCTGGTGCGCAATTCACCGTCCACGGGAATCATGCCGTGCCGGTCGGTTTCGAGGCAGGCGGCCGCGAGACCGAGGTCATCGGTATTCGGCCTGCGGCCGGTGGCGAACAGCAGATGCGACGCCTCCACGGCGGCCCCCGAACCCTCGAGGATCACGCGCACGCCGTCGCCGGCAAGCGGCTCGACGCGCTGCGGCTCACCGCCAAAGCGAAACTCGATGCCTTCGCGTGCCAGCACTTTCTGCACGTTGTTTGCAAGGTCAGCGTCCTCGCGAGCCAGCACGCGCTCGCCGCGCACGAGCACGGTCACGCGGCTGCCGAAACGGCGAAACACCTGGGCGAATTCGAGCGCGATATAACTGCCGCCGACAATCACCAGATGCTCCGGCAATTCGGTCAACTCGAGCAGCGTGGAGTTGGTGTAGTAGCGGATTCGATCAATGCCGTCGAGCGGCGGCACCACCGCGCGCGTGCCGGTGTTGATAAATATCTCGTCGGCCTGCAGTTCATCGACGATCTGCCCATCCGACCCACTGATGCTCAAGCTATGCGGCCCGGTAAACCGGGCATGCCCGTTGAACACGGTGACATTCTCCGCGCCGCGCAGCCATTTTTCGACGCCGCTGCGCGATTCGCCGATGATCCGGTCCTTGCGCGCTTTGACTTGCGCCAGATCGACCGTAACCGGTCCCGCGACATGCACGCCATACTCGCCGGCGTGACGCGCCACGTGGGCCGCGCGGGCACTCGCGACGTAACTCTTGGTGGGTGTACATCCGACATTCACACAGGTGCCGCCGAACGCGCCGCGCTCAATCACGGCTGTCTTGCGGCCGCTTTTACCAAGACGCACTGCGAGCGGCGAACCGCCCTGTCCTGTACCGATCACGACTGCGTCGAAATGCTGAGGCATGGCATGTCTCCCGGGGGCTGATAGCAGGCTTGTGCCATCTTACGCCAAGGCTCGTGGGAAACAGTCGCTGAGGTCTTCGAGGTGCCGCAGGAGGCGAACTGCCGTCGGCTAACACCGGGCCGCGTGGGCCGTGACGAAGTGGGGGCGTGAAAACGAAGAAACGAGGTGCTGCGTGTGTAACTGCGCCGCCGGCGCAATAAATTGCGCTCAGCAGTGGCAGTGACCGTGATGCGCGCAGATCAGTTCACGCGAGCGTTGCAACGCCGCGCGGGCACCCTTCGTGGCCATCAGCAGGCCCACCTGGCTCAGGTTGAAATCCTGCGCCACCATCATTTGCATTAACGCCACCATCGGCAGGATCACCGATGGGTGGTACAACTGTCTTTCGATCAAGGCTCGCATATCTGCTCCCACTGCGTCTCGCCGCTTCGGCGCGACGTTACTTTACGTTTCGATGGTGGGATTCTAAGGATCGGCGACCTGTGGATAAAGAGCCGGAAAGCGAAGTCACTTGTTGCGGAAACCGAACAATCTGCGTTACGGCCGGAAAGCGCCGCCAGTGGGGCTTGCAGCCGCTTTCCGACATGCCCGAAGTATGCTGCGCATGCGGGCTATCGGGCCGATAGCCCCACCAGCCTCCACGCGAGTCAAAAGGTTATTCGACCGGCGCGCGCGGATCGCGGCGCCAGTTCATTCCAGCGGCGCGCCGATAAACTCCGGCAACGCTTCCGCGCGTTCGGAGAACGCGGCCAGCGCCGGATAGCGCGCCGCATCCACAGCGCCCGGCAGCATGAACTGCGTGAACCGCCATGCGACTGCCACCGTGATATCCGGCTGCATCATACGGTCCCCCAGCAGCCAGCCTTCATGACCGGCCACGCGCGCCTCGAGCAGACCATATGCGGCGTGCATCTGCTTCTGCACCCGCTCGAGCCACGGCGCGTGCTGCAATGCCTCGGGCCGCAGCTGGCGCTCGTAGACTTCCTGCATGGTCTTTTCGGTGGCAGCGAGCGCGAGCCCGATCACGCTCAGCGCACGCAGCCGCGCGCCGGGCTCCTCCGGCATCAGACGGCACGCGGGAGCGACCTTGTGGTCGATGTGATCGAGGATCAACGTCGAATCGATCAGCATCGTGCCGTCGTCTTCGAAGAGGGTCGGTGCTTTGACAATCGGATTGAGCTGTGCAAACTCGTCGAAGTGACGAAACACCGACACGTGGCGGTGCTCGAAGGGCAAGCCAAGCACGGCCAGCGAAATCGCGACGCGACGCACATATGGGGAGTCCAGCACGCCAATCAATAGCATTCGTCGCCTCTTGGGAACAGATGGAAGGAATGCATGACTTTAGACGAACCGGCAGGTGACAGGTAACCAAGCGAGGTAACCAAGCGGTAATCAGGCAATAACGAACGGCCAACGGATCGCCGCCGCGATGCTACGTGGTCCCCGGCAAGCGCTTATTCCGCCTGCTGCTGTGCGCTCGCCCCACCGGCCAGCCTGCGCGTGTCCGTCAGGCTGCGCGCATAGGCGCCGGCCGCCATCGGCCGGCTGAACAGATAGCCTTGCTGCTTGTCGCAATCGATCGAGCGCAGGAACGACGACTGCGCCGTCGTCTCCACCCCTTCGGCCGTCACGTCCATGCCGAGAGAATGCGCCATCGCCACCACGGCCTGGGTAATCGCAATCGAATCGCGATGGTCCGGCAAGCCCGCGACAAACGAACGGTCGATCTTGAGGTTATGCAACGGGAAACGCTTCAGATACGACAGCGAGGAATAACCGGTGCCGAAGTCGTCGACGGAGATCTTCACGCCCATATTGCTGAGCGCGGTCAGAATCGGCAGCACCGTTTCGCTGTCGTTCATCAGCAGGCGCTCGGTAATCTCCAGCTCCAGCGCATCGGGCCCAAGGCCGCAACGCGCAAGACAGCGTTCGATGCGTTCCGCCAGGCCCTCGCTCACCTGACGCGGCGACAGGTTCACGGCAATCACGAGATCCGGCGCGAGGGTGCGCCGCCATTGCGCCACCTGCTCGCACGCATGTTCGAGCACCCAGTTGCCGATCGCGACAATCAGCCCGGTATCCTCCGCGACGGGGATGAACTCCACCGGCGACACATCGCCCAGTTCGCGGTTGTACCAGCGCAGCAGCGCTTCCGCGCCGACCGTGCGGCCGTTCCGGCTGTCGACGATCGGCTGGTACACGAGACTCAGCTCGCCCGCCGCGAGCGCGCGGCGCAGCAACTGCTCGATCGCAAAGCGCCGTTGCAGGTGCTTGTTCAGATCGGCGGTGAAGAACTGGAAGTTGTTGCGGCCGCGCTGCTTGGCCGAATACATCGCCGAGTCGGCATTGCGCATCAGCGTGGGCACATCCTGGCCGTCTTCGGGGAAGAGACTGATGCCGATCGACGCGCCCAGGTAGTATTCGTTGCCCGCCACCGCGAACGGCACGGCCACCGTTTCAAGTATGCGGCGCGCGAATGCGATCAGCGTCTCGGTGTCCTCATACGAGCTCACGACAATCACGAACTCGTCGCCGCCCACCCGCGCCAGCGTGTCCTGTTCCTTGACGCAGGACGCCAGACGATGCGCGACGCTGCACAACAGCGTGTCGCCCGCTTCGTGGCCCGCGGTGTCGTTGACCTTCTTGAAACCGTCGAGGTCGACGAACAGCACCGCGACGCGCGCCAGCTCGGTGTCCAGCCCCGCCGGCTCGAACAGGTCGCGCATCCGGTCGGCCAGATAGGCGCGGTTGTAGAGCCCCGTGAGCGAATCGCGCGTCGCCAGATATTTGAGTTGCTGCTGGGCCTTGCGCACCGGGCCGATATCGGTGAACGAGATCAGCATCGAACCCAGCTCGCGCTCGCCAGGCTTCACGATGGGCACCACGTTCACCGTGATCCAGATGATTTCGTCGTCCGCGAGCTCCACACCGATCGTCTGGCCGAGCAGCGGTTTGCCGCTTGCCAGCACGCGCACCGTCGGGCGGTCGGTCTGGGCGATCGGCGTGCCGTCCTCATGGAAGCTGCGCCGCATGACAGTCTGGATGTCCTGGCCAATCAGCTCGCTTCCCGCGTGCAGCATGCGCAGCGCGCTAGGGTTGCAGGCGAGCACCACTCCGTCGCGCGTCTGCACGACGATGCCTTCGTTCAGGTGATTGACGACAAGGCGGTGGTGCTCCTCGCTTTGCGCCAGGCGCCGCGCCATCGCGTCCTGATGCACGGCGAGGCCGACGCTGCGGCCGATATCGCGCAGCATGGCCTCCTCGTCGGCAACCGGCCGGCGCGGCGTGCGGTAGTAGACGGCAAACGCGCCCAGCACCTGGCCCGCGTCGTTTTCGAACGGAATCGACCAGCACGAACGCAAGCCATGCGGCAAGGCGAGCTGCTTGAAGTCCACCCACAGCGGATCGGTCTCGATGTCCTCGACCACTACCAGGCGCCGCAGAAACATGGCAGTGCCGCACGAGCCCACCTGCGGACCGATGGCAACCCCGTTCAGCGCCTCGGTGTATTCCTTCGGCAGCGACGGCGCACCGCCGGAACGCGTGTGGATGCCGTCGGCATCGAGCAGCAGGATCGTGCAGGACGCGTCCTCGCCGAGCAAGGCTTCCGCGCGGCGGCACACCTCGTCGAGCAGTTCGGGCAGCGGCGTGTTGCGCGTGATCAGCCGCAATACGCTGCGCTCGGACGCGAGCAGGCGCTCCGCCAGCCCCGTCGAATAGCGGGCGCTGTCAGACTCTGCTCCAACCGTGTCACCTGGTGTCACCTGGCAAGTCATAATCGAGCCCCCTAACCCGACATCGGCAGGATGGGACCGCTAGCGCACTGGGGTTTACGCCAGGGACAGTGGCGTAAACCGTCGGCCGCGCCGTATCCGCTGCGGTCGCCTAGTTATGCGTGTGCAAGTCCGGATTCAGTTGTCCCCACGTCTTGGTGCGCGAGATGGCCTCCACCGCCCCGCTCTGCGAATTGCGGCGGAACAGCCACCCCGGCTGCCCCGACAGCTCGGCTGCCTTGACCACCGCGCCGTCCGGCAAGCTGACCCGGGTGCCCGCCGTGATGTAGCAGCCGGCTTCGACCACGCAGTCGTCGCCAAGCGAAATGCCGATCCCCGCGTTGGCGCCCAACAGGCAGCGCTTGCCCACCGATACGACTTGCGTGCCGCCGCCCGAGAGCGTGCCCATGATCGACGCGCCGCCGCCGATATCGCTGTGATCGTCGACCACCACGCCTGAACTGATGCGGCCTTCGACCATAGACGCGCCAAGGGTCCCCGCATTGAAATTGCAGAAGCCTTCGTGCATGACCGTGGTGCCTGGGGCGAGATAGGCACCGAGCCTGACCCGGTCCACGTTGGCGATACGCACGCCTGCGGGCACGACGTAGTCAGTCATGCGCGGGAATTTGTCGATGCCGGTGACTTCGAACGTGGTGCGCGCGGCCCGCGCCTTCAGGCGCACCTGTGCGACCGATTCCACGGTGCAGGGACCAAACGAGGTCCATGCGACATTGGCAAGCAATCCGAACAGACCGCTCAGATTGGCCTCATGCGGGCGGATCAGCCGGTGGCTGAGCAGATGCAGGCGCAGATAGACGTCGTGTGCATCGAGCGGCGGCTCGGCGAGCGAGGCAATCGCCGTGCGCACGCCGATCACCTCGACGCCGCGTCGCTCGTCGGGGCCGACGCAATTCGCGGCGGCGTCGCCGATCGCCCGCGACACTTCCTCGTGCGATAGCCGCGCCGTGCCGCCTGCGAGCGGCCCTTCCGCCAGTTCAGGCTCGGGAAACCAGCTATCGAGGACGGTGCCGTCGGCGGCCAATGTCGCCAGGCCCACCGCCGATGCGCCACAAGTCTTGTGTTCAGCCACTGCCATCGCTCCCTGTCCTTGTTGAGATCTGTACGGGCTTTATGCCGCCTGAGCCTTGCGGCGCGGCGGGTTCGCCTTGCCCGCGGCCTGACGTGTTCACCTTAGGTGGTCACGCGGCGGCGTACTCCCTGGCTGCCCCGTCTAACCGCCGCCTGGCGGCCGTCCGCCTTGTCCGCCGCCACCTGGAGGGCGTGAACCCTGTCCACCGCCCCCACCACCCGGTGGCTTGCCGCCGCCGGGAGGTCGACCGCCGCCGCCCGGAGGCTGTCCACCTGGAGGCCGGCCAGGCGGACGTCCCGCACCCGGGCGCGGCGGCCGTGGCGGAGGACGATGCGCCCAGCGCGACTGATCCCGGTACCACGGCCGGCCACGATAATAGTTACCCCAATACGTCCCGATCGAGAACGTCACGATCGGCAAGCCGATCGCGTTTCCATAGCCCAGCACGGGGACCGGGTTGCCTTGATAAGGATAGTTGAGCCGTCCCGCATAAACCCAGCCGCGCAGATTGGGCGTCGCGACATCGCACCAGCTGTAGCCGGCGACACACCCCATCACCGTGACCGGCAGGCCACCCGGCAATTGCGAGACCACCGGGTAGTCCCGTGCGGGACCGGCCCGAAGGTTCACTGAGCTATTGGTGACGGCCTGCGCCTGCGCGAACGCGGCGGCGGGCACGAGCAACAGGGCGGTCAATCCTGCATAACAGCACTGCACCAACTGTCTTCGCATTGCGGCCTCCTCTGGCGGGGCGGTTTCGATTGTCGCTGCGTCTGGATGTCACTGTGTAAGCAAGCGTACCGCATCCCGATGAAGGTCGCAGGTCATTCGCGGGCTGATAGCAACATTTGGTAAGAAGTTTGCGAACTCGTCCTTTTTTTGAGGTCTGGCCGTTTCCAACTCAGCCGATCATTCATCGCATTACCGACCCTGCTCTGTCCGGACTGCCATGAAGATCTTCCGAACCACCGTTTTCGCAAGCCTGCTGCTCACCCACCTGCCGGCCCACGCGACCAGCTTCGATTGCAACAAGGGCCGTTCGATCACGGAACAACTGATCTGCCACCGAGCTGATCTATCGAAGCTCGACGACGTGCTTGGCAAGCTGTACTGGCAAGCGCGGCGCTCCGTCTCCAATCCCCGGGCGTTCCGCGCCGACAGCGACAGCAAATGGGCCTGGCGGGAAGCGAACTGCAGCGATGAGGAATGCCTGAAAACCTGGTACACCGGACGCATCCAGGAACTGCAGCTTTTGTTGACGAGCCTGCAGCAGGAACCGTCGGGTCAGCCGGATAAGTCCGCACAACCGGCCACGCCGACGCCGCGCCTGAACGAAGGGCCGCGCGATGCGGGACGGCGCGCGATCGCCCATGCTCAACCGGACGCGGAAACGGGTGGAACTGCGTTGGGCGGCACTGCGCCGGCCGGCGTTCCCGTGGCTGGCACTGCGGCGAGCGGCACCCCTGTGGCTGCCGCCGCGCCCAGCGACACACCGCGGCACACCACGCAGCCGGGCAGTACCCCGCTGGCTGGCACTCCGATAGGCGGCGGCCAGCTCGCGCACGCACCTGCATACCCATTGGCGCTCCAATGCACCGCAGCCAATCCGGGCGTAACGTGGCACGACCAGTGTGCGACCGTCCTGAAGCAGGACACGCGCTGGCAATATCCGCCCCACAGCGGCGACTGGTTCTGCGGCGTGGCGACAGTCGAACAGTCTCCAGCAGAACCGGTAGCGCAGCAGTAAGTACGGGGGTGACGTCGCTCGCGTCAGATTAGCCGGACCGCACGGTCAACGGCCGGCGTGGCTGTCCACGCGCCCCGTCACACCTCCGCCTCAACCGCGACCCGTTCGCACAGCGTCGCCAGGTCGATCAGCATCAAGGTGCCACGGCCTGGCAATTCGACCGCCTCGGTCATGCCATTGCCCCAGCCGTTGGCTAGCTGGCGCGTCAGCATGGGCGGCACCGGAATCCGGCTGGCGGCTTCGATGGTGACGATGTTGTCGACCGCGTCGACCACGAGGCCGTACTTCTCGCCGCGATGCTCGACGATCAGGATCTTTGCCTGCGCGAGATCGTCGTACGGCGGCATGCCGTACATCGCGCGCACATCCACCACCGTCAACAGCTCGCGGCGCAGATGCAGCACGCCGCGCACGTACGGCGGCGCGCCAGGCGTCACCACGACCTCGCTGGAATAATCGATCACCTCGCGCAACTGGCCAATGCGCACGCCTAGCAGATGACCGAGCCGGAACGTCACATAGGTCTCGCGCGGACCACGTCCGGCGTTTCCGCCTTTCCCATGGCCGCCACCTGAAGCGCCGCCCGCCTGGGTCCTGTCGCGATACAGATCGCGATGACCCCGGGCCACGGCGGTAATGCGCTCGTGGCTGCAGAGCGCTTCCGGATTCAACAGGATGATGCTGTCGCGCCCGTCGTTGCCAAGACAGCCCGCAAACAACGCCACATGGCGACGGCTATAAGCGGGCATCACGAGCAATTCGTCGTCGCGATAGCCGACGATGCTGCGCACCTCGTCGACCATCAGGCCGACATGCAGCTCCTGATGATTCAGCACGACGATGCGCCGCTCGTCCGTGGACGCGGCGCTGGCAACGCCCGATGCCGCCGCGTCCTCACGCTCGAGTCCCATGAAGCGGGCAAAGTCGACCACCGGGACGGTCGTGCCGCGCAGGTTCAGCATGCCGATGCAGATCTCATCCGCGAGGGGCGACGGATGCATGGCGGGCACGCGGATAATCTCCTGAATCGCCGCCATCGGCAGCGCCAGATGCGCCTCGCCGACGCGAAACGACACGGTCTGTCGACGCTGTGCCTGCTGCGCGCGCCGCTCGGGCGCCGCGCTGCGGTGATGCAGATGCGGTACGTCCGGCAACCCGAGCAGCGCAGCAGCCGAGAGGATCTGCAAGATCCGCTCGCCGCCGTCGAGCTTCAGCGCACCGCAAATCACAGCCGGGCTCTGCTGCGGCGGATCCGCGCGGTCGAAGGCGATCTTCTGCGCCGCCGGCACGCGCAGGATTTCGCCGGTGGTGTCGAACCGCAGCCCCACCCGCACGTCGCCGAGTTCGACGATCGCGATCTTGCTGACGCTGCTTGCGGCTTCCTCGGGCAGATGCAGCAACTGACGCAGATCGACGATCGGAATCAGCGTGCCACGCAAGTTGAAAATACCGAGCAGATGGCGTGGCGCCAGCGGCACCGGTGTGACAGCTGCCGGGTAGTTGACCACCTCCTGCAGGTCAGCAACCGGCAGCGCCAGTTCCGTCTCGCCGAGGTGAAAGGAGCCGAACAGTTCAACAGCGGAACTGCCGGCGGACGTTGCGTTGATATCCATGACGAGGACCCCGTTCAGAGAGTGCGGGTGATTTTTTTCACAACGAACGCATGCTGCCGGCAATCGATCAGCAGTTGCCGGCCGCATTCGCCGCCGACATCCTCGTGCACGACACGCACGCCAAGTCCTTCGAGCAGGATCTGTGCAGTGCGCACGTTCTGCTCGCCGATCGGCGCGTGAGTGGGACGGCGCGCGTAATGCACCATGTTCGCGCCACCCGCCAACACGGCCTCCAGCGCGCCATGCGAGGCGCGCTGCACCTGCATCAGGCTCAGCAGCGACGGAATCGCCTGCGTGACGTATTTTGCGCCGATGCCCTCCGGCCGCACGGCCGCATCGGGCAGCAGGCAGTGCGCGAGTCCGTAGATGCCGCGCTCGCGCCACAACAGCCCAATGCCGACACACGAGCCGAGCGTCGCACGCAACACGTCCTGTCCATTGCCGATGCCAATGGCGCACATATGCACCTGAATCTCGCGCGCATCGGTCACGGACGAACCTCATTGCGATAGATAAGCGGCTGTTCGAAGGCGAATCCCATATCGAAGCGGCTCAACGATTCGGATTCCCCAACAATCAGCACACCATCCGGTGCCATCGCGCGTCGCACGTTTTCGAGCACCACCTGTTGGCCAGCAGCGTCGAAATAGATCAGCACATTACGCAACAGCGTGACGTCCATCGTGCCGATGTCGCGCGCCGCCTCGTGCAGATTGTGTTTGCGGAACGTCACGTTCGCGCGCAACGCCGGGGCGGCCACGAAACCATCGTCCGCAGCGCTGAAGTACTTGCCCAGCAGGTCAGGATGGGTTTGCCTGAGCCCCTCGATGCTGCGGCCCTGGTAATGCGCCGCGGCAGCCTTGCGCAGAATCGCGTCACCGATATCGGTAGCGAGAATCCGGTAGCGAAACGCCGGATGCCGCTCACGAAACTCTTCGCACAGCATCGCCACCGTATAGGCTTCCTCGCCGCTCGAAGCTGCCGCCGACCACACCCGCAAAGGCGTGCTGCCGTGCGTCTCGAACCAGCGCGGCAGAAACTGCCCGGCGAAATACTCCCAGATGCGCGGCGTGCGAAAGAACGAGGTTTCGTTGGTCGTCACCAGATCGATGAAATCGCGCACCTCTTCGGGCTTCGCCTCCAGCACATGCAGATAGTCCCGGTAACCGGGCAGTGCCAGCTCGCGCACCCGCCGGCGCAAGCGGCCCTCCAGCAGGGTCCACTTGCGCTCGCTCATGGCGATGCCGGTATGCCGCCGAACCTGATCGAAGAAGGCCCGGCGGGTCGCCTGATCGACCTCGCGCTCGTTATCCAAGGCGCCTCCTGCGTCAGACGACGAAGCGTGTGACGGTCTGATCGAGCGTTTCCGCGCCCTGCATCAGCGTGGCGCTGGCCCGCGCAATCGTGTCGCAGGCGCTGGCGGACTTCTCTGTTTCTTCGGCCACCTGCTGGATCGCGGCACTGACCTCGCGGGCGGCGATCAACTGCTCGTCCGCGCCGCAGGAAATCTCCGAGATGGCGTGTGTCGTGCGGCTCACACCGTTGACGATCTTGTCGAAGGCTTCGCCGGCCTGCTTGGAGATTTCGCTGCCCTGAGCGACCCGTTTGACCGATTCGTTGATCAGCTTCGAGATTTCCTTGGTCGCCTGCGACGAACGCTCGGCAAGCTTGCGCACCTCGTCGGCCACTACGGAAAAGCCGAGCCCATGTTCGCCCGCACGCGCTGCCTCGATAGCCGCGTTGAACGCGAGCAGATTGGTCTGGCTGGCAATCTCGCCGATCACCTTGATGATCTCGCTGATATCTTCGGATGACTTATTGATCAGCTCCATCGCTTCGATCGAGCGGGTAATCGCCTTCGCGCCGCGCTCCGCTTCCTGCTGGGTATCTTTAGCAAGGTTGTCGGCGCTGCGCGAGTTGTCGGCGATCGAATTGATCGATGCGGTCAGTTCTTCGATCGACGCGTTCATCTCCTCGACAGTTGCGCCAAGCAACTGCGCGCCGCTTGCCACCGTGTTGGCACGCCCCGCGATATCCTGCGACGAGGCGGTGAAGCCGCCGGCCGAATCGACCACCTTGCCGATCACGCCGCGCAGATCGTCCATCATCCGCTTGATGCCGCTCGCAAGCTGGTCGATAGGCTCGGTGCCGGCCACTTCGACGCTGCCCGTCAGGTCCCCCGCGGCGGCCTTGCTGACCACCTGCAGGAGCGCCTCGACCTTGCGTTGATCGCTTTGCGCGCGGCGCCGGATCTGCTCTTCCAGCGCGACCTGGGCCGTCACGTCGGTCGCGAACTTGATCACCTTGCAGAGTCGCCCGCCGACATCGAAAATCGGGTTGTAGGTAGCCTGAATCCACACTGCACGGCCGCCCTTGCCCACGCGCTTATAGCGGCCTGCATCGAATTCGCCGCGGTTCAGTTTCGCCCAGAAATCGCGGTATTCCGCGCTCGCGGTATACGCCTCCTCGCAGAACATGCGGTGGTGCTTGCCCTGGATCTCATCGAGCCGGTAGCCGAGCGTATCGAGGAAGTTCTGATTGGCCGAGAGCACGTTGCCCGAGAGATCGAATTCGATCACAGCCTGGGCGCGATCGACCGCGCGCACCTTGCCTTCGTATTCGGCATTCTGCTGGCGCGCCGCGGTGATATCCGTGGCGAACTTGATGACCTTGTAGGGTTTGCCGGCGGCGTCGAACACCGGGTTATACGAGGCGTTGATCCAGATTTCGCGGCCGCCGCGGCCCACGCGCTGATACTCGCCCTGATCGAACTCGCCGCGGGCGAGCTTCTCCCAGAACAGACGATAGGCGGCACTGTCGGCGTAAGCGGCCTCGCAAAACATGCGGTGATGCTGGCCACGAATCTCGTCGAGCGTGTAGCCCACGGTCTTCAGGAAGTTGTCGTTGGCGTGCAGAACGATGCCGTGCAGGTCGAACTCGATGACGGCCTGAACACGATTTAGCGCGGCGCTGACCGCGCTGAGTTCGTTCATTTCCAGGTGCCGCTCAGGCGTTGAATGTTCCACTTCGTTCTCCTCGTTGAACGGGCGAAAAAAACAAAACACGCCGACGCTCCTCTCTCGGGGAGGGAGTCCGGTCATGCTTTCTCTCAGGAATATATTTAGTGTGCCGTGCCAGAGAAGCGCCTCCCTGCAGGCGATCTTAAGGTCGCCGCCCATGCGCTTCACTAGCACCGCATCCGGTATATCGGCAGGAAAAGATGCCAGCTTTATATCGGATTAACCCTGAATTTGCGAAACGTGAAGTTTTTTTGCTTTTGTTCCGCTGCAATCGTTTGCGGGCACGTTTGAGGCAAACGACCAGGTCCGAAGAGTGGCTTTGAAAGCGGTGACGTGGTATTGCGCGGAAATTCCGGGTTGCGCGGTTTGGAAACGCGTTTACACGCCGTTCGCTCGCGCCTGGTCGTCGAGAGTGCCAGTGACATCGTCGTGACGCAACGCGCCGCTGTTGATATTGACGTCACGTTTGAAGACGACCTCTCGCCCCGAAAACTCGCAGACGACCGTATCGCGGAAGGCCGTTTCCGCAAAGATCCACGTCATCTGCAGGCGCGCCGGATCGAGCCAGCAGGCGCGTGCCACCACCGGGCTGCCCAGCAGGCGATACCCATGGTGCAGATCGCGGCCGGGCATCTCGTTGGGGCCTTCAATCCAGCGCCCGAAGCCGGCAACGATCGCATGTTCGCCATCCGCATCGGTCAAGCGCAACGTGCATTCGCGCTCGCTGAACTCCAGTTGCAATGCCTGGATGCCCTGCGCATTCGGCTGCATCGTGAAGCGCATTTTCTCCGTACGAGCACGCGAAGTACCGCCTGAATGCGCATCCGGACCAGCGAGCAGATACGGCGCCTTCCATGCTACCGGCGCATCTTCCCGTTGCCATTCGACAAGCCGTGCCTTGAGTCGCGCATCCGCGGCGTGACCCGCAACGGGGCCATCGCGGAAGACTTCACGGAACGCTGCCGGAAAGTAACGATCCACATAAGGCATGAGCTTCCCGCTCCCCTTGATCGCACCGGTCACTGCGAGCGTGACACCGTGCGCGGGAAATACCAGGGCCATCTGCACAAATTTTCCGATCGCGCTGTACATACCGTCTGGGCGCGTCCACCAGTGATATCCATACCGTCCTGATTCGACGTGTGAACGGGTCGCGTTCGCCACCCACTGCTCCGGAAGCAGCCGCTTGCCTTCCCACATGCCGCCCTGTGCATGCAGGATGCCAAGTTTGAGCAGGTCGACTGTTTTGGCCGTGAGTCCGTTGCCACCAGGATTGATGCCATCAGGGCCGATGTCCCACGTTTCACCCGCAATACCCAAAGGTTCGAGCAGCCTCGGCTTAAGGTAATCGTGCAGCGTTTGTCCCGTTACGCGACTCAATACCGCCGACAACATATAACTGGCCGCGCTCGTGTACAGGAACGATCCGCCCGGCTGCTCAACGATAGGGATCCTGAAGAATGCTTCGATCCAGCTCGTTCCCAGCACGCGCCATTGTGCGCCCGAGGTCTCGCCGGCGTGACCCACACGCATGGTGAGCAGGTCTTCGAGCGTCAGGGCCGCGAGCCGGTCGCTCATGACCGCGGGAAGCGCGTCCGGGAAAAACGACACCACCTTGTCGTCAAGGCCGAAGCGTTTTTCTTCCAGCGCGAGGCCGATCGCGCAAGCGGTAAAGCTTTTGGCAACCGAATGCAGGTTACGCGGACGGTCCGCGCGATACGGCCAGCGCCATGCCTCCACCACCACCTTGCCGTTACGGTGGATCATCAACGAATGCAAGTCGAGTTCCGCTGCTTCGACGGCGTCCAGAAATGCAATGACAGCGTCCGCGTCCACGCCCATCGTCGATGGTTCTGCGCGGCTCAAGCCATCCGCGTACGCGCCTTGCTGAACGCCATGACGGGCATCGCCCGCGCCGGCTGAAGCCGCTACGCCCCGATCAAGAAGAGAGTCTGACATTTTGTCTACCGGTTGCATTGGGCCGTTGAAACATCGCGAGGACACCGATGGGACATTTCGAGCGAACACTACGCGTTACGCGTGCAACACTTCGCGCTGCGTAGTGTACGACGCCGACACGGGAACGACGAACTGATACAGGTCCTTGGGATTCGCCGGCGCCGGAATCAGTTCGATCTGCTCACCGATATCGCGGGCATCGCTCACATCGCGCAGATAGCGCAGCGCCGAGAAATCCTCGAGCGCGAAACCGACCGAGTCGAACACCGTCACTTGCGCATCGCTTTCCCGCCCGGCAACCTCGCCCGACAGCACGCGCCAGAGTTCAACCACCGGAAAATCGGCAGGAAGCTGCTGGATATCGCCCTCGATTCGCGTCTGCGGCTCGAACTCCACGATCACCCGGGCGCCTCTCAACACGTCGGCGTGCAGTTCCGTCTTGCCGGGACAATCGCCGCCAACCGCATTGATATGCATACCCGGTTCGATCATGTCCGGCGTCAGGATCGTTGCGTTGGTCTTGTCCGCTGTTACCGTCGTGACGATATCCGCGCCGCGCACGGCCTCGGCCGCACTCGCCGCACGGATAATCTTGAGGTCTTTCAGACCAGACAGGTTGCGGATCAGTTTGTCGGTTGCCGCGGGGTCGATATCGAACGCGCGAACTTCGTTCACGCCAAGCATCGCCTTGAACGCCAGCACCTGGAATTCGCTTTGCGCACCGTTGCCGATCAACGCCATCGATCTTGACGCAGGCCGCGCGAGCGCCTTGGCGACCAACGCGGACGTCGCGGCGGTGCGCAATGCGGTCATGATCGTGAATTCGCTCAATAGCACCGGAAAACCGGATTCGACCTCCGCCAGCACGCCGAATGCCATCACCGTGAGCATATTGACGTGGGTATTCTTCGGGTGCCCGTTGACATACTTGAATCCATAGAGCGTGCTGTCCGAAGTCGGCATCAGTTCAATCACTCCGCCCGGGACATGGTTAGCCACCCGCGCCGATTTCTCGAACTCGTTCCAGCGCAGGTAATCCGCGCGGATATAGTCCGCCATCGTCGTGATGAACGCTTCCGCGCCGATCGACGTCACCAGCTTGCGAACATCGCTTACGTCAATATATCTCGTCATTTTGTGTTCACTCTCATCAACGTTCGAAGAACCTCATGCGCTCAGCAGATAGCCGGAGCGGATTACTTCGTCGCCCGACACGCGCCCGAGCGGATCGCCCTGCCGCACATAGCGGACGTCTCTTCGCATATAAAAGATGCCGGCGGTACGGCTGCAGATCGCGGTGCGCGTACCATCCGTCGTATCGACGATCACGAACATCTGCTGACCGGCGCTGACGCGCGCACCGGGTTCCACGCAGTGCAGCAGGATGCCCGTGACCGACGCATAAAACTGTTCGCTGCCGGCCAGCGGCGTTGCGGGGTAAGCAAGCGGCGGCAGCGGTTTGACTTGCGCTTCGATCGCGCCGTACCAGGTCAGGTAATCGAGAATCGCCGCCGCATCCTTCCGGGCCAGTTCGTCGTTGACGTCGCGCTGACCGCGATGCTCGACCGTAATCGCCGTGCTTCCATGCGCGATCGGAAAGCGTTCATTAAAGCGTTGCTGCAGTTGCCACCATGTGAAGCTGTGCGCTTCATCGAACGATTGACCACCCGAGTCGACGGCCAGCAGCGAAGCGCTCGCACCAAGATAGCGGGCCAGCGGCTCCGCCTTCTGCCAGAGGGCCTCACCCGTGTAGAGATGCAGCGCGGCTTCCCGCGAGCAATGCAGATCGAGAATGATGTCTGCATCCAGCGATAGCAGCATCAACGCGCGCTGCAGGTCGTCGAAGGTCTGGCGAGGCTGTTGCGCGAGCAACAGATCACGCCAGGCCCGGCGAATCGTCGCGACGTTTTTCTTTGCGTCGCCGCCCAGTTCTCCTTCGACCGCTTCAGCGATTTTCCCTGCGAGAAGCGGGAAACCCCGATTGAAGTTGCGGCCGCTCGCCAGATCGAACCGCCCGATCGGATAGCCGAGCACGACCTGCGCGAGGCCGATCGGATTGGCCGTGCTGACCAGCACGACTTCGCAGCGCAGGCGGCCCTCTTTCTCCAGTTGCTGAAGCTCCTCCTGGAGGGTCAGCGCGACCAGCATGCCCGGCATTTCATCGGCGTGCAGGCCAGCCTGGATATAGATCTTCTTGCCGTAAGTCTGGTCGCCGAAATGATGCGAAACCAGCTGATGCGCGGTGCCGTCCGAGGCAGCAAGCAGGCGGTGTTTAGCGCTGTGCATTTAGAAAATTGTCCTGTGGTTCATCGACAGGCTGCGACGCTCGTGACTCATACCGGCTGATGCCCCAAGTGCGGCGTTGCGGCAAAGACGCCTGATGAGCCGGAGAAGCCGGATAAACCGGACACGTCGAAGCATGGACATGATGCTACGCGTCGCAACAGGCCTGCAGAAGCCTGGTCGGGGTTATCGTGATCGATAGATCAGATCACCCCCGAAATCGCCCTGAATCCGTCTGCCAGGCGGTTCAGGACTCGCTGTTACGCGACACGCCGCGCTTTAGACGCGCATACGAAACCAGCATGCTCGATAACTCGTGCGCGATCCCCGTCAGCGGAGAATTGCTGCGCCGGATCAGGCTGATATCGCGCGGCTGGAAGGTCTCGCGAATCGGCACCCGGATGAGCGATCCCGAGAACAGCTTGTAGTCGGCGAGCACGCCCGGGTCCATGGTCAGATAGTCGGTTTCGCACACCAAGAACAGCGATTCGAGCAGGGTCTCGGCGGTAATGACGATCTTGGGCATGCCCAGGCCATTCGCCGCGAACATGCCCACCAGACGATTCGCCGCAATGCCGACAACGCCCTCGCGCTTGAAGCCCACCCATTCGCAATCGGTCAGCTCGGCAATCGACGTGGCGCGAGCCATCGGGTGACCGGCGCGCGCCAGGATCGCCGGCGCGGAGCGATAAAGCCGGTCGATATGCAGATCCACGTCGTCGAACTCCGGCGCAAGCGGACACAGCGCGAAATCGAGGCGTCCATCGCGAATCCGTTCAATCAGCATTTGCGACGACCCGCTCGACAGATGCACGAGCACACGCGGGAACGACGACATGAAGCGCGTGACCACCGGCACCAGCAACTCGGCAAGCGGTTCGGAGGTCAGGCCAACGGCGATGCGTCCCGACGGTTCGCCTTCCAGTTCACGCATGTCCTGATCGATGCGCTCGCAATCCTTGAGGATCGACGACGCACGGGCCAGCAACTTCTCCCCGAACGGTGTGAGGCTGATGCCTAGGTGCGAGCGCGTCAGCAGCGGCACGGCCAGTTCCGCTTCGAGACTCTGGATCGCGTGGGTCAATGCGCTCTGCGCGATATCGAGCGAGCGCGACGCGGCCCGGAAACTGCCCTGCTCGACCACTGCGCAAAACACTCTGAGCTGGCTCAACGTCATGTGATCACCTTATTCGATTGCATTTCTTAAAGGTCCTTAGCAACTCTTTGGCACGTGACTAGCACGTCTTCGACACGCTGCAAATGCGGGTCTCTCTTGTGATCTTCCGATTAGATCGCGATGCCAAGGATCGGTCTTCCGGGTCAAAAAATAGCCACATAGGATTTGCCGCAACCCGTGCTTAAGCGCAGGTCTCGCTGCACTGCTGTTTACCTGAGTTCACACCACTTGCATCCGGCTCCGCCGAGGACAAATACGATGAAAAAGACCATACCCATGATCGCCGCACTCGCCGCGTTCTCCAGCGTTGCGCATGCGCAAAGCAGCGTGACGCTTTACGGGCTGCTCGACACTGGTATCGCGTTCAACTCGAATGCCAAAGGCTCCCAGCAGTACTCGCTGGCCTCCGGCAACCTGCAGGGCGACCGTTGGGGCCTGCGCGGCACAGAAGATCTCGGCGGCGGCCTCGCCGCGATCTTCCGCCTCGAAGGCGGCTTCGCCATCAACAACGGCACGCTCGGCCAGGGCGGCGATCTGTTCGGACGCAAGGCCTACGTCGGCCTGTCGAGTCCCTATGGTACCGTCACCCTCGGCCGCCAGTACGACCCGCTCGGCGACTACGTCGGCAGCTTCGAATCGGGCAATGCCGAAGAGCTCGTGACCGCCACCGAATGGGGCAGCATCTACGGCGCACACCCGGGCGACATGGACAACTTCGACAACTCCTACCGCATCAACAACTCGATCAAGTTCGCGAGCCAGAACTATGGCGGTATCACCTTCGGCGGCATGTACAGCCTCGGCGGCAAGGCAGGCGATTTCACCGAGGACCAGCTCTTCGGCGTAGGCGCCGGATATCACAATGGCTCGCTCAGCCTTGGCCTCGTCTATGAAAAGGCCAAGGATCCGAACTACTCCGTGTTCGGCACCAACCCGAACGCCAACTCCTCGACTTCGACCAGCGCCCTCAATATGTCAAGCCCGGTGTACAGCGGCTTCGCCTCGGCCGGCGCGTGGCAGGTGATCGCAGCGGGCGCCGCATACCGCATCGGCAATGCGACGATCGGCGGGACCTACAGCAACGTGGCCTTCCAGAACCTCGGCAGCGAAGCGGGCGCTGGGCTGAACCCAGAACATCTGACCGGCACCGCAAGCTTCAATATCGGCGAACTGAACTTCGCCTATCTCGTGACCCCTGCCCTGCAGCTTGGCGTGGCCTACACCTATACCCGTGGCGATTCGGTCGGCAGCATCTCCGGTGCTACGTACAACCAGGTGAACCTCGGCGCGAACTACTTCCTGTCGAAACGCACCGACCTGTATGTGGTCGGGATCTACGAACACGCGAGTGGCGAAGATTCGACCGGCAAACAGGCGGTGGCGGCGATTACCAATCTGTCGAACTCGTCGACCGACAAGCAGGCGGCCGTCGTCGTCGGCATTCGACATCGCTTCTGACGCTTCATTCAAGCTACTTTCTCGAAAGAGGTGCCGCTGGGCACCTCTTTTTGTCGCGTTGGCTGGCACGTTGTTTTGTGCCGCTTTTGCTTCGTTGCTTTGCCTCGTTCATTTCGCAACGCCTAGCGCTGCGTTCAGGTGCCCGCGTATAGCGCGACTCGATGCCCTGCATTACCTTGCCCCACCTGAGTGAGAAGCGGCGCGCCTTTCTCCGGCCTGTCGGGATCGAAATAGCGATCGTCGGCAAGACGCGGCGCAGGCACCTCGCGCGACAGCACCTTGAAGCCATCCGTGCGGTTGCCGCGCAACTCAGGCACGGCTTGCAGCAGGCGGCGCGTGTACGGATGGCAGGGGTCGTCGAAGACCGCGTCACGCGTGCCTTCCTCGACCAGATGTCCGCGCAGCATCACCAGCACGCGGTCGGCGATCTGTTCGACCACACCGAGGTCATGCGAAATCAGCAAACAGGCGAAGCCGTACCGTGCCTGTAGCGCGACGAGCATATCGAGCACCTGCTTCTGCACGGTGACGTCGAGCGCCGAAACAGGTTCGTCGGCAATGATGACTGCGGGACGGCTCGCAAGCGCCCGTGCAATCGCCACGCGCTGACGCTGTCCCCCGGACAACTCGTGCACGAAGCGCCGCGCATGATCGGAGAGACCCACATCCGCCAGCGCGGTAGCGACACGCTCTGCACGTTGCGCTGCATCGAGACTAGGGTCGGCCCTTAATCCTTCAGCCACCAGCGAGCCGACCCGCATGCGCGGATCGAGAGACGAATAGGGATCCTGAAAGACAATCTGGATCGCCCGACGCGCAGCCTGCAGACGCTTTGCGCCGGCGTCGAGAAACTGCTCGCCGTTCAGCAGCACATCACCCTCTGCCGGTGTGACCAGGCCGAGCACGGCCTTGGTGAGACTCGTCTTGCCGCTGCCCGACTCGCCGACGATCGCCAGCGTCTCGCCGGGCCCAACGCTGAAGGAGGTGCGATGGACGGCCCGCACGCTACGCTTGCCGCCAAACCAGGCCGCGAAGCCGCTGCGCACGGTCGAATAGTCGATAGCGACGTCGCGCACTTCGAGGATGGGTGCAGGAGCCGCAGCAGCAGCCGGCGCGGTTTCAGCAAGCGCGGAATCGCGCAACGCCACGTCAACGGGGGGCAAACGTCGCGGCAACGCATCGAGCAAGGCCAGCGTGTAATCGTGCGACGGTCGCGATAATACCTGGTCGGCCGGCCCGGTTTCGACGGCGACACCCGCACGCATAACCAGCACCTGCTCCGTGTAAGCCGCCACCAGCGCAAGATTGTGGCTGATGAAGATCAGCGCGGTGCCTTCCTCGCGGGTCAACTCCGTCATCAGATCGAGGACTTCCTTCTGGACCACGCAGTCGAGCGCTGTGGTCGGTTCGTCCGCGATCAGCAGTTTGGGACGCAGCAACATCACAGCAGCCAGCATGATGCGCTGGCGCATCCCGCCCGAGAACTCATGCGGATAACGCTTCATGCAGCCTTGCGGATCGCGCACGCGCACGCGTTCGAGCATGGCGACGGCCTGCGTCCACGCTTGCGCGCGCGGCACGTTGCGGCGGCGCACGAGCGCCTCGGTCAACTGCTCGCCGATCCGGAACGCCGGATTCAGCGAGACCATCGGCTCCTGAAACACCATGCCGATACCGATACCGCGCGTGCTTCGCCACTGGGCCGGCGTCTGTTCAAGCAGCGGCTGACCCGCGAAACTCACGTGGCCCCCCATGATCTGCGCGGCATCCGGCAGCAGGCCGAGCAAGGTCTTGCCGATCAGCGTCTTGCCGCTGCCGGACTCCCCGACCACAGCCAGCGAACGGCCCGCATCGAGATCAAAGCTGACGCCGTGCACGACCGGCTTCGCCTTATCGTCAGGACCACGAAATCCCAGCGTCAGATCGTGCACGCTGAGGAGCGGTTGATGAGCCGATCCCGCGGCTGCCCGCACCGAACCGGAAGCCGCCAGGAACTCCATCGCAGAGGCAGAGTGGCGCGTCGTCATTTGGCTCCTCCGTTCATGCGCGGATCGAGCAGGTCGCGTACCGCGTCGCCCAGCATGTTAATGCCGAGCAGCGCGAGCGAAATCGATATGCCGGGGAAAATCGCCAGCCAGATTGCGCGGTCGATGGCGTTGCGGCTATCGGCGAGCATGCCGCCCCAGGTCGGCGCGGGCGGCGGTACGCCGAGTCCCAGAAAGCTCAGCGCGCTTTCGGCCAGCAACGCGGACCCGAATAGCGAAGTCGAGAAAATCAGCAAGGGGGCGACACAGTTCGGCAGCACATGACGGCAGAGTGTCCACACACCGCCGTTGCCCATCGCTTGCGAAGCGACCACGAAATCGCGGCTGCGCAACGACAGCGTGCCGCCGCGGGCGAGCCGTGTCACCGAGGGCGTGTACGCAAGGCCGAGCGCCAGCACCACCGACCATTTGGAGGGCCCAAGCACGGTCATGATGCCGAGCGCCAGCAGCAGGCCAGGAAACGCCATCAGCGCATCGACCAGCACGAGCACCAGACGATCCAGCCAGCCTCCTACATAACCGGACACGGTGCCCAGTGCGGTCCCGAGCGCGAGAGCGAACAGCACCGAGCCGATGCTGACGGTCAGGCTGACCGCTGCGCCGGCCATGATGCGCGAGAGCACATCGCGGCCGAACTCATCCGTACCGAGCCAATGGTGGATGCCGGGCGCCGCATAGCGCGTGACCAGATCGACATCCGTCGGATCATAGGGCGTGTAGACAAGACCGAGCAGAGCGGTCACGACCAGCAGCCCGACCAGCACTGCGCCGATCGTCAGATTGAAGCGTTTGAAGGAGCGCAGTTTCATTTAAAGCTTCATCCGTGGATCGAAAACCGGATACAGCAGATCGACAACCAGATTGACGAGCACATACAGCAACGCAATTACCAGCAGGCAGGCCTGCACTACCGGGTAATCACGCGCATAGATGCTCTCGACCAGCAGGCGTCCCATGCCCGGCAGCGTGAACACCGTTTCGATCACCGCTCCTCCCGCCAGCAGATGGCCGAGAATCAGCCCGACTACCGTCAGCGCGGGACCGAACGCATTCGGCAACGCATGCCGCAACAGCACGCGTGGCTCCGACAAGCCCTTCGCACGCGCATGCGAGATGTATTCGAGCCGCAGCACTTCGAGACTGCTCGCCCGCATCATCCGCGTCAGCACGGCGATTTCGCCGAGCGCCACCGCGATCACCGGCAGCACCAGATAGCGCACCGTACCCCACCCCACCTCGCTAAACGATTCGAAGCCAAACGTAGGCAGCCATTGCAGCTTCACACCGAACAGCCACATCAGCAGGATGCCCACCCAGAAGCTTGGCAGCGACACGAGCAGGATGCTGGTCAGCACGATCGCCGGATCGGCCCGGCGGTTTTGCGACCACGCAGCAAACAGTCCCGCGGGAATAGCAATCAGGCTGGCGAGGAGCGTGGCGGACAGCACGATCTCGGCGGTCACCGGGAAGGTGGTGCGGATCAGGTCAGCCACAGGTTGGTGCCGCACGATCGACATACCCAGGTCGCCATGCGCCAGATGCGTCACCCACAACACGAACTGTTCGGGCACCGAACGATCCAGCCCAAACTGATGACGCAGTTGCGCGAGCAGCGCCGGATCGTTGACATCGCCGAGCATCAGCGAAGCCGGATCGCCGGGAATCGCCCGCATCATGCCGAACACGAGCAGCGTCACGATCAGCACGGTCGGCACCGCCATGGCGATGCGTTTGATCATGTAGGAGAGCATCGCGTTATCTAGTCCTTGCTCACGTTGTAAAAGCGCATGCGCCGCATCGGCCACGACGTCAAACCGTGCAGACGGCTGCTGACCAGAATCAGATCGGGTGTGTTGTACATGCCGAGCAGCGGTACGTCGGCAATCATCATCTGGTGCAGACGGTCGAAGGCCTGCTTGCGCGCCGTTTCGTCGCTGACGCCTTGCAGACTGTGCAGCGGCGCCAGAGCGGCGGGGTTCTCCCACTGCGCCATCGGCGTCTTCGACTTGTCGCCGAGCACATCGCCGAACATCAGCGCGGGATCAATGCGTGCGGAATAGGCGAAGGACATCAGCTGAAACCGGCCCGAGCGGAAGTCGCTGACCTGCTTGCTCCATTCGACGACATCGAGCTCGGTGCGAATTCCCGCCTTCGTCAGCAGCGACTGCACGTAAACCGCCAGCGTGTACATATGTTCGAAGCGACGGCTGGTCTCCAGCTTCAGCGTCTGACCGTGGTAGCCCGCCTGCGCCAGCAGACGTTTGACCTCCGGCAGGTTCTTCGTATAACCGGTCGCGTCGATCGTCGAGTACAGTTTGTTGGCATCGGGAATCAGCGACGGGTTGTAGTGCCCGTGCCCATCCGTGACCGCATTGACGATGCCGGGCAGATCGAGCGCGAGGGCAATGGCGCGACGCATACGCACATCCGCGAGCAACGGGTCGCGGTTCTGCATCAACAGCACGGCAGGATCGGCGCTCGGCCCTTCGACGAGATGCCAGCGCGGATCGGGCGGCAACAGATTGTTTTCGTCGATCGTCATGGCGTCGATCTGACCGGCGGCCAGCGCGGACTTCTGCGCGGCCTCATCGGGAATCACGACGAAACGCACGTCCGCGTATGCGATCTTGGCGCCCGCGCCTCCGCTGGATGGCTCGGTACGCGGGCGGTATTGCGGGAACCGCTTGAGCAGCACGTACTGGCCGTGCTTCCAGTCGGCGAAGACATAGGGGCCGGTGGCAACCGGCTTCAACCATTTGCCGTCACTGTCGACGCTAGACGGATGCAGCACCGCCAACGGACAGCGCGGGTCGACCATCTGCTTCAGGAAGAGCGCGTAGGGTCGGTCCAGTTCGAACACGACGGTCTCGGGATCGGGAGCCGTCACCGCCACGACTTTCACGCCCCGGCCGCCGTCGAACACGCTGCGGCACTCGAAGCCCGAACTGCGTTTCATCAGGAACCCGAAACTCCATTTGACCTCGGCGGAGGTCACCGGCGCGCCGTTATGAAACAGCACGCCATGCCGCAGATGAAACGTGTAGCTCTTGCCGTCCGGCGAAATGTCCCAGCTGTCCGCGAGCATCGGCGCCACGCTCAGATCGGCACGCAGTGCGACCAGCGATTCGACGACGTTGCCGAGAATATTGTCGGTGGCAGTGTTGCGCGCCACGTTGCCGGGCATCGAGGTGGGTGTGTCCTCGCCTTCGGCCACCCGGATCTCGTGCGTGGCCGCCTGGCCTGACGGCTGGGCCACCGCCTCGCTCGACGCAGTGTCAGTAGACGACGAAGACGCCGAAGCAAATGAAGTTATGACACAGCTCGCCAGCAGCACGGCTGTCTGGAGCAGACAGCGGCAGAAACGCATCCCGCGATCGGTCACAAACGGCACTCCGCGAAGATCTGCCCACGGCAGGCAGGCGTGAGATCGGGGTCTGGCGACGCATCGGGCACGCACGCTTGCGGGAAGGGGTTGAGCCGGAACATCGGGTCTCCGCGTTTTGGGTATCGGTCTGGTTGAGTTGCGAAACATCGACCACTCGGAGCGATCCTAAGCACACCGCGCGAGCCAAGGAAGTCACGACATAATATCGTGATCTGTTTTTTAGATCACCCCGGCTCCGAGCGTGTTGTCCCCGCTCGAGGCCCCTCAGCCAGACGGAACGACGGTTTTCTCCCCCACGTAGAGGCGAATCACACAGCCAGCTGAGGCCGTGCTTTCGACATGCAGCTCGGCGTCGATCAGGCGGGCCCGTTCGGTCATGCCCAGCAACCCGTATGAATAACCCTCGCGAGCAGCCGCGACGTCGAAACCTTGCCCGTCGTCACGTATCGTCAGTTCGATCGCGCTGTCGACGTTGCGCAGCGTCACGTCGACGCGCGAGGCCTTCGCGTGACGGGCAACGTTGGTCAAGGACTCCTGCACGATGCGAAAGATGGCCGTCGCAGAGGGATCCGGAAGATGTGGTTCCGGGCCCTCAAGGTGGAAGTGGCAAGGAATCTGCGCATAGCGCGTGAAGTCGTGGGCCAGCCACTCCAGCGCCGAGGCGAGACCGAAATTGAGCGCGGCAGGACGCAGATGGCTTGCCACACTGCGCACAATGCCGATGGTTTTTTCGACCAGCTCGCGCATGCCATCAGCCTTGCGAAGGGCAGCTGAATCGTCCGCGAGATGCATCCGCAGCAGCGATACATCCATTTTCAAAGCCGTGAGCAACTGACCGAGATCGTCGTGAATCTCCATGGCAATACGCTTGCGCTCTTCCTCGCGGATCGCTTCCAGATGCGCGGAAAGCTGCCGCAAGCGCTCGCGCGACACCCGCAGTTCAGCCTCGGTCCGCTTGCGCTCGGCCACTTCGCGCTCAAGCTGGTCGCGATGCTGCTGCAGGTTTTCGACGACGTGCCTGCGGGCCGTCACATCGCTCATCAAGCCCTCCAGAACGGCCGGCTCGCTCCCCTCGACGCTGACACCGCGCGCATTCAGTTCTACCCAGATCGGGACACCATCCAGACGCATCAGGCGCAGTTCGAAGCCGACGATCTCACCCTCGGCGCGCAGCACCTCGAACAGCGTGCGAATTTGCGCTGCATCGAACGGCAGTCCGTACAAGGCGGCCGCGCCTGCCGCCATCAGTTCGTTCGGGCTGCGGTAGCCGAGCAGCTGCGCCATGGCGGGGTTAGCTTCGGTGAGCCTGCCGCTGCGCTCGAGCAGGAAGATGCCCTCAAGCGCATTTTCGACAATGCTGCGGTACTTGCGCTCGTTTTCGCGCAGCAAGGTGGTGGACTGGCGCAGCCGTTCCGCCATCGAGTTCACCCGTGTGGCGAGCCGCCCCAGCTCGTCGCCGGATTCCACCACGCAGCGCGCCAGCAGGTCGCCGCCGGCGATGCGATCGACCATCTCTTCGAGACGATTGATCGGCCCGCGTACCATGCGCTTGAGCAGCACGAACGTGACGATATAGAGCGCGGCGACGATGGCCGCCACCGTCCAGAGGATCGACCGGCGCGCCGCGCCGATGGCCTGCTCGGCCAACGCTCGCGTGTAGACCAGCCGCACTTCGCCGATCTGCTCGCGCGGCGCATCGCCAGGCGGGGTGAACTCGATTGGCCGGACCCGTACCACGGTATCGGCGCGTTCGTTCGCCGACGGCCCCTTCACCGTGGACACGACACCGTAATTCGTCGCCGTGACGGTGTATTCGACGAGCTCGGGGTTGGGCGCAAGCGCCTGAAGCTGCTCGTCGATAGCCGCGCGGTCGACATTCCACAGCGGCTGCGCCAGCGAACGGCTAAGCAGATCCGCAACCCGCGAGGCACGTTGTTCCAGTGCGCTTTCGCGCCGGTCCCGTTCGTGCTGGGCCACGACATAAGCCGAGCTGCCCGCGACGATCGCGACGAGAACCGCAAGCGCGAGCATCAGCTTGGCGTGCAGGCCCAGCGAATGCAGCGCATGGCGCGGAGAAAGGTGCATCACGAGAGTGTCGGGACGGTAGTCAGGAGCCGTTGCAGGCCGAAGTCGTAAGGACCCGGGCTTGGGTAGAGGCACTTCGAGTACACGCCGAAGTTCAGCGACTGTCCATGAGCGAACACGGCGTCATAGTATTGCGCAGCGTTCGCGCGGTGGATCACGCGCAGGAAGTCGAGCTTCTGGCGCACGCCTCCGGACGCGGCAAAGTCCTTGCCGTGATGATAGTCGTAGAGCAACACCATCGCCCATGCCCCGATGAAATAGTCGCCTGCCACCATCGCGGCCAGCCCGCCGTCGACGATACTCTGCAAGGCTTCCTGCAACGCCCCCATGCCGCCCACCAGAACATGCGCATGCCGCTCTGTGACTGCGCTCATGGCGCCGAGCGCCATCGCGTCGTTGGCGGCCCAGATCAGGTTGGCCTGCGGATAGCGCGCCAGCAATACGCGGGCTTTTTGCGCGCTATCGGCATAGCTCCAGTCGCCGAACACCAGTTGGCAGGTGTGCGCGTCCTGCTCGCGGGACAGGAACGCATCGACGCCCTGGGCACGCTCGAGCGACACCGGCGTGTTGGGATCCCCCGTGATGCCGATCACCTGCGCGCCGGCCGGACTCACGCGCTGATAAAGGTATTGCATCAGGCGATAACCCGCTTGCGCTGCGTTCGCCGTCGCTGTGCCGATCCAGTTGGCGATGTCTTCCCGTTCATTGCCGATCGCCCGGCGCTGGCCCGGAGTGAGGTCATTGTGGATCAGCAGGACCTTGGCTCGCGAACCTGCCAGCGCGGTCAGCATCTGAGCGGCGGCCATCTTCTCGTTGACGATGACCACATAGTCGGGGGCGTCGGCGCGCGCTGCGACCTCTCTCGCCTGACGCACCATCAACAGGTGATCGCGTTCGGCGTACAGGACCTCCAGCTGCATACCGAAGGTTTTGGCGGCCACCCGCATGAAGCGGGAAACGAGTTGCCACTGCTGTCCGGTGCCGCGTTCGACGGCTTCGCCAGGATTGAGAAAGACCACGCGGGGCGCCGGGCCGGATGCGAAAGCGGGACCGGCCATGCATAGCAGGCTGGCGTTCGCCAACGCGAGTAGCGCTGCTCTACGTTTGACGGGTCGGTCCACGGCGTCTCACCTTTATAAGCCCCGTAATGTACTACGGACATGCTCCCCTTAAATATGACTCCACTCCGCCCATTTTACGGTTTGCCGGAATGCCGCCAATATTCGCGCCATAGTCCACGGGCCACGGCTGACGCCTTCGTCGTGCCTCGCCTGGTTTGCTGCTGGCACGACGGCACGGCTCGAAGCGTTATTGTCAGATCAATCGACAGTCGAATCCCCGGCTGGCGTGGACGCCATGGCCGCAGGCCGACTGCTCCGCAGACAGGCTGCATTAGGAATTTCCTGACATCAAAATCGGCATAAATGCCGGGAAATTCTTCGTATTGCCCGACTTGGACCAAAAAGGTCTGGCGCTTACGATCAGTGTGCAACCCTTGGACCCAGCACGAATCGTCGATCACGCATTCGTGACGCTCCAGCTGCAAAGCAGCTATGGCGACGTGGAGAAGCACATGTATTTCGATGAGCTAAGCAATGACGAGTGGGCACTCCTGCAGCCCATGATTTCCGACCAGAGTGCCGAGCACCCGCCCCGTCGCGGACGGCCTCGTGCAAAACTGCGCGTCGTGGTCAATGCTGTTCTGTGGGTAATGACTACCGGTGAGTCGTGGTCGCGCCTTCCCTGCGGTTATCCGTCCGGCCCGACATGCCGGTGCCGGTTCGAAGAGTGGCGTTTGAACGGCACGCTCCTCGCGATGGTAACTTTGCTGTCGAAACATGGGCGAACGTTCACCTATGTCCCCACGCCGTCGTCCAATGAGATTGTGCGCGCGTTACCGCACCCGCCGCGCTTTCTTCGCGAGGACGGCGGACCCCAGGTGCTATGGAAAAGCGCGGATGCCTGGCAAACTTCGTCTGGCGTCGTGGACAGGGCATGCGCGGCGACCCCGTTCTCCGAGATCACACGTCAGCTATCAGGACGCCAAAATGTTCCGGCGAACGAATCCAGCGTGGCTGCGCAACCGGCGCGCCAGAAGCCGCGACTGCCACGCACGGAATACTCGCAATGGATGGGCCTGCATTCACACGGCGCACAGGTCAGCGACCCACGAGGTTACGTCATCTATGCCGCTGTCGACCGGCTTGAGGAAGCCTCGTTTCGCGGCTGGGCGGAAATCGTGAAGAACGGGCGGCGCGTCGCGCGCTCGGGTCTGGTCGGCCCGCGCCTGGCCAACGCCGAGGACGCGCAGCACTACGCGATCGATTGGGCGCGCAAATGGATCGATCGGCATTGCCCCACACCGGCCATCATCGAGGTTGCAAACCCCGTGCGAACGTTGAACACAACATCGCTTCCTCAACCGGTCGCGCGAGACGAGGCCGTATCCGAACAGGACGAGTACTACCACGAGAGCGTGCGATGGTGATATGAGCTCTCCCCGTTTGCAAAGCTGACGGCGCCGCCATGTCGATGTCAGAGTATCGTCATTGACGACCCCATACAATCTGCCAGTTTGAAGAATAGTTGATGCGAGCCATGCCGCGCCGCGACGGTGCGGCTCATTTCGTTCGCCGGGTTTCGCCAGCGGTAGGAGTTGTCCTGTGGATCATCTGGATTCGATGCGAATCTTCGTCAAGGTGGCAGATCTTGGCGGCTTCGCCCGCGCCGCCAGCGCGTTGAGGATCTCCAATGCAGTAGCGACACGCCACGTCGCCGATCTCGAAGACCGTCTGGGAACGCGATTGCTCAATCGCACCACCCGCAGCCTGTCTCCAACCGAGTCCGGTCACGCCTATCTCCTGCGTGTACGGCAGATTCTCGAGGAACTCGACGATATCGAGCAGATGGTCGCATCGCGCAACCTCGAACCTGCTGGGACCCTGCGTATCGTGGCGCCGATGGTATTCGGCCTGCACAAGCTTGCGCCTGTGCTACAAGGCTATACGGCACGCTACCCACGGGTCACGCCGGATATCACGCTGGTGGACCGCCCCGTCGATCTGGTTGAACGCGGTTTCGATGCAGGCATCGTGGTCGCGCGGCAGACGGGTAACGCTGGCGTCGTCGTGCGGCCGTTGACGACCGCTTTCATGACCGTCTGCGCGCCGCCCGAGTATCTTCAAAGGCACGGCACGCCGACGCATCCCGAGCATCTGCTCGAGTATCCGTGCCTCTCGCTCTCTACCGATTATTGGGGCGAAGAGTGGGCGTTTACAGGCAGGGCCGGCGAGGTGAGAGTGAGCCCCACTAACGCGATTGTCGCGAACAACACCGAGATGTTGCGGCAGTTCGCGCTGGTCGGGATGGGCATCGCGGTGCTGCCCAGCTATCTGATCGAGCAGGACATCATGCGTGGCAGGCTCGTACCGCTACTCACCGATTACCATCTGCCACAGATCGAGGTCAGCGTCGCCTACCCAAGCCGCCGTTATTTCTCGGCCAGGACGCGCACGTTCATTCATCATCTGATCGGGCATTTCAATCCGATGCTCCACAGCATGCTCGGCGGCCCAGAACTTCTCGCGGCGTCGGAGTTCGGTTCGTCCATCCCGCAGCCATCGCGGACGTAAAACACGCTACACCGCCTCCTGTTATGTGCAGCGCGCAGTCGAGGCGCACGCACACACGCGCCTTCAGACTCCCGTTGTTGTCGTTGTATTTGCGCATCATTTTTGCTCTCGCTGCGACCACATACAACGGTCGAGCCACTCATCCGCTCACCCTCCGCAGATTTTTTGCAAAATGCCGAATCCCTTTGCCATCACGGCTTAGCGGCGCGCGCAGCTCGTATCGTTGCCGGCCGTCAAAATCAGAATTGCGCAAATTCGCGGATTCGCTCAACAAGCCCCTCTCTACACTTCACATGCCCCCAAACGAGCGCGCGCGTTGCACGAGTTGCACGTCGGTGGACTTGCTTTGCCTGCGAGTGCGCGAAGCCGTTGCTGGAAAGCGGGCTCTATATATAAACAATTCAGTATTCTGTTCCCGGAGCTAAGAAATGAGAAAGGCCGTAATGTTAGCTGCCCTGACGGGCGCTTTTGCGACTGCTGCACATGCTCAGACCAGCGTTACGCTGTATGGCCTGATTGACGCGGGTATCACCTACACGAACAATCAGGGTGGCCACAGCAACGTGCAGGAAACCGACGGTGCCATCAATACGAGCCGTTGGGGTCTGCGTGGGTCGGAGGACCTGGGCGGCGGTCTGAAGGCTATCTTCACGTTGGAAAACGGTTTCAATGTCTCCACCGGCGCGCTTCGCCAGAACGGCCGTCTGTTTGGCCGTCAGGCGTTCGTCGGCCTGTCCGATAACCAGTATGGCTCGGTCACCCTCGGCCGCCAGTACGACAGCGTGGTCGATTACCTCGGCCCGTTGGCGTTGACCGGCACGCAATACGGCGGCACGTACTTCGCGCACCCGTTCGACAACGATAACCTCGACAACGATTTCCGTATCGACAACTCGATCAAGTATCAGAGCGCCAATTACAACGGCCTCAAGTTCGAAGGTTTGTACGGCTTCTCGAACGAAGCGGGTGAGTTTTCGAATAACCGCGCGTACAGCTTTGGTGCGTCGTATAACTATCTCGGCCTGACAGTCGCAGCCGGCTACCTGCAGATCAACAACGACGTTACCTCGGCTGTCATTACGAACACCAACGGCGTGCTCGATGGCGACAATACCTTCTTCGCAGGCCGCCAGCGCACCTGGGGTGCCGGCGTCAAATACGTCTTCGGCCCGGCTACGGCAGGCTTCGTATTTACGCAGACCATGCTTAACCAGGCATTCGGCATTTCCGCGAGTCAGTCTGGCGTAACCGGCGGGTTGGCGTTGAACGGCGGCAGCGCCCGCTTCAACAACTATGAAATCAACGGCGTGTACTACATCACGCCGGCTATCACCCTCGCCGGCAACTACACGTACACCGACGGCAGCCTGAACGGCGCGGATCCGAAGTGGAATCAGGTCGATATTCAGGCCGCGTATCTGCTGTCCAAGCGCACTGAGCTGTACGTGCAAGGCGAATATCAGCACGTGATCGAATCGGGCCTGAATATCGGCGCGATGATCAACGGTCTGTCCGAAGCCTCGGCCAATAACAACCAGGTCGCGGTGACCGCAGGTATCCGTCACACGTTCTAAGCGGTATCGGCACTGCTGCATTATCGAAGCAGCAGCAGGACACTAACGAAGCGATGTCGAGGAAATGCCGTCCGGCCACAAGCTGGACGGCTTTTTTAAGCACGGTTGGCTTCGCAGTCGGCCCATAGCCGCAGCGGATCACGGTGCAGTGGATACTTGCTGTCAAGCCATGCCGACAGTTTGGCCCAATCCGGATGATTGGTGCCGGTCTGCGCCGACCAGACCGACGAGCGCTCGAGGATCTGACCGTTCTCACGATCACGGACAAACAGACTGCCGAGGCCGCTCGAGCTATTCGTCTGCGACTCCACCAGATAGCGCGGTAAAATCCTCAGCTCGGCATCCTCGGCCCATCCATACACGGCTCGGACTACGCCGGCCGGATCGCGCAACTCGATCGGTCCGCTTGCGGGGCGCACGGCCGACCACCCTTCTGGAAAGTCGGTCACCACCTCGTTCCTGCCCTCCCTCACCCACTTCAGCCGCCATGCCCGCTCCATGGCGGTACGCACGGCGGACACGGACGCATAGCCTGCAGGCAACTCGATCGCCAGCGGCAACGTAACCAGATTGTCTTTCCACAGTTTGGCTTCTTCGTCGACGCGTTCGACCTCATCGAACGCGCCTTCTTCGAATGGATTGGTGGGCCGGCTCGCCGATCTGACGCTTGCCTGGGGCAGTCCTTCGAACAGGCGCTCGGCATCTTGCCGGGTGCGCTTAGGTTTTCCATTTTTCATTTGTATCTCCGCTGAAAGACGCTCTCGCGAACGTCTAACTACGTCATAGGTATTCAGGGTTAGCTCTTTCAGCGCGTGTGCAGCGCAAGACGAGGGGTGTTCAGGCGGGTAATGGGGGCAGCCGCAGGGAAACTTGCCCGACCATCTTACCCTGAAACATTACTACAACATTGCCATACGTCTGTATACCAAAGTCCGGAACCGCGCTCCGGACGCCCTGCCCGGCATCCCCGGGAAGGATTGAATGCCATGCTGTGAATTCATACGCCCGGAGAAAAAATGGCATCATTTGCCCACTGACGTCCCGCCCGCATTCGCGGAGCCTGCATTTATCACTTTGGAGGTAGAGAGCAATGGCACATGGCCTCACTTCAGTACCCGCCTCGGCGCGTGCAAAAATCGAACCCGACGAACTCGACACGGCGGCGATCCGCGAAGCGCGCATCGATCTCGCGGCGTGTTTCCGGATGGCGGCAAAACTCGGCATGCACGAAGGCGTGTGCAATCATCTGTCTGCCGTACTGCCGGGCCGCGACGACCTGTTCTTCGTCAATCCGTACGGTTACGCGTTCGACGAAATCACCGCGTCGAAACTGCTGGTCTGCGATATGCATGGCAATGTCGTGCAAGGCGACGGCGTACCCGAGATCACCGCTTTCTATATTCACGCGCGCGTGCATCTGCGGCAGCCACGCATCAAGGTCGCCTTTCATACGCATATGCCGAATGCGACCGCGCTGGCAATGCTCGAAGGACCGCCGCTGCTGTGGGCAGGACAAACGGCGTTGAAGTTTTATGGCCGCACAGCTGTCGACGAAAACTTCAACGGGTTGGCGCTGAACAGTTCGGAAGGCGATCGTATCGCCGATGCAATCGGCGACGCAGACATCGCATTCCTGAAGAACCACGGCGTGATGGTGGTGGGCGCAACGATCGCCGAAGCGTGGGACGACCTCTACTATCTCGAACGCGCATGCGAAGTGCAACGGCTCGCACTCTCGACGGGCAGGCCGCTGAAAATCGTCGATCCCGGCATCGCAGCAAAAACCTACCGGCAGATGCGGGGCGGCGAGCAGGATAGCGCGCGCCAGCACCTCGCGAGCGTTCGCCGATTACTCGATCGGGATGCGCCCGACTACGCGCTTTGATCGTGATGCAACTCGGACGCGCCAGCGATGAGAAGTCTCGCCACTAAAACCGCAAGTCTACTTTGACGTCGTTTGGTACGTTCGTTGAGGGCCTTTCTGGCGTAAGCCGATCAACAAAATCCTGGAGGGAGACTGCGATCGACGTTAAGCCGTCGCTTCCTGGAGATAGCCCTGGCGCCACCTCACTTTCATGGTCCCAGAAACTCACGCGCGCGCTTGCTTGGTCCCGGATGTACAAACATATCTGATTCCCTCCAGGTGCCGCGCCGATCGGAATCCAGCCAGTCGGAATACGCGTGCTGTACCTGTTGTACATTTCCAGGACCGACAGGCCATATTTGCTTCCTAAGCCATACAGCATTTCCAGAGTGTCCCTTCCGTCGCCCGAAGTCCATGGAGACGGCACGTCCGGGCGGAACGCAACTATCGCGCTGAACTCGATGTCCCCACCAAAATGAAGCAATAGGTTTGCATAGTCTTCCGGGAGCACTCCGGTTACGGTTTCGAAGGATTTCAGCCGGGCGGCGGTGACCTCTGCCGAAACATTGGCGGGCGTAGCCCCAAGCCTCGAAAGTTTGTCTAGCATCGCGTCTTCCTCATATCGGCAGCCGACCCAGTGTGGGGAACATTCCCGTGTAGATCGGACGGAATTAGCTGTATCTGGGTCTGGCTCAAATGGTGCGGAGTTAGGCCATTCTCTCTCAAAAGCTTCTGCGCAGCGCTTGGACTTATATCCTTGGCACGCCCAATCTGTTCGTAGACCTTGGTGAAGTCTTGCCGGCTGCCATCGAGCGCACCTTCTGGGAAGGTCAACTCGCCCTTGGACCATGCCGAAAAATCGGGTCGTCCACCTTGGAATGGAACTGGATCACCACCGGTAACGGCATTTACACTTGGGTTGTCGGAGTACCAGTTGCTATTTCCTGGCTCGCCGTCCCAGTAGCCATTAGACCTTGGCAATCTATCGGCCGCCCAGCCCCAAGGATCGATCCAGACCAAGGGATTGGCCGCATACTGATACAAATTCACCCCACCCCGCAACCCGATCGGATCCTGGTTGATGAACCTCCCCACATCCGGATCATAAAACCGAAACGTGTTGTAGTGCAGCCCCGTCTCACGATCCAGATACTGTCCCTGGAACCGTAAATTCTGCGGTCTCGGAACATGTCCTGGCGCAGCCGCAGCCGCCTGAACCTCATCCCACACCACCACTGCCCGCGCCGGAGCACGCTGGATCCACTCCTCCTGTACCGCATTACCCCAGACCTTATAGCGCGCCTGCCAAATCAAATCACCGCCCGAGTCAGTCAACTCCTCCGGCATTCCAGAAACATCGTTATGAAAATAGTAAACCGCATCCGTCGTGCCGCTATCATTCGCAGCCGGCGCATGATGATCGATCCGAGCAAGCGGCACATAGCTGCCATCTTCATACAGATACGTCAGCGCCTCTTCACCCTGCCGGTCGTGATATGTCTCCTGAATGAGCCGCATCCCGTCCCACAGAAAATCCGTGCTCGCGTACCCGCCGTTCAGCTTTCGAACACGCCGCCCAAGTGCATCGTATTCGAAGTGCGTCGTCGCGATACCGATCCGGTCCTTCGTCACCACCGTCTTCAACTGATGCCAGTCGTCGTACTCGAATGTCTGGTCCTTCGTCGGACCACGCCCACTCAGCTTGCGCGACAGACGCCCGAAGCGATCGTATTCGAAGCGCTTGTCCTCGAACATCCGCAGCCGGTTGTGCTCGACGTAGCCGCCGGGGTGATCCCCCGACACAAGGTTCGCCGCCGCATCCCAACGGAACACTTCCGACGGCAGCCCCGGCCCGACCGCCTGCTCGATACGCCCGGTTGGATCGTAGCGATAGCTTGTGACGCCGTGCCGCATATCCCGCTTCTGCATCACGTCGCCCACTGCATCGTATTGCCACTGCTTGCCGAGTAACGCTTCGGTCGACGCGCCACGCAGCGCCGCGTGCTGGGCACGGCGCCCAACACTGTCATAGCCGAATTCGCTGGTCAGTCTGCCCTGGGTGCGCAGCACCTCGCGATGCAGATCGTCGCGTTCGATATCGGTGATCGTCGTGTCATCGACGCGCACCTGGTGGACATGTCCCGAGCCGTAGTGCAGCCAGTCAATCGTACGTTCGCCCGATATCGTCGTGTTGACCCGGTTGCCCAACTCGTCATAGCTATGTACGAGCCATCCGGTCGGCGTGTACTCCTCGAGCAACTCGCCGCGCGGTCCGTATTTCAGGTTCACCCGATTCTTCAGCGACAACCCCCTTGCCGTGACACTGTAGAGCTCCGCCGACGCAATCCGGCCCGCCTTGTCGTACAAGTAAGCGCAGGCCTCGCGCAGGGCCACCTTGCGCACGAGCCGCCCAAGCGCGTCGCGCTCGTACGTCGTCTCGAGGACGTCCTCCCGCGCAGCGACACCGAATCCGCATACATCGTAAGCGTACGAGCGTCTGGTGCCGTCCAACCCCACCTCCTCGACGAGCTGGTCGCGGCGGTCATAACGGAACCGGTAGCTTTCGCGGTTCTCGTTGGTCAGCGACGCTAGCCGGAACGCTTCGTCGTAGCCAAACCCCACCACCCGTCCCGCCGCATCCGTGCGCGACAACAGCAGACCGCGTGCGTTGATGTCGTAGCGGGTGCTGCGCTGGTTCGGATCGGTGACTTCAATCAACCGTCCACCCGAGTCGTACCGGAACGTTTGACGGGCACCATCGGCCGTCACGATCGACGTGACGCGCCCCATCGGGTCGGCCTCGTAGACCGTTTCGTGGCCGGCGGCATCGATCACACGCGCAAGCATCCCCCGCGCGTCGTACACGAAGCGCGTCGTCTTGCCGGAGCAGTCTGTATAAGCGGTCAGCTGTGCACGAGCGCTCCACTCGAGATGCTTGTAGCCGCCACGTGCATCACGGATCGTGTGCACGAGTCCCCTCTCGTCGCGGTGATATTCCGTCGCGAACCCGGCCGGGTCGCGCGTCATCGTCAGGTTGCCGCGCTCGTCGTAGCGGTAGATCCATCGCGCGTTCGCCGGATCGATCTCCGAGACTGGCAGATCGTAAAAGCCATTCCATTCGGTTCGCTCGACGCGTCCAAGCGCATCGACTCGGGCCGTCTGGCGCCCGCGCTCATCGTATTCGAAGCGCGTCGTGTGACCGGCAGGGTCAGTCGTGCTGACCAGTTGCCGCTGAGCATTCCATTCGAACTGCCATTTGTGGCCTTCCGCGTCCTTATAATGGGTCGGCTGCCGGTCCGCGTTCCAGGTCCAGCGAGTCACGCGTCCGAGCTGATCGGTGATCGTGACTTCACGGTGTTCGGGCTCCGCATCAAATACGTATTCCTCACCATCATCGGTCCAGTGGCGCACGACCCTGGCGTCTCGTCCCGTCCCTTGCCATGCATAGAAGGATTGCAGTCCGCCCGGCAGGGTCTGCCGGACCATCAGACCATTGTCGTAAGCGAAGCGGCGCACGATCTGTCCACTGCGATCCGTCACCGTCTCCAGTTCGCCCGCGTCGGAATAGGTGTAACGCACCAACGTTTCGGGGGGCTCACCCTCGACACCGTGGCTTAGATCTATCGATGCGAGACGCTGAGGGTGCGCCTGCGCATACGTCAACCTCAGGGTTCGACCGGCACTGTCGAGTACGCGAGCCGGCCGGCTGACATGCTCCACCGCTTCCCGCTGAACCTCGATCCAGTTGCCATTGCGATCCTCGAGTCGCCAGAGCTTCAGCGAATCGCCGCTGGTGGTGTCAGCTCGTCCAAAATCGCGGTATAGCCCGTCCACCGTCTCGACGACGTAATGGCCGCCGGCCGTGCAGATCAGGTAGATGCCTTCTGGCACGCTGAAATGGCTCTCTCCGGGAGGCACCGCCGGAAATACCATGTCGCGCCCCTGTTCGTCCCAGTAGGTAATCGATTCGATGCGGCCCGTTTCGTCGCGGCCGAGCTTCAGTTCGACACTGACTGGCACGCTCCAACCCAGTCCGAACAGACCGTCGGCCCGGTCATCGTGGCTGCTGTAGAAACGACGCCAGACGATCGGTAGCGCCCCGGGCAAAACAAAATCCGTGTCGTGCGTGCCGTCCAGGATCTTGCCGCCGGTGATCACGTTGACAGGGTGACCAGCAGAGGTCCGCATCAAATGACCCAGCGCGGTGCCGACCAGCGCCGCGCCCATATTGAGTGCGAGACAAGGCAGCTTGCTCTTGAGGAAGTCGTCCCAATTCATCTTGCCGCGCCCGCACAGGGCAAGCGCGATCCCGATTGCCGCCCCCAGCCATGCCACCCATTTGCGCGCCGCGGTGATATCGCGCACCGTTTGCGTACCGCCGCCAATGAATACGTTGTCCGAACCTTCCGCAATGCTGGCGTCACACGTGGTTTTATCCCCCACGCGCGACGCGGGATGATCGTTGATATAGACGTTGCCCGAGCCCTGGGCAATCATCTGCGGCCCGGAGTGATTCTGGCATTCAATCGTGTCCATGTCGCCCGGCTTTGCCGCGCGGGCAGCCGGCAGATTATTGACGTAGACATTGAGCGAGCCGCTCGTGATCTTGCCTTTGATCTCCGGCGGAGCGATCGCGTTACCCAGCGCATGTGCCGCGTTGTCGATCTTCTCGTTCAGACCGCTTCCTTCCATGACGGCGGCCACGCCAATCCCGATCCCAATCACGAGCGGCGTTGCGAGGCCACCCGAGCCGATTTCCAGTGCGGCCAGTCCCGCCACCACGGCACCTTCCGCCAACGTCGAAAGCGCCCACCCGATGGCCGCACCGCCCAGCAGCGAGCCACCCATGCCAAGCAGATCGCCCAGCAGCGACGTATGCTGGATCGGATCGTGATAGCGCGCGGCGGCGTACTGTTCGTCACTCACTTCGCGTCCTCCGGCGGCTCGCCCAGCGTTGGCCGCGCCACGCGCGGCTCGAAACTGTCGAGCATCCGGTCGGCCGTCGCGCGCTGCTCTTCGCTCAACGGGGACGCGCAGGTGAGCGTCATCACCAGCACGCTGCCGTTGTCATCGGCCGGAAATACGCTCTGCAACTGATGCCTGAGCTTGCCGTCCTGCTCCTGGGTCGCCTCGATCTGGATACCAGGGCGGCCGCCCACGGTCACAGCTTCGCGCGAACGCTCGGTGAGCTTCGGTGCCTCGCGTGTCGCAAGCCCCCACTCCCGCGCGATGAACGCGTCGAGATCCTCGCCCTCGCGCAGGCGGCCGCGCGAGATCACGAGGTTGAAGCCGCCGGGCCCCTGGTTCAACATCAGCATATTGACCGTGCGGTCCAGCGCTGCATCGGGCAGTACGAACGTTCCTTCGTGGATCGCGTAGTACATGATGAGGAACCCTATCAATATTTATTTGTTGAGATCGATACGCTGACCGTTGACCGACACACCGGCATCACTAAGCATAATGGTGGAGCTGCCGTGCTTCAGGAGAATGCCGTCAGGCGTGAGAACGAGCGTGCTGTCGCCGACCGCAAGCGTAATGCTCTTGTCCGCGCCATATACCTGGGTTCCTCCGCCTGCGTCGCCTGCGGGTGTGAAGACCTGAACATCGGCCGCGGTCGTGCTGCGCTTTTGCGCGATCGTTTCGGTCAGATTGCCTTTACCGATCTGCTTCGTCTCGTCTCCCGCCGCAACGGTCACAGTGCGAGATCCAGCGACCACCTGGTGCGTCTCGCTGTCTTCGATGACGGTGTTCATGTCTTTCTGGGCGTGCATGTACAGCAGTTGCGAACCGTTCACGTCACTCATCGACAGTTCGTTCGAACCCGCGCCCTTGTGCGTCTGGCTTTTGATCCCCATCGTCTGGCCAGCGGCGCCGTGGTAGGGGTTGCCCTGATCGCCGTTGTATACCCGCCCCACGATCACGGGGTTATCCGCATCACCCTGATTGAAGGCAACGAGGACTTCCTGGCCGATCCGGGGAATCGCCGCCGCGCCCCAGCCATCGCCCGCCCACGGCTGCGAGATGCGGATCCACATCGAATCCGTACCATCGAGCTTGCCGCGCCGGTCCCACAGGAAGTGCAGTTTCACGCAACTGCCGTTGGTATAAATCTGCTCGCCCTTCGGGCCCACGACGATCGCCGACTGAGTGCCCTGAATCAGCGGCTTGGGCGTGATCCGTTGCGGGCGATAGGCTATCTTCTGCGGCAGCAGAGAGAAGCTGTTTCGGTACGGCGTTTTGGCAGCGTGTTGCGTGTAGTCGTTGACCGCCTGGTGACGCACACGAAGGATCACGTACTCCTGATTATTTGTCTGCACCGGGTGATTCGTCACCGTCACGTTGCCCGCGGCCGTCATACGCCATGCATAGCCACCGCCGGTATAGCGATAGGCGTTCGCCTCTTCCGCCTGCATGGCGTAGCGGGCATAGCGATTACCGTCGTCGCTATGGTCGTACAGCGACTGGTGTTCGAAGCGCTCGGTGGAATCGAGCCGTGCGTGTTTGAGCGTTTGCGGCTCGGCCTCAACCAGCATCAGCGGGGACGAGGGAGTCTGATGATTGAAATCGCGGAACGTCACCTTGCCCACTCCAAAGCGCCGCCCTTCGTGCAACTGGTCGATGCCGTTGAACTCGCTCGACGTGCTATCGGCGTACTGCACCGTCGTCAGTCCATCAATTGGCTGGAACACGAGATTCGTGTCGCCAATCGCAAGCAGATGCTTGTCCTTCTGATAACGATGAGTCCAGATCAGTCCTTCCTGCTCCATCAGCCGCGCGCAGAAATTGAAATACGACTCCTGGTACATCACCACGTACTCGAGCGGATTCTGGCTCGTCTGGATATCGAAAACGAAGTCGGAGAAACCATGTTCCTGGAAAATCCCGGAGAGGATCTCCTGCGCGGTCTCGTTCTGGAAGATGCGGCAGTCGGTCGAGCGCGTCAGAAACCAGAACCACGGCACCACCGTCATGTGGTACTGCGTGACCCGGCCCGGGTTGCCCGCTCGATCGAACGAGGCGACATAGCCGTCGAAGTAGCGGAACTCGTCTGCACTATCGGATGCGACGATCCGCTCAACGGTCGATTGCCGCGCCTGTTGATCGAACTTGAGATGCACCTGCTGGCCGATCAGGTCCTCGGGCTTCAGATCCTGAGTATGGGACAGCAGATCGAGGTGAATTTCCGGCAGCTGGTTCACGTGTTCGTCCACGATCGCCGCAGTCACCAGCAGAACATCGGTTCCGAGGGGTGTGTCGAGCGTGACGTATCGGTTCTGCTGGGTCAGCGGCGCGGCACCCGCGGTGCCGGTATTGTTGATCGTGTCAGCCACCGCCGAGGGCGGCTTGTTCATCAGCGAGAAACCCGTCTGCGCAAGCTGCGCCGCCCGCTGCACGGTGTCGACATGACCCGCGAGGCCAGCAAGCGGCCCTAGCTGATTGGCGACGCCGGAAGTCATTGATCCGGCAAGGCCTCCTAGCGCGCTCATCGAACCTGACGGACTGCCACCTGAACCGTTTGAAATAAGACTGTCTGGAGCGAAGCTCATATCCGTTCCTTTCTTGTTTTCTCAGGCTTTTCCCCCACCGCCGGTTGACCCGAGGCCCTGCTACCGCACGATAATTTCTCACACCCTGAAACGTTACAGACGAACATTTGCATTTCGTGACAACTGATCGTTTTTTCGTACTTCGCGCAAAGACCTCGTCATCCGGATCTATTCAAAATGCATATTGAAGATTTCGATGCGCAGCGATTCTGGGTACACGAGTTTCGTCATCCTAAAGGTTTCGGTTCACGCGCTCCAGCGGACGGCACTCGCCCCATTGCCACGATTTATTTTCCGTGAAACACTTCAACTCATCTGCCGAGTCGGACTCATGTCCGATATATCAGACAGCCGTGGGCAGACTACCAGTATCAAATACCGATGAAGCGTCGAGCGAATGTCGGTTATTACTTTGGAGACAAACAATGAGCAATGTCGGGAATCTCGAGGTACCTCGTTCGCAGGCGCGACGCGTTTGGCTCAGAAGCGTAAGTGCGCTGGCGGCCGCTTCCGCGATCGGCTCGATCGCGGCGACTCGTCCGGCACAGGCCGCGAGCAAAAGTGCCACAGCCACCGCCGATAGCGGCAAGCCGTTGTTTGCGTACGTCGGTACTTACACGCCCAATGGCCTCGGTATCCATCGCTTCCAGGTGGACCGGAGTAGCGGCAAGCTCGATGCACTCGAGCCCCTGCGTGGCGTCGAGAATCCAAGCAGTCTCCTCGTCGACCCGCAACAACGCTTCCTGTTCGCTGTTAGCGAGGTGAAGAACTTCAACGGCACGACCGACGGCTCGGTCAGCGCCTATGCGATCGAAAGCGGCACGGGCACGTTGAAACTGATCAACACGGTCGACTCGCACGGCGCCGGTCCGGTCTATCTGAGCTTGCATCCAGGCGGCCGCTTTTTGATGGTCGCGAACTACAACAGCGGCAGCGTCGCGGTCTTTCCGGTTTCGAACGACGGCACGCTGGGCGAGGCGTGCTCTGTTCAGCAGCCGAAGGCGCCAGCCGGTGCGCAGCACGCGGCGGAAGGTGTGCCTGGCAGCTTTGCCATCAGCGATCACGACGGACCGCACGCGCATACGATTGTGCCTTCGCCGGATGGTCGATTCGCGATCTCAACCGATCTTGGTGTCGATCGAACGTACATCTGGAAGTTCGACGAAACGACCGGCGCGCTGTCACCGAACGATCCGCCGTTCGTCGCCGCGTCGGCAGGCGCCGGACCACGGCACCTCGCGTTTCATCCCAATGGGCGCTATCTGTATGAGGTCACAGAGGAAGCGTCGACGCTGGTCTGCTATGCCTACGACAGTGCGCATGGAACGTTGACGCAGTTGCAGTCGGTCTCGACGCTGCCGGACGCGTATCAGGGCACGAGCTTCGCGTCGGAACTTGTGTTTTCACATGATGGCCGGTTCATCTATGTGGCGAACCGGCTGCACGACACGATCGTGCAGTTCAGCGTCGCCGGAAACGGACATCTGCAGCGCGTCGGGGAAGTGCCTACCGGTGGGGACTATCCGCGTGTGATCAAATTCGATCCGTCGGGGCGTTTCATGTATTCGCTGAATCAGCGCAGTGACCATATCGCGATCTTTTCGGTCGATAAGGCCAGTGGGAAGCCGCGGTTTACCGGGACGTATGTTGCGGTTGGGAGCCCGTCCGATATCGCCTTTGCAAGTGCATAGCGTTGCGGATTGGATCCCTGCTCGTTTAGCCCGCGACTTCGCCTTCCGGTCGTCGTCGCGTTATGAACCGGGTCCGATGTGGGATATCAAGCCGCGAAACCTTGCGGCTCTGACGTTGATAGCCACCAGTCGGTTCCCACAAACCACGCCGACGAATCAGCGGACGTCTTCAATCTTAGCGACCTGACTGCCGCCATATCACCCGATTCGAAGGCGGCAACCAGAGACTCTCCGGTCGCATCATCGCGCGCCCCAATACACTCGATGAACATCGCACCGCAGATGAACTTTGCCGCGTATGAGTTGGCGTCCACGCGCGTCACGAGCAGCATGCCGCCGAGACCGCGGTTAGGTGTCAATGGGAAGATGAGACGGCCACCCACGTTGAGCGATTCGAGCCAGCTGTTCAATGGATGCGTCGCGCCGGCGCTGACGTAAATCAGATCCGATAGCGGCAACACCGCTTGCGTTCCGCTTTCCTTGACGACCCGAACCTGCGTCAGGTGCGCGAGGTTCGAAGCTGCTTTCGCACTGAGTTCCGGGTCGATCTCATACGCGGCCACGCTCCCGGCGTGACCGGTGAGGTACGCGAGCAACGCTGTGTAGTAGCCAGTTCCCGAGCCGATATGGGTGATGGTCTCGCCCGGCGAGATGGCCGCTGCGTCCAGACAACGTGCGTGGAGACTCGGTTCCCCGTTGTTGAGGCCCCGCTCGGTCTTGAGCCCGATCACAATGTCCTGGTAGAGAACGGCCGGGTCCGACGTTTCGGTCGAGACGTAACCCGACAGCGTCAATACATTCCACGGTCCAGGGCCCAGATGCCTCTCTCTTTCAATCGCAGCAAATGCCTCGCAGATTCTTGCGTCTTTGCACCCAGCCTTGGCTGTTACGTATCGCGCATAGAAGTCGCGAAGCGCTGCGATGTTTGTCATTGGACGGCTCTCCAGGCAGGGACCGCCATATCGTATCGCGGTATGGTCTGGCGGTCACGAAACACTTGCCAGTCTCAACGCTGCAGTACCGGTAAGCTTGCGTGCCCGCTTCCGCGCGTATAAAACGCCTTTGCCCAACTACAGATCAAAGCCAAGTTGCGCCTTGCCTCGCGGCGTCAGGTCGTCAGCCGTGGCGCGTCCGGTGAAATCAACCTCGAAATGGTCAGCGGGGAAATCGGGTGGACTTTCTCCCTTCATGAAGCTCGGCAACTGGCGCTCAAGGTACGCATCGTTTTTGGCGCATGCGGGTGCCGAGGGAATGTACATTACATTGCTATAGCCCGCGCCTTTATGCTCGTCTTCGACCGCATGGATGACGTCGCTATGCCAGAACACGGTGTCGCCCGCTTCCATTTTAGGAATCGACGACAGCGCCTCGAACAATGGCGCGTGAAATTCCGGCTTGATCGACAGCGCCCTCCCGGGCATGGCACCGCACAGGTCGTCCTCCGCGATATCGTCCTGAAGCGCCCGCAACAGGATGTACGCCATTGCGTTGGCGATGGGTACGAGTTGCAAGGTGCCATCGCCCGGACCTTGCGGCGTCAACGCAGTCCAGCCCTGAAACGTGCGAAACATCGAACAAACGGCGGGCGAAGCGATCTCTTGCACATCGGGCCGGAACGCAGCGTCGAACGGATCGTAGTCGCGCCAGCTCCCGTCAAACACGTGGCGGTAGACCTTGCGAAAATTGCTTTCGATCCAACGTTCGACCGACCCGCCGTCGCAATGCGCCGACAAACCAAGCGACGCGGAGCCTGGTGGCCTGCGACGCAGACGGTCGGCGTAGACGGGCACGCGCTCCGGATCGAAGTGCACGCGGCCTTCGCTCTCGTTGCGCCACAGCCGGTTCAGGAACACGCGCGCCGCAGTCAACGAATCCGACTGCCGGGCGAGTACCTGCGGCTTCGACCAGTACACGCCATAGATCTGCGGCTTGCTGGAAGCGAGCTGTCCGAAGTATTTGTCCTCCGCGCGGTTTTCCAGGCGCTTGTCGAGATGATTTCGCTCGACATACTGGGCAATCTCCTGGTCCCAGCTTTGCACCAGCGCACGGGGGAACACGTTGCGAATCACGCACGCGCCGCGTGCCTTGACGATCGCGATCTGGTCGGCGGTGACGCGTTGTTCGGTAATGTCGGAAAACTGAATCTCGGGGATAACGTCCTCTCCCCGATCGCGCCGCCCTGCGATTCGTTTCGCCTCGGCGCCGATCGCTTCTTCGACCTCGGCGAACACCTCGCCATAGTTCGGCAACGCCGCGCGCAATTCTCTTTTCGCTTGTCGAATTGCACCTGGCAAATCTTCGATTTTCAACGCCATGACTGTCTCCATACGGACCTGGTATGTCGAGAGCATATGACGGGGATGCGCGCCATGGTGATACTATTCAGGCAATTCATTTGCGTTTTCGGCCATGAAGCCAGCCTATGAGCACGTCGAGTTCGGCGAGGACTGTTCACTGCGGGTTTACCATCGGCGTCTGCCGCGTATTCCATTCGAGTGGCATCATCATCCGGAGTACGAACTCACGCTGACGATGAACAGTCACGGCAAGCGCTACATCGGCGACTCCGTTAGCGATTATGAGGCTGAGGATCTCGTCCTCGTGCCGCCGGATCTTCCGCACACCTGGTCGTCGAACCGTTCGATCGACGCTTCTTCGCCCCAAGTCGCTATCGTCATCTGGTTCGACGGCGATTGGGCGCGGCGCATGGCCGATTGTTGCCGCGAATATGAACCGCTACGCAAGCTGTTGCGCAGAGCCGCGTGTGGGCTCGCCTTCGATCCACCTGCTGGAAAAGCGATGCGTGAGCGCCTCGCACAATTGCTGTCGAGCGAGGCGCGCGAGCGCCTTGGCGCCGCCCTCGATATCTTGTGCACGCTGGCCGACGCGCCCGGACAGCCGCTCGCCTCGCCGAGTGCTTTCAATCAGGCGAACGCCGGCCCGTCTGGCCACGAGCCCGAACGGATTAACCGGGTTCTTTCGGTAATCGACGCGCGGTTTGCCGAACCGCTGCGACTCTCGGAACTCTGTGAGGCCGCTAACCTGTCGGAACGCACGCTTACGCGTTACTTCGTTCAACATATCGGTGAGAGCGTCGGACGGTATATCGCCCGGGTTCGTATCGGGCACGCGTGCCGGATGCTGGTTGACACTTCCCTGCCCGTTGCTGTCATCGCCGCCCGTTCGGGCTTCGCGAACGTCGCCAATTTCAATCGGCAGTTCAGGGCTGCAAAACAAACGACGCCAGCCGAGTATCGACGGCGGTTCGCGGCCGCGGGCTCTGCGGATAAAGATGCGGGGGCCCGCTTGACCGAACGGTCTCCTTCGCTTCAAAGGAAGCGCAAATCAAACGCGGCGCGCAACGACAAAGAGACTGTTTAGCAGTACTTCACCTGGTGCCGGCGATCACTAGCGCGAGATTCTTTGATCAGGGCGAGCGAACCAAGCTCGCCATGCTTATAGCATCGATTTTCCCTGGTCGAGAATCTTGTCGCAGATCTGCTTGGTGAGTTGCTGCTTGACGCCGTCGCCACCCAGGCTCAGCTTCTGGCCGCTACCTGTATCCAGAATGCCGTTGGCGCCGTCGGTGTAGCCGCCGTTGGAACTCGACGCGCCGCCTGGCAGCTTGCTCATCAGCGAATCTTTTACCGACGACGCGCTGCTGCCGCCCAGATAGTTATTCTTGATGCAGAACTGCAGCACGCCTGCGACATTGCTGCTGTTGCCGGATGTCACCGAACCGCCCGACAGCGCGCTACCAAGATCGCCGAGGCCTCCAGACGACGAGCCGCCGGTCAAACCACCCAGACTCGGCGACGAACCGTTGTTCCCTTGATTTAGCAGGTTGCCGAGTTGGGCGTGAACTGTGGACATTGGGATCGTCACGCCGATGAGCGCTGCCGCAACTACAACGTGATGCGTGCGTACTTTCATGGTTCCTCCAGAAGGTTCTATTTCCCGGCGTCAGCATCGCCGATGCTCCTTTAAGAATGCTATGTCGGTTTGGAAATTTCGGGAAGTTTTTCAGGGCAGTTGTTGACGTGTGTGGACGCGCTCCACTCCCTCAACCAACCCTCCCGATCTCATCCAATTCACGTCCTTGTCATCCAGCACTGTTCGAATACCCCGACACCAATGAGGGGCGGCCACGATGGCACGCGCGTTGCCATGACCAATAAGGTCCAAACGCTCAATGCCGACGTGCTGGTGGGTTAGCCGTTCCCGTTCGCATCGTTAAAGATCGGGCAGTACACGACGTATGCCGGAGTGCAGCGTCTCCAACGAGATTTTCGCAAACCACGTACACTCTTTCGCGGCCGCGGTGGCGCATCGATCCAGCCTACTTTCGACGTCACCGTGCGGGATCTCCTTCTTACGAAACTTAAAGCATGGGAAACAATCAGCTTTCCAGCATCACTCTTCAAGGCAGCCGCATCGTCATAGCCGGCGGTACATCAGGAATTGGCTTTGCCGTGGCCGAAGCTGCGGCGAAGTCCGGAGCCGAGGTCATCATCGCATCGAGCAAGCCGGAACGCGTTGCGGCTGCACTGGAGCGACTACCTCAAGGCACACGTGGCGAGCCGCTCGACTTTTCCGATGAGGCTCAAGTAAGGGCGTTTTTTGCGCGCGTCGGCGCATTCGACCATCTCGTCTACACTGCCGGCGAGACACTGCTCCTGCAAAACCTTGCGGAGCTCAGCATTGAAGCCGCGCAGCGAGCTTTTGAAGTACGTTACTGGGGCGCACTCAAAGCGGTCAAGTATGGGGCTCCCCTCATTCGAGCGGGCGGCTCCATTACGTTGACAAGCGGAGTGGCGTCGTCGCGTCCGCTGCCTGCCTGGACCATCCCGTCGAGCATCCTGGGTGCGATCGAATCGCTGACCCGTACCCTGGCCGTCGAGCTTGCACCACTGCGTGTCAACGCCGTGGCGCCCGGCGTCTTGCGTACGGCGTTGTGGGACAACATGAGCGAAGCCGATCGCGAAGGTCTGTATGACTATATCGCCGAAAAGATGCCGGTACGAAGGGTTGGAGAAGCAAGCGACGTTGCCCAAACGTATCTTTATCTGATGCAACAGGGCTTTAGCACGGGACAGGTCATCGTTGTCGATGGTGGCCACGTGCTGGTTTAACGGTTGGGGCGAGCGCTTCGACGATCTCGGGCGGCGGACTCGTCCAGGCCGCCCGTTAAGGCATCTCCCGTAGCACGTCCGGTTGCTGCACATTCAAATCCCCCCGAACCCTATCTGGTTCCCCGCGACGTCGCCCTCGACGTCGCCGAAGATATGCCACGTCCGATCTAGAACGCACCTCCAGAAATTCATTTCCGAAAGAGTGGAATGCTCGAGAAATGTTGTTTAGCGACCCTTCATGTATTTCTTTTAAGCCATGGAATAATCTGGATCGAGTTTCGTTGCGGCCCTTCGTAACTTGCTCCCACTCCATAGGAACGGCCCAGCGAAGCTGGCTTGGCGCCGAAACCGTCGACTCCGCGATGCGCTCCCGGTCGAATCACATCAACCAACGCCCGTGCGAATTGCTTGTACGCGACAAACAAACGTCGACAAAAAATTATTGTGACTTGGTAAGGTCACGCAACTCATTTACGTGAAGCCCTCCAGCGAGACGCGACAGGTGTAAGGCCGCCGGCACGCGCCGTTGGATAGCCGTTGCGATGTCCTCGAAATCCGAGGCTAATCGTCGATACGACAATGACTACGATTAGTAGTCCGATTCAGATATGACTTTCAAATTCAAACTTATTGTGTCCGAAGCGCCGCATGTGTAGATGGCTCGTTGGCACACGCGCAGCGCAGGCAGGGATTCGGCGTATCCACGCCGTGGATCGCGAGGAGGAATCCATAAGACTTCTCCTCGCCAAACAATGTAGGCCATCACTGACAACTATGAGGGGTGAGATGAAACAACGGGCAATGGCGTTAGCCATTCGAAGAATCGTCTGGGCTGAGCTCGCACTGACGACCGCAATCGCCGCTCCAGCGTTTGCGCAAAGCCAGCCGGCAGCCACGGCAACGCCGGCCGCCACCGCGGCGGCTTCAGGCACGGCGGCGGCTGCCGCTCCCGCAGCGGCATCGGGCACGGCAGCAACGGCGACCAGCAAGAACGTCAAGCAATTACAGACGTTTCAGGTCACGGGCTCGCTGATCCGCCAGGCGGACAAAGTGGGCTTCCAGCAGGTTCAGGTGATCACCACGAAAGACATTCAGAACTCGGGGGAAAAGAGTGTCTCCGACTACGTACGCTCCATTTCCGCGAACTCGGCCAACAGTTGGGGAGAGTCCACGTCTGACAGCTTTGCTGCCGGCGGCGCCGGTATCGCACTGCGCGGCCTGAGCGAAAAATACACGCTGGTGCTCGTCGACGGTCAACGTGTTGCGCCGTTTGCATTCGCTGTCAACGGCACCGATCAGTTCTTCGACCTGAACACGCTTCCCATAGATGCAATCGACCGCATCGAAGTGGTGAAGACGGGCGCCGTGTCGCAGTACGGTTCCGACGCGATCGGCGGCGTGGTCAACATCATCACCAAACATGATTTCCAGGGCCTGCAGCTCGACGGAAGCTATGGTGGCGCGACACAAGGCGGCGGAGGCACGACCAAGTTCGGCATTCTTGGCGGCTTCGGCAATCTGACCTCCGACGGCTATAACATCACGGCGACCGCGAGCTACTACAAGTCGAACGGTTATACGCTGGCCGATCGCGACACGACAGAGAATCAGGACTTCAGCAACCAGATGTTTGGCGGCTCGGTCCAGCAACCGTCGTACTTCCTGAATCCCACTACCGGTGTTGCGACGCCGTTCGGCTGCGCTGGCGGCAAGATTGCGCCCGCTTCCTCCAGCATCATTGCGTCGCAAACCGGCGCGATCAATAGCGGCAATGTGTGCCTGAGGAATACGGCTGAAGACACGTCGATCGAGCCGATGACGGAGCGTTTCAGCGCCAAGGTTCACGGCGACTTCAAGATCAACGATACAACGACCGCGTACGCCGATCTGTGGGAAAGCAACAATACGACGACGACGAACGACGGCCCCGTTGTCCTTGGCAATAGCCTGCAGTTCAACCCGGTCACCAAGACCGTGACTCCGTTCACGGCAGTGGTACCGGCCAACAATCCGTTCAACACGACCGGCGTGGCTCAGGAACTGTTTGGCACCCTGCCGGGTACGTTCGGTTCGACCACGGATGCAAACTACTGGCGTGCGGCAACCGGCGTGAAAGGAAGCTTCACGACCGGCCAGGAAGACTGGGACTGGAATGCCGGGTACACGCATTCGATGAGCACGGTGAGCAACACGCTCGGAAACTATGTCAATCCGATCGCGTTGACCTCAGCGCTGAACAACGGCACGCTTAATTTCGTAAATCCGTCGGCTACGCCTGGCGCCGTGAACAGCATCCTGACGACGGCGAACAACCTGGGCATTTCCAAGCTCGACGCGCTCGACGCAACGCTCGCGACACCGAACCTGTTCCATCTGCCGACCGGTGACGTCGGCCTGGGTCTGGGTGCGCAGTTCCTGCACGAAAGCGAACTGATCGAGGAAGGCGCCAACTACCTGAACGGCACCACGCTGGGACCGAACCTCCAGACGGTGGACGGTGAGCGCAACGTGGCCGCGGTGTACTACCAGGTCGACGTTCCGCTGATCAACAAGATGCTGACGTTCAGCCAGTCGGGCCGCTATGACCACTACAGCGACTTCGGCGGTGCGTTCTCGCCGCGTTTCGCCCTGCGCTTCCAGCCGATCCAGCAGTTCACCACGTACGCTTCGTACAACCGCGGCTTCCGCGCACCGGAGTTCCTCGAAAACACGAATTCGTCGAACATCGGCATCCAGCCGATCGGGCCGAATGGGCAGGACGAAAACGTCATCACCAAGGGCAATCCGAACCTGCAGCCGGAACGTACGAAGAACTACAACATCGGCTTCGAACTCTCGCCCACACGCACGACCGACATCGGCTTCGACTGGTACAAGATTCACGTCGACAAGGCAATCGGCACGCAGCTCGATCCAAGCGGCACGGTCCTGAACGCGGACGGTTCGATTGCGTTCGAGACCAACGAATACGAGAACCTCGGTTCGTTCGATACGGACGGCTTTGAAATGACGTTCGCGCAATCGCTGCCCACCTCGATTGGTACGTTCAAGCTATCGGGCGATTGGGGTTATGTGTGGCACTTCAAGATGAGCGGCATCGGCGGCCTCGCTTCGACGGTCGACGGCGCGGGTAACGACCTGACGCTTGCGCAGCCGTTCGGCGGTTCGTTCCCGCGCTGGAAGGGCAACACGGATCTCTCGTGGAATTTCCACCAGTGGAATGCAGATCTCGCATGGCAGTACACCGGTCCGTACTCCAACGCGCTGGGTCTGAACTTCTCGACCGCGTCGTATAGCGTGTTCAACCTTAACGTGGCGTACACGGGCTTCAAGCACTGGACGGTCTACGGCGGCATGAACAACATCTTCAACCGTGCACCTCCGTTCGATCCGGAGTGGCTGAGCCAGATCGACCAGACCGGCTACGACCAGTCGCTCTATACGTATATGGGCCGTTTCCTGCAGATCGGCGCGACCTACAAGTTTTAACGCGCATCGAATGTTTGAGTAGCCTTTCAAGGCCGTTCCGGTTTTCGGATTCCCCTCCCTTGTCACCGGAGCGGCCTGTTTTTTTATTATTGATGACCGTCCAGGCAGGATCCACCGCAACTCTGCACGAAAGCCGCAGCTCGAAAGCGCAGCTACCGGCAATACTCTCGCGAGCATGGGAGCTCGACGAGGTCTAGCGAGTCCTTCCAGTATTCTTGCGGATTCATCCGGTCATTCTCGCTCGGCCGCCCCGCCGATTGATGCTCGATCATCTCGCAGTTCCCAATCAGATCGGAGAGCATATCCACCAGTAGCTCCCTGTTGGTCTCATCGAATGTCGATAACGCCAGGTCGGCGACATCGCGGAGGATCATGGGCAGTCGACTGGCCAGAGAAGACCCGGCATCCGTCAACTGCAACTCGGTAACCCGGCGATCCGAGCCGGAGCGAATGCGCACCACCAGGCCCCGCTCCTCCAGCAAGGTGAGAAGTCGTGATGTTCTCGCCATCTCGGTGCCGCTGCTCTGCGCAAGCGTTTTCAACGACGCCGATTCGCCCGTCGAAATGAGAAACAAAAGAGTCGCCTGAACATTCGTAATGCCCAATTGTTTAAGCAGCTGCTTGTCCATCAGATTCGCTAACCTGAGTCGCGCGAGTCGTAGCAGGTGGCCAATATTTCTGGTCATCATGGCGACGTTAGGCTTCGCTGTGTCCTCCTGAGCGGATACCGCGCCAGACCCGCTTTCGTTTTCGACGTTCACTCACCCTCTCCTGCGCTCGACCACGGTAAATTCCCAACGGACACGCAAGTGCCGAACCGCCTCGCAATGATGAGGTGAGGTGTTAGCCTTCCTTGACCGGACGACCCAGCGTTGTCCACCTTGGCCCAGATTCCTTTCTGGGCCTTGTGGTAAACGGAGCGGCCACCGGCGCTATTCCCGCCATATTTCGCAGTACTGTATTGCTCGGATATCTTCGCTTCGCTGCCGCACGAGGTGAGGTGGGTAGAAGTAGCGCCAGACATTACGCAAGCCTTTCGCCATTGACGTCCTTGATCGGCCGTTTTCTTGTCCATGTAGCATGGCAGGCGAGCGGAGATGGCGGGAGGCGTAGCGCTGATCGGAACAGGTAGCGCGATACTTGCCGAGCACCCGCAGGTATTCGGCTAACCACGGTTAGCGGGCACAGAATGGAATTAGCGGTGTTCGGCGGCTGTATGGAAGCCACTGACGCAGAGCGCGCCAGTCAAAAACTTCTTTGGTGCCGGGGACCGGACTCGAACCGGCAAGCTGTTAAGCGGCGGATTTTCGTCACACCACGTCTTTCGACGCCGACGATACCGGGCGGCATCCTCGTTCGTGCGCTGGACTATGCCTTCACCATCGCGGCTGAACTGTGCGGCAAAACCGCCAGCCCTCGCCGCCTAAGGCGCCCCCCGTCTAGTCTCTACACCTTCCGCACCCTCGCACTCATGCGACGGCGGGCTTGGCTCGGCGTTGCCTCGGTTGCGCGCGCAGCGCAAAACCAGGGGGTTCACCGAATTTGAGGGGTTCTGCACCGGCCGTTTCCGGTCGGGCACTCAATAATTTAAGTCCGCTATGTTTACCAATTTCATCACCCCGGCAGGGCGGACGCGATTCTACCATTGGGTCGCCGCCGCACCAAACCCGCGCCTTCCCATGCCTCCCGAGTCATCGGCGAGTCACAAAGCTTGCCGATAATCCGCTCGACGAAAACGTTTACAACCCGAGCCAAAACCATAGCGATGACCCCTACCATCAAGGATGTCGCGGCACACGCAGGCTTCTCGATTGCCACGGTTTCGCGCGCCATCAACGCGCCGCACACCGTGAATCCCGTCACGCTCGACAAGGTGCGCCAGTCGATCGACGCGCTCAATTTTCGCCCCAGCCCGCTAGGCCGCCAGCTGCGCGGCGAGCGCACCCGCCTGATCGGCGTCATCCTCCCCACGATCGCCAACCCGGTGTTCGCGGAGTGCCTGCAGGGCATTGACGACCTGGCCAGCGCTCAGGGCTATCGGCTGATGCTGATGACCACCCAGTACGACGCCGAACGCGAGCGCCACGCCATCGAGACGCTGCGCGAACACCGCGTCGAAGGCCTGGCGCTGACCGTCGCGGACGCCGATACCCACCCGCTGCTCGACGACCTCGATCGCGCCGGCCTCCTCTACGTGCTGATGCACAACGATACGGTACGCCGTCCGTCGGTGTCGGTCGACAACCGGCTCGCCGCCTACGACGGCGTGCGCATGCTGATCGCCCACGGCCATCGCCGCATCCTCATGCTGGCAGGCACGCTCGCCGCCTCGGATCGTGCGCGCCTGCGCCACCTGGGCTACGCGCAAGCCATGCAGCAGGCCGGGCTGACGCCGGCCCCGGCGCTTGAAATCGATTTCAACGCTGAAGAGCTCGCTCCCTCGGTGCTGGCCCATCTGACCAGCGGTCCGAACCGTCCGACCGCCCTCTTCTGCAGCAACGACCTGCTGGCGATGGTCGTCATCCGCGGTCTGCGCCGCGCGCGCCTGCAGATCCCGCACGACATGTCGATCCTCGGTTTCGACGGGCTTTCCATGGGCGCGTTGCTGCAGCCGCCGCTCGCCACCGTCTGCGCGCCGAACCGTGAAATCGGCTGCTCCGCCTGGCGCCGGCTGATGGCACGCATCGACGGCACCTATAGCGACACGTCCATATCGCTCACGCTGCCCCACGCGTTGCGCGAAGGCGCCACGATCGCCGCGATCTCGAACACCAGCGAAACCTCGCGCCCGCGCTCGATACAACCGCTGGCGTAACGCACCCGTATCATTGATTCACCAGCACTGCGCATAGAAACAACACGCAGCGCAGGCGCCTCGCAGGCCCCGCTGCTGAAGCACGATTTAACCAACTTCTCGCTACCTTCCTTCCAAGGAGACCCGCTGTGACTCGCCGTTCCTCCTGTTTTGGTGCCGTCCTGCGTCAGTTGACCGGCAAGCTGACGCGCACCACCGCCACCGCCGTGCTAACCGCCTCTGCCCTGTTCGCCTCGGCCGCGACTATCCTCGCCGCACCCGCCGCGGCCTATGCCGACGAAACCGCGATCTGCTACAACTGCCCGCCCGAATGGGCCGACTGGGCGAGCCAGATCAAGGCGATCCAGGCCAGGACGGGCATTCGCGTGCCGTTCGACAACAAGAACTCCGGGCAGTCCATCGCCCAGTTGATGGCCGAAGAAAAGAGCCCGGTGGCGGACGTCGTCTACCTCGGCGTGTCGTCGGCCTTCCAGGCAAAAGACAAAGGCGTGATCCAGCCATACAAGCCGGCTCACTGGGACGACATCCCCACCAACATGAAGGATCCGCAAGGCTACTGGTTCGCGATCCACTCGGGCACGCTGGGCTTTTTCGTCAACAAGGATGCGCTCGAAGGCAAGCCTGTGCCGCGTTCGTGGGCCGACCTGCTCAAGCCCGAGTACAAAGGCATGATCGGCTACCTCGATCCGTCGAGTGCGTTCGTGGGCTATGCCGGCGCGGTGGCGGTGAACCAGGCGCTAGGCGGCAGCTTCGACAACTTCCAGCCGGGTCTGGACTGGTTCCGCAAGCTCAAGGCCAACGCGCCGATCGTGCCGAAGCAGACCGCCTACGCGCGTGTGCTCTCCGGCGAAATTCCGATCCTGCTCGACTACGACTTCGACGCCTACCGCGCGAAGTACAAGGATCAGGCCAATGTCGAATTCGTGATTCCGAAGGAAGGCACGATCTCGGTGCCGTATGTGATGAGCCTCGTGAAGGGCGCGCCGCATGAAGCCAACGGCAAGAAGGTGCTGGACTTCGTGCTCTCCGACGAAGGCCAGAAGCTGTGGGCCAATGCCTACCTTCGTCCGGTCCGCGCCAATGCGATGAGCCCGGAAGCTGCCGCCAAATTCCTGCCGTCAAGCGAATACGCCCGCGCCAAGGCGGTCGATTTCGGCAAGATGGCGGAGAAGCAGCAAAGCTTCGGCGAACAGTATCTTCAGGTGATGCATTGAACGACGTCACGTTTCCGCTGCGCTGGCGCATTGCGTTGATCGCGCCGGCGCTCGCAGTTTTCATTGCGTTCTGGCTGCTGCCGATGGGTGCGCTCGCGCAGTTGAGCGGCAACGGCCACGCCTTCGATACGTACCGCGCGATGCTCACCAACGCGCGCTACATGACGAGCCTCGGCGCGACCGTGCTGCTCTCGGCGGCGGTCACAGCGGCAACGTTGGTGCTGTCCGTGATCTCGGGCCTGTTGCTGGCGCGGCGCGAATTCCCAGGCAAACGCACACTGCTCGCACTACTGACCTTTCCGCTGGCGTTCCCTGGCGTAGTGGTCGGCTTCATGGTGATCATGCTGGCGGGACGTCAGGGGTTGATCGGCGCGCTGTCGCTGAAGCTGACTGGCGACCGCTGGGTCTTCGCGTATTCGATGAGCGGCCTCTTTCTCGGCTACCTGTACTTCTCGATTCCGCGCGTGATCGTGACGGTGATGGCGTCGGCGACCAAGCTCGATGCCTCGCTCGAAGAAGCGGCCCGTTCGCTTGGCGCGTCGCCGTGGCAGATCATGCGCGACATCGTGCTGCCCGCCCTCTCGCCGGGACTGATCGCGGCAGGCGCGGTGTGCTTCGCCACCGCGATGGGCGCGTTCGGCACGGCCTTTACGCTCGCCACCGATATCGACGTCCTGCCGATGACCATCTACACCGAGTTCACGCTGAACGCGAACATGGTAACGGCCGCAGGGCTGTCGATTGTGCTTGGCCTCGTGACGTGGCTCGTGCTGGCGTTGGCACGTAGCGCTACCGGCTCGGCTGTCGCAGCGAGTGCATAGCGCAGGTGCCTACGTGACGATGTGTACACGCCAGCCGCATTGAACAAGTACCCCTTAGCTCTGCTATCAATCTGTATGAAGATACACCGATGAACTCCGTAACCGACACCGCCAGACCGCCATCCGCGCCACCGTCGGCGCCGTCGACCCGGCGCCGCGCGCAGCCGCGCCTGTCGTCGCGCACGCTGCTCTTAGCCGGCCAGTGGCTCGTAACGCTGCTGCTGTGCGCGTTTCTGATCGTGCCGGTCGTGATGTCGATCATGGCCGGCCTCACCGTCAATTACTTCAAGGGCGTGTCGAGCGGCCTAACACTGCGCTGGCTGATCGAAGTGTGGACGCAGTATCACGCATCGGTGTTTCTGTCGCTCGAAGTCGCGGCGGCGACGCTCGTCATCACGCTGCTCACCGGCGTGCCGGCGGGCTACGTGCTGGCACGCAGCAAGACGCGGCTCTCGCGCATCATCGAAGAGTTTCTGGTGCTGCCCATCGCTCTGCCCGGTCTCGCGTCCGCACTCGCACTGCTGGTGGTGTACGGCGGCATCACGGTGTTCCGCATGAGCGTCTGGTTCATCGTCGTCGGTCACGTCGTGTTCACGCTGCCGTTCATGGTGCGCGCGGTTGCCGCCGTCGCTGCAAGCGCCGATCTGCGGACACTCGAGGAAGGCGCCGCGAGCCTCGGCGCGAGTTTCACTCAGCGCTTCCTGACCATCGTATTGCCGAACGTACGGCCGGGCATCGTCGCCGGCGCGCTGGCGGTGGTGACGCTCTCGATCGGCGAATTCAACCTCACGTGGATGCTGCACACCCCTGACACGAAGACACTGCCAGTGGGCCTCGCCGATACCTACGCGTCGCTGCGCATCGAGATCGGCAGCGCCTACACGATCCTGTTCTTCATCATGACGATGCCGCTGCTGGTCGCCATGCAATGGCTCGGCGTCGACGCCACTGGCCAGCGCAGCAGCAGGCCGAAACGCCTTAAGGCAGCTTCGCCACGTTCAACCCGCACCATCGACACGCCATGAAACTCGCTCCCGTTCCCATCACGCTGACGCAATGTGCCAAGACGTTTCGCGGCACGCGTGTGCTCGAACCGCTCGACCTGCAGATCGGCGCCGGCGAAACCCTCGTGCTGCTCGGGCCGTCCGGTTGCGGCAAGACCACGACGTTGCGCATGATCGCCGGTCTGGAGACGCCTGACGCCGGTGGCCAGATTGCCTTTGGCGACGAAGACGTCACCGCGCTGCCGATCGAGAAGCGCCAGGTCGGCATGGTGTTCCAGAGCTACGCGCTGTTTCCGAACCTCACCGTGCGCGGCAACATCGGCTATGGGCTGAAGATCAAACGCGTGGCAGCAGACACCGCGCGTCAACGCGTGGATGAACTGCTCGCGATGATGCGGCTCACCGCCCACGCCGACAAACCGATTGATCAGCTCTCCGGCGGCCAGCGTCAGCGTGTCGCGCTCGCCCGTGCGCTGGCGATGCAGCCGCGCGTGCTGCTGCTCGACGAGCCGCTCACTGCGCTCGACGCCCGCCTGCGCGACGCCTTGCGCGGCGAGATGAATACGCTGCTGCGCGAACTCGGCATCACCACCGTGTATGTGACACACGATCAGGCCGAAGCGATGGAACTGGGCGACCGGATCGTCGTGATGAGCGCCGGCCGCATCGAGCAGATCGGCACGCCGCGCGATATCTACTACCGTCCGGCGAATCGGGCGGTGGCGCAGTTCGTCGGCACGATCAACCGCCTCGCCGGCGAGCGGCGTGAAGGCATGCTGAGCACCACAGGCGGCGCGGTGCCGCTGCCATTGCGCAGCACGCCTGGCTCGGCGGCAGCCGGAGAGAACGAGCTGTTTTTCCGGCCCGAAGACGCCTACCTGGCCGATCCGGCCAGCGCCCATCTGCGCGGCACCGTCGAAAGCGCGGCCTTTCTCGGCGAGCGTACCCGTCTGACGATTGGCGGCGCAGCGCCCGATGCCCTGATCGTCGACGTGGCGGGCCGAGTCGAACTCGCGCGCGGCACGCCGGTCGGCATTTCGATCGCCCCGGAAGCGCTGATTGCGCTATCTTGAACAAAGCGAACCTACGAGGACATTCCCATGTTGCTAGCCCAGATCAGCGACCTGCATATCAAACGGCCCGGCGCGCTCGCTTACCGCCGCGTCGATACCGGCGCCGCGCTCGCCCGTTGCGTTGCGGCGCTCAATGCACTCGAGCCGCGTCCCGATGTCGTCGTCATGACTGGCGATCTCGTCGACCAGGGTGACCCGGAGCAATACGAACATCTGAAGAAACTGCTCGCGCCGCTCGAGATTCCGTACTACCTGCTGGTCGGCAATCACGACGACCGTGCAGCCCTGCGCGACGCCTTCAACGATCGTCCCGAGTTACGCGCGGGCGGCGACTTCGTGCAGTACGCAGTTGATATCGGCCCGCTGCGCCTGCTGGCGCTCGATTCCATCGTGCCCGGCGAAAGCGGCGGCGATCTGTGCGAGGCGCGTCTCGAATGGCTCGCCGGTCAACTGGAGGCCGCGCAAGGCAAACCGGTGATCGTCGCCTTGCATCATCCGCCGTTCGATTGCGGCATTGGTCATATGGATGAAATCCGGCTCGAGCCGCAGGCGGCGCAGAAGCTGGCGACGCTGATTGCGCGCTATCCGAATGTCGAACGGGTGATCTGTGGGCATGTGCATCGCCCGATGTTCGTGCGCTTCGGCGGCACGATCGCCTCAGCGGTGCCGGCGCCTGCGCACCAGGTGGCGCTGGATCTGCGTGAGGAGGCGCCGTCCGCGTTCATGCTGGAGCCAGCCGCCTTTGCCCTGCACCACTACGACGCGGCCACGGGACTGGTGACGCACCACGCGTATGTGGATCGCTCAGAGGGGCCGTATCCGTTCTACGAGCCCGAAGGTGCGTTGATCGACTAGGCGCCATGCGGTTTGACATACCAGTAGTCGATCACCCAATCCACGTCGCGATAGGACTTCGGCAAGGTCGCCGGCCAGCCGAACGTCCTCTTGTAGGCGATGCGCGCGTTCGGCGCATAGAATTCCGGCACCACGTAATATGAATTGATCAAAACGCGGTCGAGCGCGCGGGTGGCCGCCTGCAGATCGTCGAGCGTCTGCGCGGACAACGCGCTCTGAATCAGCGCGTCGACGACCTTGGAGCGCACGCCCACGGTGTTTTCCGATCCTTCCTCCGCGGCCGCCGCACTGCTGAAGCGACGCAGCAATTCGACGCCAGGAACGCTGACTGGCAGATAGCCGCCAGTGGTCATATCGAAGTCGAAGCTGTCGAGCCGCTGCTGGTACAGCGCGCTATCCACCTCGCGCCATTGAGTCTGGATGCCCAGCGTATTCAACGCCTGCATGTAGGGCAGCAGTAGACGGTCCATGCCGGGTTCGTCGTCGAGTACCTCGATCGTCATGGCGGTGCCATTGGCGTCGCGCAACGCGCCGTCGCGGTAGTGCCAGCCGGCCTCGCCAAGCAGATCGCGCGCCTCACGCAGATTGGCCCGCAGCGAGCTGGGCGGCAGCGTCGACGGCTGCTTCAGCATCGGCCCGAACACGGCCGGCGGCAAACTGGCGCGATACGGCTCGAGCAGCGCCAGCTCCTTCGGACCGGGCATGCCCGTGGCGCCGAACGAATCCGGGTCAAAGTAACTGGTCGAGCGCCGGTACTGGTCGTAGAACATCATCCGGTTCATCCACTCGTAATCAAACGCGAGTGTCAGCGCCCGACGCACTCTCACGTCCTGAAACATCGGCCGCCGCACATTGATCAGGATGCCTTGCATATACGCAGGTCCGTTGGGAAACGTGCCTTGCTTCAGTTCGCCAGTGCGAAACTTCTCTCCCACATAGCGGCGCACCCAGATGGTGGCGCTGCCTTCGACGTTGACGTCGATGCTGCCGGCCTTGAAGGCTTCGAGCGGACCGAAGTTGTCCAGAAAGAGCTGGAACGTCACGCGTTCGAAACGGAACATGCCGCGCCGCGACGGCAGATTCGCGGCCCAATAAGCGGGATTGCGCCGGTAGACGATCGTCTTGTCGTTGATACGGCGCTCGATCAGATAGGGGCCGCTCGCGATCGGCGGCACGTTGGCGGTCTGTTCGAAAGTCACGTGTGTGCCATCGGGCCGCATGCCCCACTTCGGCGAAAACACCGGCAAGTCACCTGCGATCAACGGCGCATCCCGTTCAGGACGGGTGAAATCGAAGCGGATCGTCGACGGGTCGAGCACGGTCGCGCTTTTGATCACCGCAAACTGGGAATTGAACAGCGGCGAAGCTTGTGGACTTGTTAGTATATCGAATGAATATTTGACGTCGGCTGCGGTGATGCGATCACCATTGGAAAAGCGCGCCGCGGGATTGATATGGAAAGTCGCCGAAGTAAAATCCGGTTGCACTTCGACGTCGTCCGCGATCAGCGGATATTCCGATGCCACTTCGTCCCAGCTGCGCTGCATCAGCGTATCGAACATCAGCTCGCGAATGTCCGGAGCGGGCGCCCCGCGCAACAGGAACGGATTGAGCGAATCGTAGCTCTGCAGCTCGTTGTAGTTGCCGAACTTCAGCGTGCCGTCAGCGGGCGCATCGGGGTTGGCGTAGTCGAAGTGGCTGAAATTAGCCGGGTAGCGCGGCTCGCCGAACTGGGCGATCGACGGAGCGGCGTGAACGGGCAGCGTGACCAGAGCCGTTGCCGCCAACGCGGCCAGTATCGCCGGCGTGCTGCGCGGTACGGCTCGCCACGCCTGAAACAACCGGGGGAACCACGCACGACGACGTGCTACCGCGGCGTCAGGATGCTTCGGGATGGCATGTGGCAACTTCAACGGCACGGGCTTCATCAACGGTCCACGTAGAACGGTGGACGCTATTGTACGAGAGGGCCGTCTGGAAAATATTAGCTTCGCGGATGCGCCTCAACCCCGGAGGTCAGCGCGCGATAAAGGTGTTGCGTACCCGCCGGCTTCGCCTGACGTACGGAATCCCGAGCGCCGCTGCTACAACGGCGATTCCGAAGCCGTCGAACGGAATCGCGACGTCGATCGCAATCGCGTGTGTCATGTGGTCACCTACCAGATACGCGATGGTGCGCATCACGACGATGGCAAGAAGCCATGCCTGCAGATGCACGGGAAAGCGCACCGAGCGCCGCCACGCAAGCAAAAGCAGCCAGCCCATACCGGCCACGATGAACACGCCGGTCGCCACGTCCATGCCGACCATTGCGATCACGGCGCGATACCAGCCGTGCGTTTCCGGCCGCACAAACACCGCGAGCAATTCCCACTCGAGCATCATCTTGAACGGATCGTGCAACTCCACGATCGTGGCGGCCGTCATGGCCACGAGTCCGAGCATCGCCAGCAGCAGCCAGCCGCCGAAGCCCTTCGGTTCAAGTCCTGCAAATCGCTGCGTTTTCATGGTCTGTTGCGTCGAAGATTGCCGATTGCCCCATCGCGGGGCCGGGGGATTGTACGGATCGAAAGCGAACGGGCATCTCATTTTCATGGGATCAGCACGATCCGCCTCGCTCCGGTATGATCGGCGGGCTTGAGGAACGTCTATCCTGACGCTCCGTCGAAGGCCCCCGCTCATGTCCACGACCGATTCCGCCTCACCCGCCGCCACTGAACGCTCGCTGCGTGGCCTGCTGCTTCTGCTTGCCGTTATCGCCGGCGTCTCCGTCGCGAATATCTATTACAACCAGCCGCTGCTCGATAGCTTGCGCGAGTCGTTTCCGCGTAGCGCGTCGTGGGTCGGCGTGGTGCCGGCCGCCACCCAGCTCGGCTACGCGGCCGGCATGCTGCTGCTTGCGCCGCTCGGCGACCGCTTCGACCGGCGTCTGCTGATCCTGCTGCAGATCGCCGGCCTGTGTGTCGCGCTGGTGGTCGCCACCACGGCGCCGACTCTCGCGGTATTGATCGGCGCCAGCCTCGCGATCGGCGTGCTCTCCACCATCGCGCAGCAGGCCGTGCCGTTCGCCGCCGAACTCGCGCCGCCCTCCGGGCGTGGTCAGGCGGTCGGCACGGTGATGAGCGGGCTGCTGCTGGGGATCCTGCTGGCGCGGACCGCTGCCGGCCTCGTGGCCGAATATTTCGGCTGGCGCGCAGTCTTCGGCGTTTCCGTGGTGGCGCTGCTGGTGCTGGCCGTGGTGATCCTGCTGCGTCTGCCGAAGAGTCAACCGACTTCAGCGCTGCCCTACGGCAAACTGATGGTGTCGATGTGGCATCTGATCGTCGAACACCCGGGTCTGCGCGAGGCTTCGCTTACCGGCGCATTCATGTTCGCGGCGTTCAGCATTTTCTGGTCGGTGCTGGCGCTGCTGCTGGCAGGCGCGCCGTTCCATCTCGGGCCGCAGGCTGCTGGCCTGTTCGGGATTGTCGGCGCAGCGGGGGCCATGGCCGCGCCGCTGGCGGGCAAGTTCGCCGACCGACGCGGACCGCGCACTATCATCACGCTGTCGATCGGACTCGTCGCCGTATCGTTCGTCGTGTTCGGCTTGTCCAGCACGAGCATCGCCGGGCTGGTGGTCGGCGTGATCATTCTCGATGTGGGCGTGCAGGCTGCGCAGATCTCCAACCAGTCGCGCATTTACGCGCTCTCACCCGACGCCCGCAGCCGCGTGAATACGGTCTACATGGTGGCGTACTTCATCGGCGGCGCGGCGGGCTCGGCGGTCGGTGCCGCGGTCTGGCCGGTGTTCGGATGGGTGGGCGTGAGCATCGCTGGAGTGGTGTTCGCGGGACTCGCGACGTGGAATCATCTGCGCCAGCCGCAGCGCCCGGTTGCGGACGCCTGATACGGGCTCGAACGAGCTTGACGCACACTACCGTCAGCCATCCCTGCGGGTCTGCGCATAGTCGTGCAGCGCATCGATCACCCGGTCGAACTCGAACGACTTGTCGAAGAAATGGCGCACGCCGTATTGCAGGCAGCGCTCGCGGTAGGCCGGCAACGCGTGATTGGTCAGAACCGCCGCAAAGGTACGATCGATCAAACCCTCGCGCTGCAGATACGCCAGCACCGGCACACCCGAACCGTGCTTCAGTTGCAGGTCGATGATGACCGCGTCGAAGGATTCGCCGGTCAACAGCGCGATGGCCTCGTCCGAGGTATCGGCGAAGGCCGCGACATGCAGCATCCCCGACGCGTCGATAGCCTCGACGATGCTGCGGCGGATCAATGCCGAATCCTCGATCAGCAGCACCCGCAAGGGCGGCTGGCCGGCGCTGTCAGGAGAGATCGAATCGCTGCTCATTGCCTTGCTCCGCGCGATGTCCGCGCATGGCTCCTTGCGTGACGCTACTCATTGACTACTCGATCAAGCCGTTCTTGATCGCGTAGTAGGTCAGATCCGCATTGTTGGTCAGGCGCATTTTCTCCAGTACCCGCGCCCGGTAGGTGCTCACGGTCTTCACCGATAAATGCAGTTCTTCTGCGATGTCAGTCGGAATCTGCCCGGCGGCAAGCTTGCAGAAGATCTGGAATTCGCGCTCGGACAGCCCTTCGTGTGGACGGCCGGCGGCCGGCTTGTCGAGATTGTCCGCCAGTGTATCGGCCACCGCCTCCGACAGATAGCGATGCCCGCGTGCCACCGCGCGAATTGCCCGCACGATTTCGTCGGGCTCGCAGTCCTTGTTCAGATACCCATTCGCGCCGGCCCGCAGCAGATTGATAGCGTACTGGCTCTCCGGATAGCCGGAGAGGATCAGCACGCCCTGCTTCGGGCGCACCTGTTTGATGACCCGCAAGGTGTCGATACCGTTTTTGTCCGGCATGGCGATATCGAGCAGCACCACGTCGAAGGCCTGCTCGCGCACGAGGGTGATAGTTTCGTCACCGGTCGCGGCTTCCGCGGCCACGCACATATCCGGCTCGTCGGCGACGAACTGTCTGAAACCGCCCCGGACGATGGCGTGATCGTCGGCTATCAACACTCGAATCATTGGCTTCCCGTCTATGCAGCGAAGATCGATCCCAAGCGGACATTGTAATGACGTCTCGCCTCGACGTGAGGCGAAACGTCCCTGCCCTGCCCGGTCGAGCGCGCTGCTACGCTCATTTGCACGCGCTTGCTACTCTCACTCGCGGCCTTCGAGCAGGTCCGCCATGTCGTCGGCGTGCTCCTCTTCGACCGCCAGCACTTCCTCGAAGATGCGCCGGGTGGTCACGTCGCTATCGCCAAGGTAACGAACGATCTCGCGATACGTATCGATCGCGATGCGCTCGGCGATCAGGTTCTCGCGAATCATCTCGGTCAGGTTCTTGCCCTCCTGATACTCCGAATGCGAGCGGCTCTTCAGGCTGTCCGGAGCGAAGTCCGGCTCGCCGCCAAGCTGCACGATACGTTCCGCGAAACGGTCGGCGTGTCCCTGTTCCTCGGCGGCGTGCTGGGCAAATTCAGCGGCGACCGCCTCCGAATTGATGCCCTTGGCCATGAAATGATGGCGCTTATAGCGCAGCACGCAGACGATTTCCGTCGCGAGCGAATCGTTCAACAGCTTGAGCACCACCTCGCGGTCGGCGCCGTAACTTTGCGTGACGGCACCATCGGACATGTGCTTGCGAGCGTCCTCGCGAATTTTCTGCAGATCCATCACGAACGGACCATGGCTCTGGGTGGGTGCGCTGGATGACTTCGACATTGAGCTTCTCCTTTAACCGGTATTGGGGGGAACTGCACATCACGCACGAACCGCGCCTGATGTGCCAGTGGCCGGAGCTCGGTAACGTCTACGTTCGGAACACGCCAAGCAGCAGTGTCACGACGAATACGACCAGGAAAATGTAGAACAGGATCTTGGCGATTTCGGCGGCGCCTGCCGCGATGCCGGTAAACCCGAAGACCGCGGCAATGATCGCGATGATAAAAAATACGACTGCGTAGTGAAGCATGGTGGTTCTCCCTTCCTGAGTTAAGTGTTGTTGGTCGATGAGGCGCCGGGCTGTGCGACATCCGTGTGCCCGGCTAGATGCCCCCGCCGCTAATCAACTATTTTTTTGGTGACCACAAAACCAAGTACGAGGAACACCACGCAGAGAATCAGGAACACTACGAACAGGAACTTCGCAATTGCGGCGGCGCCTGCTGCAATGCCGGTAAAGCCGAACAGACCGGCAATGATGGCGATCACAGCGAAGATCAAGGCCCATTTCAGCATGATGGATTTCTCCCATAACAAGGATTGGACTAGTAGAACCATCGTAATGACCGCTTTGGCGTACCGCATTCCGGCTCACGCCGTTTTTCGTGTGAGAATCCGCCGACATTGCATTACAGGTGCTTTACGATGACGCGGCATGAGCCGTGCATGTGCATGAAGCCGCCCCGCGTGCGCGGCGCCCGCTACACTAAGAAGGTCATCAAGGAACCGAGGTGTGAAGAACGTGCAAAACCCGCTGGATAGCTCGGTGCAAACCCCAATGCGCAATCCGGCGCAAACGCCGCTCACGGCGACGCGGCTCAACGCGTGGATGCGCAACCGGAGCTGGGCGATTGCGATGACGGTGGCGATCGTCATCACGGTGGGCGGCCTCGTGATTCTCGAGACGGCCCGCGAACGCATCGCGGCCGAGTACGAGAGCGCCCTCGAAGCACGCGACGTCACCGTGCAACTGAGCACGCTCCAAAGCCAGCTGGCGCAACTGAGCGCCTATCAAAGCAGCTTTCTTCTGACGAAGCAGACGGCCAACGTACAGGCCTATTGCTCGACCGCGGGCCGGGTGCGCCAGATCGCGCAGCAACTGAGCGTCTACTATCACCGCCGCGAGGCGGGCAGCGCGGAGCTGGCGAGCTTCACACAGATCGCATCGTTAATCGACGCGCGCATCGGCGCGGGCGCCGCTGCGTTGCAGCAAGCCGAGCCGCAACCGCTCGCGCTCTCGGCCTGCGGTACCGCCAGTGGCGCGGCGCCGGCCGACGCGGGCCTCGTCGACAACACCCTGTCGCTGCTGCGCGATAACGAAGCGAGCCGCGCGCAGCATGCGCTCGATGCGAGCCGGGCCGATCAGCGCGTGTCGACGCTGGTGGCGGCCGGGTTATCGGCATTGAATATCGTGCTGTTCATCCTGCTGTTTCGCAATCTCGGCATCCAGATCGATCGCCAGGCGCGCGTGCAGCGGCAACTGATCACGCAGCAGGAAGAGCTCGACCAGCTGGTCACCGAGCGCACTCGCCAGCTCGAAGCGCTGGGGTGGCACTTGCAGGCCGTCAGCGAAAACGAAAAGACCCAGCTTGCGCGCGAACTGCACGACGAGCTGGGCGCCATTCTCACTGCGAGCAAGATGGACGTGGCCTGGGCCAACCGCAAACTGAAGGACAGCGAACCAGCGATCTCCGAAAAACTCACGCGTGCACTCGCCAACCTCGATCAGGGCATCGCGCTCAAACGCCGCATCATCGAAGACATGCGCCCGACCGTGCTGACCAATTTCGGCCTGGTGACCGCGTTGCGCACGCTTGCCGACGAGTCGGCGCAGCGCAACAACTGGGTGCTGGAACTGAATCTGCCCCAAGACGACATCCAGCTCGACGAGCAGACCGAAATCGCGCTGTTCCGCGTCGCGCAGGAGTCCCTCACGAATGCGGCGAAGTACGCGCGCGCCTCGCGAGTATCGATTGGGCTCGAGATCGCGGACGGCCAGGTCGCGCTGTCCATCGCCGATAACGGTGTGGGCATCACGCCCGCCGACCTGAAGCGCACTCACACGCATGGCCTGCTCGGCATGCGCCAGCGCGTGGCGGCGCACGGCGGCCGCTTCGATATCCGCCGCGGCGTGCCGAACGGCACCGATATTCACGTGGTGATGCCTTGCGTCAGCACGACCGCGTCGGCGCTCGACGCTCCGTCTGCTTCGATGTAGCCGCGCAGGTGGTACTGCGCGGATGCACAGGCGCCTGTAGGACAGCGCCGACGCAAACAACGGATCGCGCCTACAACAAAATCGCGGCGTGACCGACATCGCCGCGACGCCCCATTTTTTAAGATGCAATCAGACCAGATCGGCTGGCGCGATGCCCGGTTGGTCGACAGGGAGCGCGCGCCGCTCATCAGGCGCGTCAATCGATGCATTCTTCAGAAGGGGAAAACTCATGACTCGACTCATCGCCATCGCTTTGCTTCTGATTACCGGCACTGCGGCCCTCGCCGGCTGCAACACCGTGGCTGGCGCCGGCCAGGATATCTCCAGCGGCGGCCACGCCATCACGAACAGCGCGGAAGAAGCCAAGTAACGCGGCTTGCTGGCGCCGTAGCGGCGTCTGCAAGATCGCTTTCGATGTGATCTGCAAGTTGAGCCCGATGCGTTTGCGCGTCGGGCTTTTTTACGTGCCGCGGGGTGGCAAGGACACGCCATCGCATGCCAATCGCGCCGCACACGATGTTGGCCAACAAATAGCAACGCGGCGACCCACCATTGGTGGATCGCCGCCCTGCTCCTCCCTGCCATGCCGAACTACGTCGGTCTTATAGTTGCCTGTTAATCGCTAATGGACTCGCTTTTGAGCGCCTGTTGAGGACCGCTTGACCGCTTATTGGCCCGTCAGCGTGTTGGCCAATTCAATCGCCGGCGTGCCGGTGTTACCGCCCTGTGCAACCAGCAAGTGAATCTGGCCCGGCAGCAACTGGCTCAACGTGCCGGCGATCGGCACCGTGGTGACCAGCCAGTCCGCGTTGTTAGCAAGACTAAACGACGCCGACTGGAAAATCGCCGTCTTGCTGCCTGCTACCGTGGCGATCGCGATATAGGTGCCACCCGACAGATACAGCGAGTCCTGACCGCTAGCCGGTACGGCATTGCTGAACGAAACACCCGCCATCGTCGGACTGACAGTGTTGATGTTGGTCCCTGCCGGCACGATATAGAGGTCGAGATTGGTCGCGTTCGCCGAGGCATTGAACGCCCGCACGCGCGCGTCGTTCGACAGCAGGCCCTTGTCGAACGGATCATCGATCAGGCCGATACCGGGGCTCGTGAGGCCCGGCAAGGCGATCACGGTGTATTCATGTCCGTTGGCCACGTCCGGGAAACTGCCGCTGGCAAGCGCCGTCTTGGTGCCCGTAGCGGCATATGCGACCGTGGTCGCGCCCGTGCCGATGTTGGTGAAGTTCGTCACACCCAGGTAGGCGACATTGGTTTGTCCACCTGGCGCCGAGCCGTTGACGAGGAAGTCATAGGGCGAACTGCCGGGCACGGCATTTTCGAAGTGGATTTCCGGATCGGTGATCCCCAACGTTTTCGCGGCGTCGCTGCCGCTGCCACCGCAAGCTGTCAGGACGGCCGCAACGCCAATCATGGCCGCCATGGTTCGGATTAGCTTCATATGTGCACCTATATCGATGTCGGGTCTCGACCCATTAGTTGTACGAACGCCGTACCCGCCGGATGGCGCGTTCGTTTTCAGGCGAACGGCCCCGATGAGCTGTCTCAGCGACGCTCTCTCTTATCCCTGTTGCGCATCGGTTCAGTGTGACGCGCGTGATATGGACGCTCGCATTCAGCAATCGATGTGCCGCATGCACCAGACTGGATCAGATACCGTCGGTACAGGCCTGGTGGCCAACGAGTTCGCAGGATTAGAATTTTTCCTCGGAAGGTTCGGCCGATCGGCGGTGTATTGTTCGGGCGCACCCCACTTTTACAAGGTCCGTTGCATGCCTTACCGATTCTTGCTCGCCGAACTCGACCTCGGCTTCACGACTCTGCGCAACCGGGTCGTCATGGGTTCGATGCATACGGGCATGGAAGACCGCTTCTGGAACTACCCGAAACTCGCCGCGTATTTCCGCGAGCGCGCCAGAGGCGGCGCCGGTCTGATCATCACGGGTGGCATCTCGCCGAACCGGCAAGGCTGGCTGCTGCCGTTCGGCGGCACGCTAAACTCGGTGTTCGACCTGCGCAATCACCGCCTCGTGACCGAGGCCGTGCATGCCGAAGGCGGCAAGATCGCGCTCCAGATCCTGCATGCGGGACGCTATGGGTATCAACCGTTCGTGGTGTCCGCTTCGGCGCTGAAGTCGCCGATTTCGAAGTTCAAGCCGCGCGCACTGACGCTGGCCGGCGTGGCGAAGACCGTGCGCGACTACGCGCGCTGCGCGCGGCTCGCCCAGCGCGCCGGTTACGACGGCGTCGAGATCATGGGCAGCGAGGGATATCTGCTCAACCAGTTCCTCTGCCCGCGCACCAACCAGCGTACCGACCGTTACGGCGGCAGTCTCGAGAACCGCATGCGGCTTGCGCGCGAGATCGTCGAAGCAGTCAGGGCCGCGTGCGGCGAGCGCTTTATCGTGGTGTACCGGTTGTCGCTGATCGATCTCGTCGAAGGCGGCAATACGTGGGAGGAGACCGTGCAGGTCGCGCAGGCTCTGGAAGCGGCCGGCGTCACGATGTTCAATACCGGTATCGGCTGGCACGAGGCGCGTGTGCCGACCATCGTCACCTCGGTGCCGCGAGCGGCCTTTGCGCCGCTCAGCGCGCGCCTGAAGGCAGCAGTCAAGGTACCGGTGATCGTCTCGAACCGCATCAATACACCGGACGTCGCCGAAGATCTGCTCGCTCAGGGCGCGGGCGATCTGGTGTCGCTCGCGCGGCCGCTACTCGCCGACCCGGACTTCGTCATAAAGACCGCCGAGGGGCGCACGCACGAGATCAACACCTGCATCGCGTGCAACCAGGCCTGCCTCGATCACACATTCCAGAACCGGCGCGCCACCTGTCTCGTCAATCCGCGCGCGGGACGCGAAACTGAACTGGTGTACCGGCCGATCGCCAGTCAGGAGACGCCGCGGACGATTGCCGTGGTGGGTGCCGGGCCGGCCGGGCTATCGGCAGCGACGGTGGCCGCCTCGCGTGGCCACCGTGTGACGCTGTTCGATGCGAGCACAACCATCGGCGGACAGTTCAATCTCGCGATGCGTGTGCCGGGCAAGGAAGAGTTCAGCGAGACGATCCGCTATTTTCAGAGCCAGTTGCAGCGGTATAGCGTCGACGTGCGGCTCGCCACTCGCGTCGATGCCGCGCTGCTCGCCGCGGGCGGCTACCAGGACGTGATCCTCGCCACAGGCATTGCTCCGCGCCGCCCGGCGATTCCCGGCATCGACGGGCCGAACGTCTTGACCTACGTCGAGGTGCTGCGCGGCGCACCAGTAGGCCGCAGCGTCGCGGTAATCGGCGCGGGTGGGATTGGCTTCGACGTCAGCGAGTTCCTGCTGCATCATCCCGGCGAGCCGCTGCCGCAGCCGCGCGACGCGTGGCTCGAAGAATGGGGCGTCGATCTGGCCGTGCGTGAGCGCGGCGGTCTGAAAGCGCCGCTGCCTGCGCAACCGGTACGCGACATCTGGCTGTTGCAGCGCAAAGCCGGCAAGCTCGGTGCGGGGCTCGGCAAGACCTCGGGCTGGGTGCACCGGGCCACGCTAATGCGCAACGGTGTGCGGATGCTCGACGGCGTGTCGTATCTGGAGATCAGCGAACGTGGGTTGAAGATCGCACGCGAAGGCGCCGAGCAGTGGCTCGAAGTGGAGACGATCGTGATCTGCGCGGGGCAGGAATCCTTGCGCGATCTGCAGCCGGCCACGCCGCCTGCGGACGGCCCGCGGTATCACGTGATCGGCGGCGCGGCGCTGGCGAGCGAACTCGATGCCAAGCGGGCGATCCGCGAAGGGGCGGAGCTGGCGGCGCGTTTATAGTCAGGCAACGCGGGGGCGCGTTGCGCGCCTCTGCCTCTCACGCCAGACCGCGGCGCCGGTAATCGAACCAGAACGACAGACCGACACTCGCCAGGATCACCACCGTCGCAATCACCGTTGCGCCGGTCACCGGTTCGCCGAGCAGCAGCGCGCCAAGCGCGACCGCCACCACCGGATTCACGTACATGCAACTGCTGGCGATGATCGGACTGGTATGCCGGATCAGATAGCCGTACGCGACATACGCGGCCATGGTGCCGACCAGCATCAGGTAGAAGAACGCCAGCAGCGGCAGGATGTGCAGTTCGGCCATGCGCTCGCCGGACAGCCACGCGACGATCGTCGACATCGCGCCACCCAATCCGATCTGCAACGCGGTAGACATAAACAGGTCCGACGGCAGTTTCAGCCGTCCAGCCAGATGCGCGCCGCCTGCCCAGAAGAGCGCGCCACACAGAATTGCGAGACTCCCGCCGGCCGAACCCGACGCTCCACCGCCCTGGCTCAGGATCGCAATCCCCACGAGTCCGAGGCCCACGGCAAACCATTCGCCCCGCCCGATCTTGCGTCCCGCCACAGCGGCGATGACGGTAGCGAACAGCGGCACGGTAGCGACCATGACCGCGGCAGTGCCGGTGCCGACCGTGCGCATGCCGAACGCCAGCATCCCGCTCGAGAGACCCACCAGCATCGTGCCGACCAGCCCGGCGTTGCGAATCTCAGCAGCGTTTGGCCAGACCGGGTCGCGACGCGCGGCGAAGACGAACAGGCCGATGCCCGCAAACAGGTTGCGCAGGCCGGACAGAAGGAGCGGCGGGAATGATCCGAGCGCCACGTGCACGGCCAGATACGTGGAGCCCCACACGAGGTAGACGACGCTCAGCGCGAGCGCGATCCGGCCAGCATGAGACTGAGGCAGGCGAAAGGCAAAACGGAGAGGAAAACGGCCAGGAAGTTGCAGCGACATGCGTTCAATCCACCCATGTCGTTCGAGGCGTTGTGCCCCCGCTGGGGACGCTGGGTCCAGATGGCGGGCGCCGCATCGTGGATGCGGCCTGGCAGGCAAGGCTCAAAGACATGGTGGTAGAACGGGCAGAAGTACTTGGGGACGGCAACGGCGGACAACCGCGGCACGCACCGCAGCATTATGCAGGAACGCGGTTGGGCGTCCATGAAAGAATCGTAAATTCTGTATCCGGAAAGCGGCTGGGCGTCCGTGCGAGCGACTGCCTGCCGAACAGACGCCGCGACGGCTAGAGCATGCGAGGTTTCAAGTCTCCGAAAATCAGGTGCGAGGTTCAGATCGAGGGTTACTCATGGCGAAGGCGTCGACCTCAATCGATCGCCGGCGGCCTCACTGACAGGCGGCCAGTTCCGTCACCTGCAACACCTCGCCGGTGGATGCGTTTTCGACGAAGGCCACGACGCCGAACCTGTCCGGCTGCGCCTGGCGGTCGGCGGCATCGGTGGCATCGAGCGCGATCTCACGGCGAATCTGCGCGCTGCCGCCCGCAAGCGGCACCGGACCGATCCATTGCCGCACGACGCGTTCGTGATGCAGCGTCGCGCCACTGTTTTCGCCGGCGCGCACTTGCGACGTCAGTGCGTTTTCATAGACGGCGACGTACGCGTTCAATGGATCGTGGACCGTGGCTTTGGACGTGAAGCGCGCGTCGACGCCGAAACCGTTCGTGCCCTGAGCAGGCGGCGCGAGTTCAAGCGCAACGTCTGCCTGCGCCGGCTCGGCGGTCACCTCGTGAACACGCTCATCGAAGCTCTCGGGCCGGGACCAGCTACGCAACTCACGCCCCGACACGAAGATTTCAGGCGTGTAAATCGTGTGGCCGCCGGCGAGATCGGTCAGCGTCTGCTGCCGTTCAGTGAAACGATGCTGGGAGAAGCGGTCGTTCCAGCCAAGGCTGTTCCAGTAGTCGACATGCAAGGCAAGCGGCACGACGCCTCGAGCGGCACCGCTGTCCTTCCACTGACCCAGCCAGTGATCCGCCGGCGGGCAGCTATTGCAACCCTCGCTGCTGTACAACTCGACCAGCGCGACACGGTGGGCCGGGCTGTGCGCCTTGCACATCGCATCGGCGGCCTGAGCGGCACCGCTCGTGGCTAGCGCGGCAAACAGCGCGATGGCACGCACCATCGGCGAGTCGGCAAAGCGGCGCGTGAGTGAACGCACGCGTACAGGCATAAGCGGATACGCGTGGGAACGCATAAGGGGATTCATGGCAGGCTCCATCTGGAAATCTGCACGTTAGTCGGCGAGCGTCGCCCGTTATGACAGCGCCTCTGAAATTTTATTGCGGGACTGGAGGACATGGCGTGGCTGACGATAAAGATCGGGCAACGCCACCTTTCATGCTGCGGCGCATCACCCCGCGCGGCCCAATAGAGATAAGCACGACAGGCTGTAAGCCGGTCACCGTTCGGGCCACGTCAATTTCGAGACCGGTTGCCAAGCACTGCGCCGGCGGTGTATCGTGTGCGCTGCTAACGCGGGGGTCCTGCGTCGCACGGAGGTTGGAGGTCCGTGTTGCGTGGGTGAGAAATACCCTTTGAACCTGATCTGGATAATGCCAGCGCAGGGAAGCGTACGGAATTCGTAGCGCAGCACCGCCTCATCCTCTGGCGAATTCCGACAACTTCCATCTCGTCTCCTGCTTAGCGGCCCCACATAGAGCTTTGCATGGAGAAATGCATGAACGCCAATCCGAAGTTCCTTTCCGCCGACGCTCACGTCGATGCGGCCGCTGTCGCCCCGCTGCCGAATTCCCGCAAGATCTACGTCACTGGCTCACGCGACGATATCCGCGTGCCGATGCGCGAAATCAGCCAGTCGGATACACCGGACAGCTTCGGCGGCGAGAAGAATCCCCCGGTCTTCGTCTACGACACGTCGGGCCCCTACTCCGATCCGGATGCCACGATCGATATCCGCGCGGGTCTGCCGGCTTTGCGTCAACGCTGGATCGAAGAACGCGGCGACACCGAAGCGCTGAGCGGTCTGTCGAGCGACTTCAGCCGCGAACGCGCCGCCGATACGGCCACCGCCGATCTGCGCTTCCAGGGCCTGCATCGCACGCCGCGCCGCGCCAAAGCCGGCGCCAACGTTTCGCAGATGCACTACGCGCGCAAAGGCATCATCACGCCGGAAATGGAGTACATCGCGATCCGCGAAAACCAGCAGCGCGCGGCGTATCTTGAGTCGCTCAAGACGAGCGGTCCGAACGGCGAAAAGCTCGCGGCGATGATGGGCCGTCAGCATCCGGGCCAGGCATTCGGCGCGAGTGCCTTCGGTCCGAACGGTCTCACCGAAATCACGCCGGAATTCGTGCGCGACGAAGTGGCCCGCGGCCGCGCGATCATCCCGAACAACATCAATCACCCCGAAAGCGAGCCGATGATCATCGGCCGTAACTTCCTCGTGAAGGTCAACGCGAACATCGGCAACTCGGCGGTGACCTCGTCGATCGGCGAAGAAGTCGACAAGATGACGTGGGCGATCCGCTGGGGCGGCGACACGGTGATGGATCTCTCCACCGGCAAGCACATCCACGAAACGCGCGAGTGGATCATCCGCAATTCGCCGGTGCCGATCGGCACGGTGCCGATCTACCAGGCGCTGGAAAAGGTCAACGGCAAGGCCGAAGACCTGACGTGGGAAATCTTCCGCGACACGCTCATCGAGCAGGCGGAGCAAGGCGTCGATTACTTCACGATCCACGCCGGCGTGCGTCTTCAATACGTGCCGCTGACGGCCAAGCGCATGACGGGTATCGTCTCGCGTGGCGGCTCGATCATGGCGAAGTGGTGTCTCGCGCATCACAAGGAAAGCTTCCTGTACGAACACTTCGAAGACATCTGCGAAATCATGAAGGCCTATGACGTGGCCTTCTCGCTCGGCGACGGCCTGCGTCCCGGCTCGATCTACGACGCCAACGACGAAGCGCAACTCGGCGAACTGAAGACGCTCGGCGAGCTCACCCAGATCGCGTGGAAGCACGACGTGCAGACGATGATCGAAGGCCCGGGCCACGTGCCGATGCAGCTGATCAAGGAGAACATGGACCTGCAACTGGAATGGTGTGACGAAGCGCCGTTCTATACGCTGGGACCGTTGACCACCGACATCGCCCCTGGCTACGACCACATCACGTCAGGCATCGGTGCTGCGATGATCGGCTGGTTCGGCACGGCGATGCTCTGCTACGTCACGCCGAAGGAACACCTGGGTCTGCCGAACAAGGACGACGTCAAGACCGGCATCATCACGTACAAGCTTGCGGCCCATGCGGCGGATCTGGCGAAGGGTCACCCGGGCGCGCAGGTGCGTGACAACGCGCTGTCGAAAGCGCGCTTCGAATTCCGTTGGGAAGACCAGTTCAACCTCGGTCTTGATCCGGACAAGGCGCGCGAATTCCACGACGAAACGCTGCCGAAGGACTCGGCCAAGGTCGCGCACTTTTGCTCGATGTGCGGCCCGCACTTCTGTTCGATGAAGATCACTCAGGACGTGCGCGAGTTCGCCGCGCAGCAAGGTGTGACCGACGACGAAGCCTTGAAGAAAGGCATGGAAGTAAAGTCGATCGAGTTCATGAAAAAGGGCGCCGAGATTTATCAGCGGCAGTGAGGCCGATGGGTGGCGCCTGCAGGATGCGCCACCTCGCTTCTCGTGAAACGCAAGGGCTCGCCGCTGGCGGGCCTTTTTCTTTTGCGGGCACGGTTTGAAGCGACCCGAATGCGCGCCAATCCCGACAAGCCCTTACCCAGGACACATCCGGCACGGCACTGAAATAAGCGGTAACCTGTTTGCAACCTGACCCGAATCGCTCAGGGGTATTCTGAGTGGAAGATGCCGGTTTGCAACCTCTCGAACATTAACCATCGCGGCATCGAGCTGCATCAGGAGCATGCCATGAGTCCACTTTCGGCTATCACCCGTCTTGGCGCCGCGGCTGCCGCGCTCGCCCTCGCGGGCTGTTACTACCCCTACGGCTACTATCCCTACGGCGCAAACGGCTACTACCCAACCACGGGTTCCTCGCAGACGTCCGTGGCGGTGAATGCGAACGGCGAGCCCGTTGGCGCGCTGAACCAGCACAACCCGATCCCCGCGCCGCCACCGCCGTCGGTAACGGCTTCGGGTAGCTATGTAGTGCCGTCACCGGCGGCGACCGCGGCTAGCCAGCAGATCTATACGCCGGCCCCGGATGTCGGGCCGGCCTATTCCGCTTATCCCTATGCGGCTTATCCGTATGCGGCCCCGGCCTATCCGTACTACGGATATGGCTACGGTTATGGTTACCCGTATTGGGGACCATCGGTATCGGTCGGGTTTGCCGGCTTCTGGGGCGGAGGCTGTTGCTGGGGTGGTGGCTGGCACGGCGGTGGCTGGCACGGCGGCGGTTGGCATGGCGGTGGCGGAGGCCATTGGCACTGAGCCGATGAACCGATGAGCCACGTCGGAACACACACCCAGCATCACCTCTTTCTATGGCCTGTGACAGACCCAATCTGACGGCCAGGTCAGGCCTGCGCCAGGTGCCAGCCACCTGCGCGCCATCTAGGCCCGCTGCCGCCCATACGCCGCTGGTTTCCCCGTCTTGACTGCGCCAGCGCGCGCTCTATCCTGATGCTGCCGCATGCATTATCTGTTTAAATAGAGAACACGGTGCTGTCCCACACGCAGCCATGCCGTCATCCGTTCTGCCACATTCGACGCGTCACATAACATGCAGCGGGTCGCGTCGACTCGAACAACAACGAAGGAGACGTGATGTTTCACCAACTGTTGACCCCGATTGGCAATTCGCTATTCCCGTCGTTCATCGTCGCTGCACTACCTATCCTCGTGGTCCTCGTGCTGCTTGGCTGGGCCCGTCGCCCGGCATGGCAGGCGTCGCTCGCCGGACTGATCGTCGGGCTGCTGGTGGCGATCTTCGGCTGGCAATTTCCGGTCGGGCTTGCCATCAACACGGTCGTCGCCGGCGCGGTCTTCGCGCTCTGGCCGATCATGTGGATCGTCGTCGCGGCGATCCTGCTCTACAACATCGCGCAACGCTCGGGACGCTTCGCCGCGTTCCGCATGTGGATGATCGACAATCTGCCGAACGACCGCCGTATCGTGCTCGTCGTGATCGGCTTCTCGTTCGGCGCGCTGCTCGAAGGCATCTCCGGCTTCGGCACACCGGTCGCGATCACCAGCTCACTGCTGATCCTGCTCGGCTTCCCGACACTCGAAGCCCTGACCTTCACGCTGATCTTCGATACCGCGCCGGTCGCCTTCGGCGCGCTCGGCGTGCCGGTCACCGTGCTCGCCGCGGTCACGCACCTGCCGGCCAACAGCCTCGCCCAGATGATCGGCCGCCAGTTGCCGTTCTTCGCGTTCCTGCTGCCGTTCTATGTGATCGCCGTGTATGCGGGCTTTCGTAACATGCTGCGCATCTGGCCGGTGCTGCTGGTGGCCGGCGGCAGCTTCGCCGTCACCCAGTTCATCTCCTCGAACTACGTCAACTACAGCCTGACCGACGTGCTCTCCTCGCTGGTTTCGCTGATCGTGACGGTGTCGTTCCTGAAGTTCTGGAAGCCTGCCCCGGATCCGAAGTTCGCCGTCAACGTCGATCGCATCAACGAAGTGCGCGACAGCAAGATCAGCGGCGCGCAGGGCTGGTATCCGTGGATCATTGTGTCAGTGGTCGTGATCGTCTGGACGATCGCCAAGGTCTTCACGATCGGCGACGTCAAGGTGCCGTGGCCCGGTCTCGACAAGGCGGTCTACATCACGCTGTATCACACGGCGTATGGGGCCATCTGGGACTTCCAGCCGCTCGCCACCGGCACGGCCATCCTGGTTGCCGCGATCATCACGGCGTTGCTGGTGAAGCTCTCGCTGGCCGAGTTCGGCCGCGCCATCGTCGACACCTGGGTGCAGACGCGCATCGCCATTCTGACGGTAGCGACCATCGTCGGGCTCGCCTATCTGATGAACTACTCGGGGCTCACCTACACGCTCGGTCTCGGTGTCGCGTCGGTGGGGGCATTCTTCCCGCTGGTGTCGGCGTTCCTCGGTTGGGTTGCCGTCTTCCTCTCGGGCAGCGACACGTCAGGCAATGCGCTGTTCGGTAATCTCCAGGTGGTGGCTGCCAACCAGCTCAACCTGAACCCGATCCTGATGGCAGCGACGAACTCGTCGGGCGGTGTGATGGGCAAGATGATCTCGCCGCAAAACATCTCCACCGGCGTTGCCACCACCGAACTCAAAGGCAAGGAAGGTGTGGTGTTCGCCAAGACGTTCAAGCACTCGCTGATTCTCACGATCGTGCTTGGCATCATCGTGTGGCTGCAGCAGAACTATCTGCAGTGGATGATCCCGCACTGAGCGAGCGCACAGCCGGAGGCATGACGGCGGGCACGCTTGGAGGGCGTGCCCGTTTTTTTTGCCTCGGCTTTCCGTCAATTTTCCTCACATAGCCGTGAGAATTGCTCGTTTTACGCAAACGAGCGCGCCGCCTACCCTATCCCCGTCGAAGAAGCCGGTCGGCAAGAAGATCTTGCTGTTTCATTCCAGCGTGAAATATCCGCGCGTTCACGCGGGTACCATCACTTCGCGTCTCGACTCAACCGCGCGAGACGCGCCTCAAATGAACTCCAGAAATCTGCTCCAGCTCATCATCCTCGCCGCTCTATGGGGAGCGTCGTTCCTTTTCATCCGGGTCGGCGTGACCGACTTCGGGGTCGCCCCGCTGATGGCCCTGCGGGTCGGCATCGGCGCACTGTCTCTCGCGATCGTGCTAATCGTGCGACGTCCACTGCGCGAGTCGCTCGCCACGCTGCGCAGCCGGGCCGTGCCGCTGGTGATAGTCGGCATTCTCAATTCGGCGGCGCCTTTCTGCCTGTTCGCGTATGCGGAGTTGACGCTGTCGGCGGGCGTCACCTCGGTGATCAACGCCAGCACGCCGCTATGGGGCGCGCTCGTGGCCTTCCTCTGGTTAAAGGACCGCCTGAGCGCGTTGCGCAGCCTCGGTCTCGTAGTCGGTTTCCTCGGCGTGTTGATGCTGGTGTGGGATCAGATTGTCTCGCCCCACGGCGGCAGCGCGACGCCATTGACAACCGCGCTCGCTGCGGCCGCCGCACTCGGCGCGACGCTGCTGTACGGCATTGCCGCCAACTATGCCAAACGGCACCTGAGCGGCGTCGACGCGCTCACCGTCGCCACCGGCACGATGACCGGCGCCACCGTGGTTTTGCTGCCGCTGGCGATGATCTACTGGCCCGCCGCGCCGATCTCGCTGAACGCGTGGGGAGCGGTTATCGCACTGGGCGTCGCCTGCACGGGTGTCGCGTACATGCTGTACTTTCATCTGCTCGCCGCCATCGGTCCTGCAAAAACCATCACCGTCACCTTTGTGATCCCGATCTTCGGCATCCTGTGGGGCGCACTGTTTCTCGGCGAAAGCGTCTCGCCGGGGATGCTCGAAGGATGTGTGGTGATTCTGATCGGCACCGCGCTCGCCACGGGTGTGGTCAAACGGATTCCGTGGGTGAAGCCGCGCCGTCCCAGCAGCGCGGACACCTAAAAACGCCAGCGCAAAAAAAATAGCCCGCGCTTCATGGAAGCGCGGGCGAAACCGTCGCCCTACGAGGATAGGCGACGGGGCCACCAGGGCCGCGCGCGCCGCGCGCAGGCCGTCATCGGGCAAAGCACCGGGTCGTTAGCCCGGCGCTGAATCGTGCTGTAGTGAGGCAAACCGACGTCGCGCGCCAGCACCGCGTGAGCGGCTTGCGTGCGGCCAGTCAGGCCTCATGAGGTAGATAAAGCAGCTTGTGTGCCAATCTGAAATACCTTTGACACGAAAACGCAGGTCATTGATTTTTATATTTATTTTTCGCGTCGTCGGCAAAAGAGGCGGGCTTTTGCGGCGCGTTACGCCGTAACGTCACGTTACGCGCGCTCGGCACACGAGCCCGCCCGGGCGGTGCGCCGTTCAGCGCACGCGCCATTTGGCGCGTGCCGCCACGCCCCGGACTCGCGTCGGCGCATGCCTCGACTCATGCGCCGAGAGGGCCGCGCCGCACACCAGCGCGAGAATGAGCAGGCTGGCTGCCCACATCCAGTAGGGAATCACGTCGAACATGGCAGGTCTCCTTGGTCTTGGTTCAGGCAGACAAGCAAACTCCATGCGAGGCGCACATCCGTTGCTGGGCCAGCCATAAGGCGCCGGCCACGGGCATAAAAAAGCCCGCCTGGAAGCCATACCAGGCGGGCTTTTGACGAAGCAGCGAGGGCTCAGTGCAACTGATCGACCACGAGGGCCATGATCTCTTTGGCCGGTTGCGACGAGTCGATATTGCCCTTGTCGTCAACCACGGCTACACGGGTCTGATCCGGCGTAACGGCCCGTACGTTCACCAGATACGTCTTGGCGACCTTCTCGGTATGGCCGTGCATGACCTGGCTCCAGAAGCCCTGCTCTTCCGAGCGCATGTCCTTCGGATCGACATAGCGGATCGAATACAGCCCGCGGGTACGGTCGCGGGTATCGACCGTGAAGTTGCTGCGGTCGAGCGCAAGACCCACGCGCGCCCATGCGCGATCGTACGGCTCGCCCAGCGTGAGTTCGGTGGAGGTGAACTGAGCCGAAGTGTTCGACGTCTGGTTCTGGTCCGGGAAGGGTTGCTGGGCTGCCAGCGCGACGTTTTGCGCAGCCGTCTTCGCAATAGCGGAACTCGACCCGGCGGTTGCTGCGCCCGGCGCCGTCTGCGTGCCGGCCGGCGAGAGAGCCGTGCTTTGCGTATCGCCCGAAGCGCCGCGCGCATCGGCCAGCGCCAGCGACGCCATCAGGCGCTTCAGGTATTCGGTTTCGAGGCCGGGATCGTTCGGCTTGGGCTGCCACGTGGTCGACTCGTTGTTCGCGCCGCTCAGAGCTTCCTGCATGCCCTTCTGGCTGATGAACACGTAGGTGCCGCCGTTCGGCGCCGTTTCGAGGCGGGTGCGGTACTTGTTACGCTCGGAAGCCACGTACGAGTTGCCCATCGCCTTCGACAGCGTGTCGCGGATCAGGCCGTCGTTGATCTGCGCGTGGGTCTCGTTCCAGTCGGTTTCCATCACGCCCTTGTCGCGCTGGTCGACCACCAGCAGGAAGCCCTGTTCCTGCCAGAAACGGCGGATTTGCGCCCAGGCCTGGTCGGGCGTCTTGTTGTCGATGACGAGCCAGCTTTCGGTGCCGTCACGCTGGATATGCATGCCTTTGACCGGCGGCAGCACGCCCAGGCTGGTAACCGGCGCCTGCGCCTGCACCTGGTTGAGGGCGGACAGCGAGGTTTGACCGCCCTGCGGCGGAAGCGAGCGCTGATCGGACGTCTCATCGATCAAGTTCGGCGGCACTGCCAGCGACACCTGCTTCGATTTGGAGTCGCTCTTGTAGTCAATCTGGGTCGGCGACGAGGTACCGCAACCGGCGACGCCGGCAACCAGCCCGCCTGCCACCAGCAATACTGCATACCGCTTGGTAAGACGAAGATCAGTCATGTTCAGGGAATCCTTCCGCTACGCCACGGCAAGTTTCCGTGGATCAACCCGTTATTTTACCGATCCCGGACCGACCTGTGCAAAAAGCCGGTTTGGCCCCTGCTGGACGACACCGAAAACACGGTTTTGAGGGCTTGCATCCACCCCTCGCCGAAGCGGTTGATAACACCTCGAAAAACGCGCCGAGCGCGCGCCAAAATCTGACACGAGAGGCAGATTTAGCTCCCACTCCGTCAGTGCGATTTAACAATTCACAACACTCCCGACAGCAACGTCAGAGAGTCCTGTCAGAAGCAATATCTCCTTGTTTTAACGGACCATTCCCGACTTCCGCGCCCGCTTCCTTTTGAGATTTGTAGCCAGTCCGCCAGGCCCCACCCACATTGATCAGGAAACCTCAGTGATATCTTGAATTCGTCATATTAAAAAACAATGAGAGGGCCGCCATGCAAGTGTCGAGGAACATCCTAATGCCTTTCTACAGAGGCGTCGTGCTATCGGCGGCGATCTCCGTATTACTTCCCGTGACAACCGCTCACGCGGCGCTCGGCGGCACTCTGGCCGGCATCGCGGGAACCCCGCCGGTGCCAATCCTCAACGGCGCCGTGGAGCGCCTCACGAGCGTGGACGCGGGCGGCACGACGATCAACGCCTACGCATCGAACACCGGTCAGATCTTCGCCTACACCTGGCAGGGCCCGACCGTGCCCGACCTGCCGGCGCTGCTCGGCCCCTACTACGCCTCCTATCGGGCCGGGGCGGCCGCTGCGCTCGCGGCGAGCCATGACCTGCACGACTCGCGCGTGGTCCAGCCCGACGTGATCGTCGAATCGGGCGGTCAGATGCGCAGCTACGTGGGCCGCACGTGGCTGCCGGGCGCGCTGCCTGCCGGCGTCACCCCTGACGATCTGCCATGAAGGAGCCCGCCATGAGGACCCACCTCGTCTTCTTTCTTTTCCTTTCCAGCGTGCTTTGCAGCGTACTCGCCGCCTGCGGCGGCGGAGGCGGGAGCGACTTGAGCGCCGCCAGCGGTGCCGCCGCGCCGGCGGCGGCGTCTGGCTCCACGAAAACGCCGACCACCCCAGCCAGCGCTCCGGCGGCGGTCGGGCAGTCCACCACGCCGAATGTGCAGCCGATCGCAGTCACCGCGGCGCCCGGACTCACCCGCAATATGCTCACCACCAGCGTCACGATCTGCGCGCCCGGCACCAGCAACTGCGCCACCATCGACAACATTCAGGTCGACACCGGCTCGCAGGGCTTGCGCATCCTCGCCTCGGCGCTGCCGGCCAGCCTGCAACTGGCGGCCCTGCCATCGGGCAGCGGCAGCGCCGGCGAATGCGCGGTGTTCGGCGGCGGCTACACGTGGGGAGCGGTGCGCAGCGCGGATGTCAGGATGGCCGGCCAGCTCGCCGCGTCGCTGCCGATCCAGCTGATCGCCGATCCCGTCGTGCCCACCGTACCGTCGGACTGCGCCGGTACAGGCCTCGCCATGCAGACAGTCGCCACGCTGCGCGGCAACGGCATTCTCGGCGTTGGCCTGTTTGCGGCGGATTGCGGCGGCACCTGCAACAGTTCCGCGGCGCCGCGCTGGTACTACAGCTGCACCGCGAGCGGCGCCTGTCAGGCGAGTGCCCAGCCGCTCGCCCAGCAGGTCACCAACCCCGTGAGCGCGTTCCCCCTCGACAACAACGGCGTCGTGATCGACCTGCCGGCGGTGGCGGCGGGCGGCGCGCCGTCGGTGGCGGGATCGCTTATTTTCGGGATCGGCACCCAGGCCAATAACGTGCTCGGCGGCGCCACCGTGCTGCGGGCGAATTCACAGAGCGGCTACGTGACCACGGTCAGCGGCGCGCAAACGTACTCGCAAAGCTACCTGGACAGCGGCTCGAACGCGCTCTTTATCGCCAACGCGGGGTTGCCTGAATGCGGCCTGTGGTATTGCCCGGCTGCGACGGTATCGGCCAGCGCGAGCATCAGGGGCACGGACGGCACCAGTTCGACGGTGGCCTATTCGGTGGGCAATTCGAGGACGCTGTTCAACAGCACCAACAACGCCTTCGACAACCTTGCCGGCATCACCAGCAACAGCTTCGGCTGGGGCCTGCCATTCTTCTACGGACGGCGCATCTACACGGCCATCGAGTCGCGCCTTACCTCGGCGGGCAGCGGTCCTTACTACGCCTTCTGAGACATGACGATGGGGTCCCGGCCTGCGTGCAGAGAAAATTCCCAAAGTCCCAGGCCGGGCTTATTTGATACAGGCCAACTGCGATAATCCGATTCTTGGCGGACAACATGTCTACATTGTTAGTCATGCCTATCTTTAAAGAATCGAAACCATGGCGTTCACGCTTTCGCTTGCAGATCTTCATGGCTGCTCGCGCGACGAAGATCCCGTTGTCTGTATAGAAGATTGAAGCAATGGAAGACTCATTTTTGCTCGACGAATTCGAGCAACTCGTATATAGCCAGGCGCACGACCAGGCTTCGGTCAAGTTCGTCGCGGCGCTGGCGCTCCTGCAAATGAAGCGTGGCCAGCTGGATGAGAGCTTTCGTGCTTCGGGCATGGAGGGATTATCAACTGCCGAGCAGCATGAGCGCTTTTGTACGCGTCTGACGAGTGCAGCATCCACGCTGTTCGCCAGCCCGGAGTATCGCCCTCACGCGGTATGCTTGCAGCTGATGCTGACGCTGCACGAGTGGATCAGCGTGCTGTTTTCATCCACGGCGTTCGGCAACGCGGATCACGTGGTACGCCACCTGAATCCGCGCGGGCCCGCCGACCGGCAATTCATGCCCGGCGACCGTTTCATCGAAAAGCTATGCGTGCTCTATTCGAGCGAGTCGGACCTTGAGCTCGACTTTGCCGCCCTGTGGGTGCACGACAAAACCATGGCCGCCTGCCTCGCACTGGTCCTGATGGCGCCGCTCTTTCACGGCTCGGCCAATGCACACGGCAAGCGCGAGGCGCTGCTGGAATGGCTGCCCGGCAGGCTGCGGCAGATCGACGATCTCGACGACCTGCCCTCGGCCGTATTGCACAACGCGTATATGTTCTGCAGCTACGCCGACACGCCGCGGCGTCACGCGGTGAAGCGCGACATCAACGTGCTGGTACGCCGCAAGCTCGACCAGCTTGGCCTGACCGATCTGCCTCCGCCTGTACAGCCGCACCCCACCGGCGGCGCGCAGCGCGGCAAGAAACCGTTGATGCTGGTGGTGGTCGAGTGGTTCGGCGGCGCGCATTCAATCTACCGCACGCATTCGCGGACCATCGAAGCCGCGCGCGAACATTTCGAAGTGGTCGGCTTCGGTTTCGGCTACGCGATCGACGACGCGGGCCGCGCCGTCTTCGACCGCTTTATCGAACTCGAGCAGCCGGACTACATCGGCGAATGCCTGAAAACGATCCGCGATTTCGCCGTGGCCGAGCAACCGGACGTGCTCTATATGCCGAGCGTCGGCATGTTCGTCCTGACGGTGTTCATGTCGAACCTGCGGATCGCGCCGCTGCAGATAGCAGCCCTGGGCCATCCGGCCACCACCCACTCGGACAAGATCGATTACATCAGCGTCGAAGAAGATTACGTCGGCGATGCGGCCTGTTTCAGCGAACGCCTGCTAAGACTGCCCAAGGACGGCCAGCCGTACCGGGCATCGCTCGCGCTGCCCGAGATCGCTCCACGCGTGCCGCAGCGGCGCGAGACTGTCCAGATCGTCATCACCGCGAGTCCGATGAAGCTCAATCCGGCCTTTCTCGATGCCTGCAGGCAGATTCAGGAGCGCGCGGGGCTTCCGGTGCAATTCCACTTCATGACCGGCAATAGCTACGGCTTGCCGCTCCAGCACATGCGCCGCGTCATCGGCGCGGCCGTGCCGGGCGCCGTGACGCATGGCTTTCACCAATACGCCGACTACCTGGCGCGCGTCGACGATTCGGATCTGTTCCTGAGCCCCTTCCCGTTCGGCAACACCAACGGGATCGTCGACGCGTTCACGCTTGGCCTGCCGGGGGTGTGCAAGACCGGTCCGGAGGTGTTCGAGCGTATCGACGGCGCGCTGTTCGCACGCGCTGGCATGCCAACCTGGACCACGGCGCAGACAGTCGAGGCTTATGTCGAAGCGGCGGTGCGAATGGTGACCCGGCACGACGAACGCGAGGCCTTGCGCCGCCAGTTGATCGAGACCAAGGCGGTGGAGCGGTTCTTCGAGGGATGTCCGGAGGTATTCGGCGAGCGCGTGCTGCGTCTCGTGCGCGAGGAGCGCAGGCGTAATGCGCGAGCGGCGGTGGCTGGTGCTGCCGGTGCTAACACCGTCGCTCACGCTTGAGGGTTGGAGAACGCGCGCCCGGGTCACGGGCCGCCGGCCTGCACGCCCCGCCACAAGGTCAGACGGGGCTTGGCGGCTCAGCTCACGGCAACGCGGTTATTCCTGGGTATCGCTCGCGGCGGTGTCGTTGGTCTTCACGAGTTCCGGGGGCGCCAGCCAACGGAACGACGCCAGATTCAGGCCGTCGAACCTGCATTCGACAGCGGCAGACTTGACCACCTTCTTGGGCTTGACCGGTTTGGCATTTGCCGCCGCCGCAGAGGCGCCCGACGCAGCTGCGACGACCGTGGCTGGCTTGGCCGTCGTGCTCACCCCGTCCGACGCCGCGTCCGACGAGTCCACCGCAGCAGCGGCCGCCGCCGAAGCCATCTGTCCGTGCGACGCCCGCGGACTAGCGGAGGCCACTGAAACAGCCGAAGCCGCCGCAGCCCCCGAGGCCCCCTTGGGCGCCGACGCCGCCGCGACTTCCGAAGCCGTCTGCATATGCGACAGCGACGCCTCGACCACCACCCGCGAACCGTGGATGCCGGTACCCGTGTGATCGACGGACAGCTTGTCGATCGACGCCTCGGGCATCTGCTCAGGCGACACGTCAGCCAGCTTGCTGCGCATCGCCTGTTCACACGCGTCGGTGTTCTTATAGACGGCCGTGCACCCCGCGAGCACCACGGCGGCGGTCGTTACGCATGCGATAGATAGAGTGCGGATCTTCATTGATATTCCGGTTTTCAGGCTGTCGGCATTGTAGCGTACGGGCCGCGCTGCGCGCCTGAAAGCCGGACGCATGATCCGCACCTGTGGATCATGCGCACATACGCTCAGTTCGACGGGGCCACAGCGGTGCGCACACCGGCGAGCGGCGCGCCGTACCCGCCCGCCTCCGCATTGTTCGGCAGTCCATTGGCCAGTTGCGCGCGCGGATCCACCGGGTTGAGGTTCATTTCACCGGCCTGCTGATTGCCGTGCGACGGATATTCGCTGCCCAGCGCCGCGTTCGGCATCAACTGCTTGCCGTTCTGAGGGGCATTCACATCGTCCTGCGGAGAAAGCCCCTGCGCGCCTGCTTGAGCCGCGACGCCCAACGCTGCCGCACACAATACGGCCTGCCAAAACTTCTTCGATGTTAGTTCCATGTTGCCTCCGACAAAGTGAAGTGGGTCGCGTACGCCGCATTGCCCGCAAGATTGCGCGCAAACATATCTGCAAACTCATCTGCCAAATTAGCTGCAGTAATTCGACCGGACCTTGTACCAGCATAGACGAGTCGCGATGCTCTTGCATGGCAGGACTGCCATGTACGCATCCTTTATACGTGGGCCGCACACGGCTGGTTTCAGCCTTCGTGTTTCGCCCCTTCACTTCGCCTGAAAAGCCGTATGCAATTTACGTTTCACCTCCGTTTCAGGGGTGCCATCGGCAACCCGTCGTCACGTGCGGAAAAACCGGTTCTCCGGCCGCGGCAGTCCAAGATTTTCGCGTAACGTTGCGCCTTCGTATTCACGCCGGAAGATGCCTCTGCGCTGCAACTCGGGAATCACCTTGTCGACGAAATCGTCGAGGCCGCCAGGCAGGTACGGGAACATCACGTTGAAACCATCCGAGCCTTCGCCGACCAGCCACGCCTCCATCTGATCGGCGATCATCGCGGGCGTGCCGACCATTTCCAGTCCTGAATAACCGCCGATGCGCTGCGCCAGTTGACGGATGGTGAGCTTGTCGCGCTCGGCCCATTCAACGACGCGCAATCGGCTCGTGCGGCTCGCATTGCTCTCGGGAATTTCCGGCAGCGGACCATCTGGATCGAAGCCCGACACATCGTGTCCGAGTGCGATGGAAAGCGACGCGATCCCACTGTCGTAATGCACGAATGTGTCCAGACGTGCGCGCTTTTCCAGCGCTTCATCGAGCGTGTCGCCTACCACCACGAAAGCGGCCGGCAGAATCTTCATATGGTCACGCGAGCGCCCGAGTTTCTCCATGCGGCCTTTGACATCTGCGTAAAAGCGTTGACCGTCCGCAAGCGTGGTCTGCGCAGTGAAAACCGCCTCTGCAGTTTCGGCGGCGATCTGCCGCCCCGCTTCGGACGAACCGGCCTGGACGATCACAGGCCAGCCCTGCACCGGACGTGCAATGTTGAGCGGCCCGCGCACCGAATAGTATTCGCCCTTGTGATCGAGCACATGCAGCTTGTCCGGATCGAAGAAGATGCCGGACTCGACGTCGCGAATCAGCGCATCGTCGGCCCAGCTGTCCCATAGTCCGGTGACGACATCGAAGAACTCGCGCGCGCGGCGATATCGTTCGTCATGCTCAACATGTTCTTCGAGACCAAAGTTGAGCGCGGCGTCCGGGTTCGAGGTGGTGACGAGATTCCAGCCCGCGCGGCCGCCGCTGATGTGATCGAGCGAGGCAAAGCGGCGCGCGACGTGATAAGGCGCGTCGAACGTCGTAGACCCCGTGGCGATCAGGCCGAGACGCTCGGTCACGGCGGCGAGCGCCGGCAACAAGGTCATCGGTTCGAACGAGGTGACCGTGTGACTGCGTTTGAGCGCCTCCACCGGCATGTTGAGCACGGCCAGATGATCGGCCATGAAAAACGCGTCGAAACGTCCACGCTCGAGTGTCTGTGCGAAGCGCTTCATGTGCGAGAAGTTGAAGTTGGCGTCGGGGTAGGCGCCCGGATAGCGCCATGCGCCGGTATGGATCGTCACAGGGCGCATGAAGGCGCCGAGGCGCAACTGGCGTGGCGGGCGTGGCTGGCTAGACATGCAGGACTCTCCGGTTGATCGGCTAACTGGCGAGTTACGATACGCCGAATCCACGGAACCTGCTGAAACCGCGCCCGCGTGCAAAGCGCGCCACAAACGCTTATCTTTACGCCTGTTGCCGTTTGCATTGCGGCCCACCCGAACCCATCACAGGCGCCATGACTCACCACTCCCATCCGATGCTTCGCACGCTGCGCAACACCCTCGCCGGACTGACCGCCACGCTACTCGTTGCGGCCTGCGCGTGGGTCCCATCGAACGATAGCTCGCTAGCCTCGGCCGTCGCCGGCCCGCAGCGCAGCGACGCCGCGAAGGCGCGCGACGTCTATCGCCATCCGCAAGGCACGCTGCAGTTCTTCGAGATCGCGCCGACGCAAACGGTCCTCGAAATTGCGCCGGGTGGCGGCTGGTACACGGACATTCTCGCGCCCTACCTGCACGATCACGGCACGCTCTACGAGGCCGAATACGAAAGCCCGTCGCCGGCCGCCGCGGCAGAAGAGAAGGCAGGTGACGCCGCATTTGCCCGCAAGCTGGCGGCGACACCGGCCCTCTACGGCAAGGTCGTCGTCGGCACGCTGCAGGCGGGACAGTTCAATGGCTTCGAGGCGAACGGCAACGTCGACCGCGTTCTCACGTTCCGCAATATCCACAACTGGATCAAGGACGGCCAGATCGACGCCAACCTGCAAGCGTTCTACCGCGCGCTGAAGCCGGGTGGCATCCTCGGCGTCGAAGAGCATCGCGCGGCGCCGGGCACGTCGCTGCAACAGATGATCGACAGCGGCTATGTCACCGAAGCCTACGTGATTGAACATGCGCAGGCCGCCGGGTTCAAGCTGGCCGGCAGCAGCGAGATCAACAGCAATCCGCGCGACACCAAGGACTATCCGCACGGCGTCTGGTCGCTGCCGCCGACCTACGAGGGCGGCAGTGTCGATAAGGCGCGCTTTGCCGCGATTGGGGAATCGGATCGCATGACGTTGAGGTTCGTCAAGCCGAATTGATGACGCGCAGCAGGCCGGGCGGTGCGTGGTGGCAAAGACGGAAAGGCACGCGCGCCCGACGAACAGAGGTGCTCGCCTCGGATCTCACCCAACCAACGCAACGCCAGTTCCGACGCTTTAACGCCGGCAAACGCCGCCCCCACTCCGCCACGCATGCGATATCGCTGCCGCTGGTTTCCTTGTGATCTTTCGTTAGTTCGTAAAAGCAGCGTCTTTCATTACATTGATCGGTCTGTTCACACCGATCTCTGGAAACTGGGAGACCTAAATGAAGCGGTTCTTCAATCGTTCGTCGGCCCGGCTGGCCATGCTGCTGGCTGTGCTGGCCTCAGGCCTCGTGACGATGGCGACGGCCTATGCCGCGACCCCGCCGGAGATCCGCGTCGACTATGCGTACTACTCGCCGGAAAGTCTCGTCATCAAACGATATGGCTGGCTTGAAGACGAGTTCAAACCCGACCATGCGCAGATCAAATGGGTGTTGAGTCTCGGCAGCAACCGCGCGCTTGAATACCTGAACAGCGGTGCAATCGACATTGGCTCGACAGCAGGCCTTGCGGCCGTGCTTGGCAAGGCGAACGGCAATCCGATCCGGGCCGTTTATATCTTCTCGCGACCCGAATGGACCGCCCTGGTGGTGCGCAAGGACTCGCCGATCAAGACGCTCGCCGACCTGAAGGGTAAAAAGATCGCCGCCACCAAGGGCACCGATCCGTTCCTGTTCACGCTGCGTGCGCTCCATACGGTGGGGCTGACGCGCGACGACGTCGAGCTCGTGAACCTGCAGCATCCGGATGGGCGCACCGCGCTCGCGAACGGCCAGGTGGATGCATGGGCGGGTCTCGATCCGCATATGGCCGCCGCACAGATCGACGACGGTGACCGCCTGCTGTATCGCAACGTCGACTTCAACACGTACGGCTTTCTGGACGCGCGCGAAGCGTTTCTTCAGCAATATCCCGAGACGGTTGCGCGCGTGCTGAAGGTCTACGAAAAGGCACGCGTGTGGATCATCGCGCATCCGGACGACGCCGCGCAAATCGTTGCAGACGAATCGAAGGTCTCGCTGCCGGTCGCAAAGCTGCAGTTGCAGCGCAACGATTTCAGCTACCCTGTTCCGGGCGCACAGCAGATTGAAGCGCTCAAGGCTGCAGCGCCGATTCTCGTTCAGGAGGACCTGGTAAAGCCCGGTACCGATTTGCCGCAGGTGATCGATGCACTGGTCGATTCGCAGGTCGCGCAGCCGGTGGTGACAGCGGCACGGGCCCAGTGAGTTTGACGATGGCGTCTGCTTCCAACGAATCGGTACCGTTCGACGTCGCTGCGGCGCAGAGGCTCACGGAGCCTGCGCTACCGTTGGCCGATGGGAATAGCGCGGACGCCGGCAACGACAACGCAAAGTCACGCGTGCCGCCGTTCCATGGCAGCCTGCGCCACTGGCATATCGCAGGTCTCGCACTACCCGTTGCGTTGCTCGTGCTGATCGAAATACTGGTGCGCACGAACGTCGTGCCGGATCATCTCCTACCCGCGCCGAGCACGATTGCGCAGACGTTGTGGCAAATGGGTGCTACGCGCCTCACGCGTCATATTGCGGCCAGTACGCTGCGCGTGCTGGCGGGCTTCGCTATCGGCGCCACGCTAGCTTTAGTCCTCGGTGCCGCGATGGGCCTCAGCCGCCGCCTCGAAGCCCTGCTCGAGCCATGCTTTCAGGCACTGCGCTCGATTCCATCGCTGGCATGGGTGCCCGTGTTGCTGCTGTGGATGGGCATCGACGAGGCTCCCAAGATCACCTTGATTGCAATTGGCGCGTTTTTCCCCGTGCATCTGAGCGTGGTGGCGGGCATTCGCGGCGTCGATCGCAAGCTCGTCGAACTCGGCGCGATCTACCGGCTCACACCCGCCTCACTGTTCAGACGGATTCTCCTGCCCGCCGCGCTGCCGCAAATTTTTACGGGCTTGCGCACAGGCTTGAGCCTCGCATGGATGTTCATGGTCGCCGCCGAACTGATCGCGGCCACCCGCGGCCTCGGCTACATGTTGAGCGATGGCCGTGAAACCGGTCGCCCCGATCTGGTATTCGGCGCAATCATCCTGCTCGCCATACTCGGGAAGCTGAGCGACGGCGCCATGCGCTGGCTGGAAAACAGCGTGCTTGGCTGGCGCGATGCTTTCGACGCGTACAGCGATCAGGCACACGCGCGAGGGAAACGATGAGTAAATCCAGTCAATCGCCCCTGCTGGACGTGCATGTCGAAGCCAAGCACTACACCGCCCGGACGGTGCTCGATCATCTGTCGTTGCGCATCGGACATGGCGAGATTGTGAGCCTGGTCGGTCCCAGCGGCTGCGGCAAAAGTACGTTGCTGCGTATCGTCGCCGGACTGGACCGTCAGTATCACGGCGAAGTGCGTTTGAACGGTGTGCCATTGAGCGGACCTTCGTCGCAGATTGGCGTGATCTTCCAGGAGCCGCGTTTACTGCCGTGGCTGACGGTGGCCGATAACGTCGGCTTCGAGGCAGGTTCTGGCGGCGGACGCGAGCCGCGGGTGGGACAGTTGCTCGTCGAAGTGGGACTGGCAGGTCAAGGGGGCACGTTGCCGAAGGCGCTCTCGGGTGGCATGGCGCAGCGCGTCGCAATCGCTCGCGGATTGTTTTCGCAGCCCGATCTGCTGTTGCTCGACGAACCGTTTAGCGCGGTCGACGCGATGACGCGCATGCGCCTGCAGGCCTTGCTGTTGTCCGTAGTGCGAGCGCACGGCACAGCCGCCCTGCTGGTCACGCACGATCTGGACGAAGCCCTGTATCTAAGCGACCGCGTGCTGCTGATGGCGGCGGCGCCTGGGCGCATCGACCGCGAATATCGCGTCACAAGACCGCGGCCGCGCGACCGGCGCGATCCTGTGCTTACGGATCTGCGTGCGCAGTTGCTCGAACGGCTCGACGCCTTCGAAGCGGTCTAAAGCAATCCAAAGCGATTTGAAACAGGAAGCGGCAAGGCACGCCGCCATTCACAAGACCAACTCCTATGTCTAACCGTCTGACTTGCCACGCAATGAAACAACCTTCCTATCGGCTCTGGCTTCGCACCTTCGCACGGGGCACCGTAATCCGCACCACCCTTCTGCTTGCCGTCGCCCTCGGCGCGAGCGCCGCTCACGCCGACAGCACGCTAGACCGCATTCACGAACGCCACAAAATCGTGGTCGGCGTGATCCTGTCCGGACCGCCGTTCGGCTCGCTCGACCCAGCCACGCAAAAGCCGCTCGGCTTTAACGTCGATCTCGCGGAGAACCTCGCAAAACGCCTTGGCGTGGACATCGAAATGATCCCTGTCCAACCATCCAATCGTGTGCAGTTCCTGCAGCAGGGCAAGGTCGACGCGCTGATCGCCAACATGGAAGTGACTGAGGAGCGCGCGCAGATTCTCGCGTATCCGCCCACACCGTTCGAGGAAATCGGCGGCGCGCTGATCACTCGCAAAGACAGCGGCATCAAGTCATGGAACGACCTGCGCGGCAAGGCCGTGTGCGTTTCGCAAGGCAGCAACTACACGAAACCGCTCGCCGAGCAGTACGGCGCACAGGTGAAGGCGTTCCGCGGCCAGCCCGAATCGCTGCTCGCATTGCGCGGCAACAACTGCGTAGCCGCAGTGCATGTCGCGCCGACCCTGCGCCTGCTGGTCGCACGCAATCCGGACTGGAAGGACTACACGATCCCCGTGTCGAGCGATCTGATCCCCTCGCCCTCGGTAATCTGGGTCCGCAAGGGTGAAACCGATACGCAGAACGCCTTCGAGAAAGTGGTCGAGGACTGGCATCGTTCGGGATGGCTGATCGATACCGAACGTAAAAACGGCATGCAGCCGTCGCAAGCAGTACTCGACCTGCACGCGAAATTCAAGGCACAACCGGCATGAGCCAGGGGCTGCCCGAACAGGCCGTAGCCGCACTCAACAAGTTTGGGCTCGACTACAGTTTCCTGCTCGCCGCCGACGAACGCGCGTCGTTCCTCCACGGCATGCTGGTAACGCTCGAACTTTCCTTGGTGACCGCCTTTTTCAGCCTGATAGCAGGCGTGCTGCTGGCTGCCATGCTGATCTCGCCACGCGCGGCGCTGGCGCGACCCGCGCGCATCTTCGTCGAGGTCACCCGCAACACGCCGACGCTAGTGCAACTCTTTTGCGCGTTTCTCGTGCTAAACATGTTGCTGAGTCAGGCGCTGCGTGAACTAGGTGGCAATCCGTTGACGCCGTTCATCTGGAGCGTCATTGTGATCGCACTGCATAAAGGTGCATTTCACGCGGAAGCGCTACGCGCCGGCATCGAAGCGGTGCCGCGCGCAACGCTCGAAGCCGCGCAATCGCTCGGCTACAGTCGCAGGCAACGGCTATGGAACGTGCAGTTGCCGCTCGCCGTGCGCTTCGCATTGCCGGCTCTCGTCAACAACATGGTCGATCTGGTGAAGATGACCACCATCGCCTCGGCCATCGCAGTCGGTGACGTGACATATGCGTCTATCATGATCTGGACGCAGCGCGACAACGTGCTTGAACTCATGATCCTGATCCTGCTGTTTTTCGGCGCGCTGACGCACGTGGTCAACCGTGCGGGACGCTGGCTCGAAACCCGTCTGAGGATGCCCGGCTATGGCCACTGAGCCGTTCGCTCTCGATGCCGGAGGTGAACGCGGGCGCCGGCCGCGCGCGGTGGTCGCCGTTATCGTGGTGGGCGTGCTCCTCGCGCTGCTCGAACGCGAGCTTGCCGGCCACACTCACAACGTGACGCTGGCTGCGCTCGTCACGTGGGCCCCTGCACTCATCAAGTCCTTGTGGGTCAACGTCGAAATCAGTCTGCTGGCTGTCGCGCTCGGCACCCTGACGGGACTTGCGCTCGGGCCACTGCTGCTGTCGCCGCTGCGTATCGTGCGCGTGCCGGCCCGCATCTACGTGCAGGTGTTTCGCAACGCGCCGCTGCTGGTGCTGATCTACTTCTCGACCTATGTGTTTCCGTTCGAGATTGCGCTCGGCCATCACACGCTGCCATTTCCCGACTGGTTCAAGGTGACGCTCGGCCTCGCCTTGCCGGCGAGCGCCAACGTGGCCGAGATTTTCCGCGGCGCGATCCAGTCGATTCCGCACGCTCAGTGGGACGCCGCGCGTTCGCTCGCCTTCAGCCGCGCCCAGGTGTTCCGCTGGATCATTCTGCCGCAGTGCGTCAAACGCATGCTGCCGCCGTGGATGAACCTGTACGCAAGCATCACGATGGGCACTGCCCTCGCCTCGCTGGTCGGCGTGCACGATCTGCTCGATACCGCTCAGGTCGCGAGCAATACGGTTGCGCGCGCCGACTTCACGGTGCTGGTCTACTTCACCGTACTGGGACTCTTCTTTGTCTACTGCTACCCGATTGCGCGCTTCACGCGACGCCTCGAAAAACGCTATGCCTTTCGTTGATCCCTCCTCCACAGCGAGCGCCGCGGCGCGCCCACTCGTCAGCCTGCGCAACGTACACCTCGCGTTCGGCGCAAATCCGGTGCTTAACGGTATCGATCTTGACGTATTCCGAGGCCAGGCCGTTTCGATCATCGGCCCGTCGGGCTCCGGCAAGTCCACTATCCTGCGCTGTATTACCGGCCTGCTCAAACCGCAAAGCGGCAGCATCGAGGTAGACGGTACGTGCGTCGATCAACTCAATTCGGAGCGCGACGAAATCGAACTGCGCAAGCGCGTGGGTTTTGTGTTTCAGCAGTACAACCTGTTTCCGCATCTGAGCGTGCTGGACAATCTGGTGATGGCACCCGTGCGCATCCTGCGCCGCGACAAGGCGAACGCAACCCGCACGGCCTACGATCTGCTCGAGAAGGTGCGGCTAGCCGACAAGGCCCACGCCTATCCGGGCGAACTGTCGGGCGGCCAGCAACAGCGGGTGGCCATCGCGCGGGCACTCGCCATGCAACCGGATCTGATCCTGTTCGACGAAGTCACGTCGGCGCTCGATCCCGAGACGGTAGGCGAAGTGCTGACCGTGATCCGCGATCTGGTGAGGGACGGCATGACCTGCGTGCTGGTGACGCATGAAATGCGCTTTGCGGAGGAAGTCAGCGATGCGGTGTACTTCACGGAGGCCGGCGTAATCGTCGAACATGGTCCCGCGCAGCGCCTGTTCCGTGAGCCGGCAAGTCCGCGCACCCGGGCGTTCCTGACGCGTTCGCTGACGGCCGCAAACGACCAGCGCAACGCAGCGCGCTACGACGCGGCGCGTGAGACGATCCCGCTCGATCTGCGTAAGTTCGCTATCTGATGTGATGAAGGCCGCGCAGGGGACGCGGCGTATCTGGCAACTCATGCGCACACGCATGTGGCCACATTCCTCGTTACTCGAACTAACGATCAGCGCGCCGCGTAACGACTCGCCGGCCGCGTCAGTCCCAGATGGTCCCGCAGCGTCGTGCCTGAATACTCCGTGCGGAACAGGCCACGCCGCTGCAACTCCGGCACCACCAGTTCGACAAAGTCATCGAGGCCACCCGGGAAATACGGCGGCATGATGTTGAAACCATCCGCACCTTCGCCGACGAACCATTCTTCCAGCGCATCCGCGACCTGGGTCGGCGTGCCCCATACGATACGATGTCCGCGCGCGCCCGCCACCAGGTGATACAACTCACGTAGCGTCAGGTTTTCGCGGCGTGCGAGGTCGGTTAGCAACTTCGCACGGCTTTTCAGTTGCTCCGACTCCGGCAGCTCCGGCAATAGACCGTCGAGCGGAAACTTCGAGACATCGTGACCGAGACGATCGGACAGCAGCGTCAAGGCACCCGACGTATCGGTCCACTGCTGCAACTGGGCATACTTGTCCTTCGCTTCCTGCTCGGTTCTGCCGATCACCGGGAACACGCCTGGCATCACATGCAGTTGCTCACCTTCGCGGCCGAACTTCGCCAGCCTGCCCTTGAGGTCGCGATAGAAGATGCGTGCTTCGTCGAGGGTCTGCTGCGCGGTGAACACTACCTCCGCGGTGCGCGCGGCCAGATCCTGCCCTGGACCCGAGGAGCCCGCCTGAATCACCACGGGGTGACCTTGCGGAGGACGCGATGCGTTCAACGGGCCTTTCACCGAGAAGAAGCGGCCCTCGTGAGCGAGCGTATGCACCTTGGTGGGATCGAAGTAGACGCCGCTTGCCTTGTCGCGCACGAGCGCATCGTCGTCCCAGCTATCCCACAGACCCTTGACCACGTCGACGAATTCACCGGCCATCTCGTACCGCAACGCGTGATCCGGATGATTGCCGCGCGTGAAGTTCGCGGCGGTCCGGTCGTACGAGGTGGTCACGACATTCCATGCGGCACGGCCCTGGCTCAGATGATCGAGCGAGGCAAAGGCACGCGCCACGTGATATGGCTCGCTATACGTCGTCGACGCGGTGGCGGCGAGGCCGATGTGCCGCGTGCCCATCGCAAGCGCCGACAGCAGACACAGCGGCTCGATGCGCATCGCCATCGACGGATGCGCATCCGGCCCGCTCGTCAGGCCGTCGGCGAGAAACACCATATCGAACTTCGCGCGTTCCGCGGTCTGGGTGATCCGCTGCATCAACGCGAGGTTTTCGCTACCGGCCTGCGCGTCGGGATGACGCCAGCCCGCGACGTGGTGACCTGCGCCCTGGATGAAGAGTCCAAGGCGCATCTGGCGCTTTGCGGCTGTGGTGTGAAGGGTACTCATGCTTTGATCTTTGCAAACGTTTCGAAAATGAAGGCGAGTTCGTCCGCGCTCTGCATCGTGTCTACCACGGCTGGCAGCGTGGCGAATCCGGCGTGCTGGTCGACCGCATCCGCGAATTTGGCGGGGAGGTCTGCGGCGCTATAGAGCCGGTCGGTTTTATGGCTGAGCACGGTGCCGTTCTTCAATGTGATCGCGACGGTCGAGAAACGCGTCGACGGATCGGTCGAGGCGCGTGGCGCAGTCTCGTCGTGGGTACGCGACACGCGTGCTGCCAGCGCCGTCAATTCGGCGCGTACCGGCACGTCAGCGAAGGTGGCGACACCCGCCCCGCCATCCGTCAACACAGCGGCCACCGCGTATTCGACGCTGAAGCGCGCTTCGAGACCGGTCGACGGTAGCTCGCCTGATAGTGGCGTATCGCCGCCGGGCGGGAAGGTCACGACCACGCGCTCGATATCCCGCGGTGTCAGTCGATGCGCGGCGCGCAGCGTCAAGGCTGCATGCACGGCATAGTGCGTGGCCGTGCAGCAAGGCCACGGCTTGAAGTAGAGCCCCGGCGCGACAATCTGCCAGGGCGGACCCCAGCCTTCCAGCACCCTCGCAGGCTGCGCTGCGCCGGCTCCGAACACGGAGAAGAAGCCGGTTGGGCCATCCAGAGCACCGGGCGAGCCGTGCAAACCGGCGGCGGCGAGTTGCGCTGCCAGCAGCCCGGCGCGGGCGGCCTGTCCCGCGTGCAGGGGTTTCGCTTCACTGCCGAATTGCAGACGCAGGCCAGCCGATTGCGTCGCGGCAAGCCCCAATGCGTTTTCGATCGCCTCGGCATCCAGCCGCAGCAGGAACGACGCAGCCGCCGCGGCGCCTAGCGTGCCAAGCGTCGCGGTGTTGTGAAAGCCCTGCTCGTAGTGGCGGCTGCCGAGCGCCAGACCGAGCCGCGCCATCGTCTCGACGCCTACCACGTAGGCGGCCAGCACCTCGTTTGCGCTGCTGCGCTGCGTCTGCGCCAGCGCAAACAGCGCCGGTAGCAGGACCGTGCTGGGATGGCCACGCACGCTGCTGTGCACGTCGTCGTAGTCGAGCGCGTGGCCCGCATAGCCGTTGAGCAAGGCTGCATCGAGTGTGCTGACGCTTGCCGGGTAGCCGATCACAGCGGCCTCGCCGCGACTGCCGGCACCGATCACCGCCAGCAGCTTGCGATAACCGGCATCGTCCGCGCCCGCGAAGGCGGCAGCAAGAAAGTCGAGCACACCGAGCCGCGCGGCAGCGATTGCTTCGGTGGAATCAGCGGGTGAGGTACTGGTAATGGCCAGTGCGAGGCGGCGGGTTACGTTGCCGTCAGATTCAGGAGGGGTCAATGTGGATAGGCTGGACATATCGGACAGTGGAGACCTGCAGAGCGCACGCCGGACCCGGCGGAGTTTCCGTTGCCAGAAGACCAACCGGATTCAAGCAGCACGACGAGAAGCATGCGGCATGAGCGTTCAAACGCGCATCGCCAGCATACGGCTATGAGTCGGATGCTAGCGAACGGCGCCGCCTGTCACAAACAAGATTTCCCGCTTTCGATATCGCGTTTACAGCGATGCTGCAACGGAGGCGTCCGCAGCGCCGTTCGGCCAATCCTTGTGCCGTTGTCGGAGGGGCAGGTCACGCCGGCCAGGTGGAGCAGTACGCGCGCTTCACTCCACCCAGGCATCCGGCAAATGCTGCGTCAGCGTCGACACAAAGCGTGCCGTCTCCGCCTCGCGAGGCTGCGTAAAGATCTGCCGCGATGCGCCCGCCTCCACCACGACGCCGTTATTCAGAAACACCACGTCCCGTGCTATGGATGCCGCCAGACGCAGATCATGCGTCGCCATCAGCATCGTCATGCCTTCGCTGGCGAGCTGCCTCAGCACCTCGACCACTTCGGCGGCCAGGCCCGGATCGAGTGCGGAGGTCGGCTCGTCGCACAACAACACCTCCGGCGACGGCGCCAGCGCCCGCGCAATCGCGACACGCTGCTGCTGCCCGCCCGACAGCGTGGCGGGCCACGCATCCGCCTTATGCGCAATGCCGACCTTCGTCAATAGTTCATGCGCCCGCTCGCGCGCCCGTGCCTTGTCCCACTTCTGCACCGTCAGCAGTCCTTCCATCACGTTCTGGATGACCGTCAAATGCGGGAACAACTGGAAGTTCTGAAACACCATGCCCGTGCGGCGCCGGATCGCCAGCACGGCGTCGCGCGCGGGCTTTTGTTCGCGGCTAAATTCGAGCCGCTGGTTACCGAGTTCGAGTGCACCACCCTCGGGGATCTCCAGCAGGTTCACGCAGCGCAATAGCGTGCTCTTGCCGCTGCCCGACGGGCCGATCAAGGCGGTGACGTTGCCGGAGGCAAGCGTCAGATCGACCTTGCTCAACACGCGGTGTTCGCCAAAGAACTTCTCGATCTGTTCGAGCTTGATCATCCGTTACCTGCCTGGAACAATGCATGCCGGCCGAACCGCTGCTCGAGTTTCACTTGCGCCGACGACAACACCGAACTGATCACCAGATAAACGAGTGCCGCCTCCGAGTACAGAATCAGCGGCTCATAGGTAACCGCCGCGATGCGTTGCGCGGCCTGAAACACCTCGGGCACGGTCAGCACGGCCGCAAGCGAAGTGTCCTTAACGAGCGAGATAAACGAATTGGACAACGGCGGCAGCGCAACCCGCGCCGCCTGCGGCAGGATCGCGCGGCGCAGCGCTTCGCCGCGCGTCATCCCCATCGAATAGGCGGCTTCCCACTGCCCTTTCGGAATCGATTCGATCACTCCGCGAATCACTTCGGAGTTATACGCACCCACATTCAACGAGAAACCGATGATGGCCGCCGTCAACGGGTCAAGCACGATCCCGACATTCGGCAGTCCGTAAAAGATCACGAACAGTTGCACCAGCAACGGCGAGCCGCGAATCAGCCAGACATAGAAACGCACGATCGACACTGCCCAGCGTGGCCCGAACAGGCGGATCAGGGCGGCGGCAAACGCCAGCAGCAATCCGAGCGCGAACGAAGCGAGCGTGAGCGGCACAGTAAACACGAGCCCCGCGTAGACGAGGGGCCACAGCGACTGCGCCATCAGATGCAACCAGGCTGGCATGATTCAGACCGTCCCGGCGCTTACTGGGAGACGCCCTTGCCGAAATACTTCGCCGAGATCTTCGCGTACGTGCCGTCCGCCTTGATGTCGGCCAGCGCCTTGTCGATGGCGGCCACCAGTGCCGGGTCGCCCTTGCGCAGCAGCACGGCCGACTGGTCCGCGTCGCTCGAGTTGTCCGTGGCAACGACCTTCACCTGCGCATCCGGCTTGTGCTTCTTGAAGTCGAGGAACGACAGCGAATCGTTGACGGTCGCGTCGACGCGGCCGGAGGTCAGCAGATCGATCGATTCGTTAAAGCCCTGCACGGGCACCACATCGGCGCCATGATCCTTGGCGATCTTGCCGAAATTACTGGTTAATGTGTTGGCCGATTTTTTACCCTTCAGGTCATCGAATGTCTTGATCGTCGTATTGTCCGTGCGCACGATCAGCACCGCGCGGGTCGTAATGTACGGCGTCGAGAAATCGTATTTGGCCTTGCGTGCATCCGTCACCGAGACTTCGTTGATCACCGCGTCGTAGCGGTTCACGTCGAGGCCGGCAATCAGACCGTCCCACTTGCCTTCGACAAACTCCGGCTTGACGCCGAGACGTTGTGCGATTGCAGTCGCGATATCCACGTCGAAGCCCGTCAGCTTGCCCGATTCGTCGTGGTACGTGAAGGGCGCGTAGGTGCCTTCCGTGCCGACCTTGAATACACCGGCCGACTTGATCTGGGCGAGTTCGTCCGCAGCGAACGCAGACGTGACGCTCACGGCCTGCAGCAGTGCAATCAGCAGAATGGAACGAATCGATTTCATGAGAAGGTGCTCCGTAGGTATTGGTATGGAGATTCAGTGCTGCCCGGCTAGCCGCCCCGGCAGAGTGGGCGGACTGTAGCAAAGCGTCTCCATTTCTACAAAGCATCAAGTTTCCGAAGAATATGCGCCATGGTGATAAGCCGCACAGCCGCGCGCTGCGGGGGTTTGGCGCATGTCAGAAGCGCAGCACCTCATCGGCCTTGATGATCGCTTCGGCGATCGTTTCGATGTGCTCGCGCTTGACCATGGCTTGCGAGCGCAACAGGTCGTAGGCCTCCTGCTCGGAGAGATTACGGGTTTCCATCAGGATGGTCTTGGCGCGCTGGATCTGCCGTTGCTCGGCAAGCTTGTCCTCGACGCGCTGTATATAGCGCTCCATTTGCAGGCGATTGCGGTGCTGGTTCAGCGTGACGGCAATCGCCGTCAGCAGGCCGAACGAACGCACCGGCGACGGCACCACGCAATACGCGCCCAATTGCATGACCGCCTCGATGATGATCGGATTCTCGTAACTGACGACGGGAATCACCGGCGGCGCGTTCTTCGCGTTCATCCACGGCAGGCTGACCGAGAGTGTCTCCGGACGGACGGCGAGAAACACGACGTCGGTAGCATCGGGCAACGTGTCGACCGCGGGCCAGATCATCTGAACCTTGCAGCCGATGCGGCACAGTTGTCCAAGCAGCTCTTCGCCGTCCTGATCCTGAGGATGAATGGCCAGCACGCTGAGCGAGCGGATATCGCGAAGCGCCTGAGGGGTACGGGAAGACGAGCGCTGCTTCATGACCGCACCTCGTCGGGGCCACCATGTGGGGCTGCCTCATCGACCAGCGAGTGCGAAATGACAAACGGGTCCGCGCGCGTCCACCCCGGCGAATCGCTCAGGATATCGAACTGGCCATGCCGGTTCAGGCGCCCGATTCGAGGATGCAGATAGGTGTGGTGATTGTGTTCGTCGATCCGGATACGCCCCTGCGGCGCATTCAGCTCGAGCCCCGGCAACGTCTTGAGCAAGGCGTTGGTGTCGTCGCCACCGGTAATGCGCATCGCGTTGGCGAGCACGTGCATCTGAAAGTAAGCGGCCTCCCAGCACATGTCGGTGACGACGCCATCGCCGAAGCGCCGGTGATAGTTGGCGAGGCAACGCTGATTGACCGGATCGCTCACCGATTGAAAGTAGGTCGCCGCAGTGATGTGCCCTTCGCCAAGCGCGGCGCCCATCGCCGCCACTTCCGTTTCACTGGTTGTCAGGCTCGCAATCGGGGTCTTGTAAGGATCGAGACCCGCCTCCGCAAACGCGCGATACATGTGCGAGATCCCGCTGCCCACCACGGTCGAAAAGACGAAGTCGGGCGCCTGCGCCGCGATCTTCTTCGCTACGCTCAGATAGCTGGACCAGCCGGCATCGAGAGGCAGATAGATTTCTTCGAGCTTCTCGCCGCCGCGCTCGAACACGAGATCGCTCATGATGCGATTCGACTCGTAAGGGTAAATGTAATCCGAGCCGACCATGAACACACGAGATCCGAATTGCCCGAGCATATAGTCCGCGAGCGGCAGACTGTTCTGGTTCGGTGCGGCGCCGGTGTAAATCACATTGCGGCTGTACTCGAATCCTTCATAGAGTGTCGGGTAGAACAGCAAGGCATTGTGCCGCTCGACGATTGGAATCACCGCCTTGCGCGTGCTCGACATATAGCAACCCACCACGACGCGAATCTGTTCCTCGACGATCAACTGCTGGATAAGCGCGGCATAACGGGCCGGCGTCGAAGCGGGATCGCGAAACACCAGTTGCAACTCACGGCCATTGATGCCGCCGGCAAGGTTGATTTCCTCGGCCGCCAGAATCGTTGCGCGCTGCTGCGACAACTCGATCGGAGCGGTCACGCCGGACGAGGAGAACAGCACGCCGACCTTGATCGGCCCATTGGATGATGAGGTCATATTTCAGCCAGAAAGTGACGGCAGGTTGAGCGGCCCACCAGCGCGCAGCGTTGTGCACGACTCCGGTTCCATGCACGGGCATTGTGCGCGTTCACACCAGCTTGGGGAACACGCGGCACGGCAAAACGATGAAGCCGGAAAGACGATCGCTGCCTGCGAGCTGACGGTAATGTACCGAACCAAAAGGCGTTGCGCGTGAATTGCGTGCTTGAGGACGCCTGCAAATTTGCGCACACAACACCGATGGCACAGCTTTTGCGTTATCGCTGCTCGTGATCGAGTGTGGAGCCGAGACCTGCACCCTCGATCCTAACGAGTTTCGTTGTGCGAGACAAAGGCGTCTTGCATGACACCGGCCAAAAAAGCCCGAAAACCAGCTAACCGCTGGTTTCGGGCTTTTTTTTGTCTTCAACTTTTGTGAAGGGCGCCATGAAGAACAATAGACGTGACTTTTTGAAGACCGCGATCGCCACTGCCGCTGCCGGCGCCATCCCGGGTTCGCTGATGCTGGCCTCGCGTGCTGCCTCGGCGGCAGACCCGGTGAAGGTCGGCATCCTGCATTCGTTGACGGGGACAGTCGCGATTGCCGAAGCACACGTGGTCGATGCCGAGAAACTCGCGATCGACGAAATCAACGCCGCGGGCGGCGTGCTAGGCCGCCCGATCCAGCCCATCGTCGAAGACGGCGCCAGCGATTGGCCGACCTTCGCCGAGAAGGCTCAAAAGCTGGTGGAAAGCGACAAGGTCGCCGCCGTGTTCGGCTGCTACACATCGGCCTCGCGCAAGGCCGTGTTGCCCGTGTTCGAACGCTATAACGGTCTGCTCTACTATCCGACGTACTACGAAGGACTCGAGATGTCGAAGAACATCATGTACACGGGTCAGGAGGCCACGCAATCGGTGATACCGGCCGTCAACTGGCTCGCCAAAAACAAGGGCAAAAAGTTTTACCTGATCGGTTCGGACTACATCTGGCCGCGCACCACCAACCGTATCGCGCATCCGACCATTGCGAAGGCAGGCGGCACCGTCGTGGGCGAAGACTACTTCCCCCTCGGCACGGTCGAGTTCTCGTCGGTTATCAACAAGATCAAGGCCGCCAAGCCCGACGTGATTCTCTCGACGATCGTCGGCGGCTCGAATGTGGCGTTCTACAAGCAGCTGAACTCGGTCGGCATCACCGGCCAGAACCAGCCGATCATGGCGCTCGCCGTGACCGAAGAAGAAGCCATCGGTATCGGCCGCGACAACCTGACCGGCGTGCTCTCGTGCATGGGCTACTTCCAGAGCGTGCAGAACCCGGTGAACGCGAAGTTCGTCCCGGCGTTCAAGGCGAAGTACGGCGCGGACCGCGTGATCGGCGACACGATGGAAGCCGCCTATACCTCCGTGTACCTGTGGAAGCTCGCGGCGGAAAAGGCCAAAAGCTTCGACGTGGAAAAGGTGGTCGCGGCGTCGTCGAATCTCGGCTGGGATGCACCGGAAGGACAGATCCATTTCCACGTCAGCAATCATCACCTGTGGAAGCACGCACGAATCGGCGCCTTCAAACCCGACGGACAGGTCGACATTCTGTACGAGTCGCCGCTGATCGAGCCGAACCCATTCCCGAAACTGGGCTAAGGAAAGGCTCGTGCGTTACCCGGGCGACGATGGGCATGCTAACCCATCGCGCCTTGTCTTCCAGGCATCCTTTCCGGCAAAAGAACTGCGATGACTCTCGATACTTTTCTAACCCAGGTCTTCAACGGCCTGTCGCTCTTCACCGTGCTGGCACTGATGGCAATCGGTCTTGCGATCGTGTTCGGCCTGATGGGCGTCATCAACATGGCGCACGGCGAGCTGATGGCGCTCGGTGCGTACATGACCTATCTGACTTCGATCGTGTTCGCCCGCTATCTGCCTTCGCTGATGGGCGCTTATTTTCTGGTCGGGATCGTGGTGGCGTTCGTGGTGACGGGCGCGGTCGGCTTTGTGCTGGAACGCGCGATGATCCGCTTTCTCTACCACCGGCCGCTCGACACCATGCTGGCCACCTGGGGCTTGTCGCTGGTACTGCAGCAACTCTACCGGCAGGTATTCGGCCCCATCGATGTGAGCGTGCCCACCGTGACGTGGCTGCAGGGCGCATGGAATCCGACACCCGGTATGGCGATTCCGCTCTCGCGCATCTTTATCATCGGTCTCACGCTGGCGGTGGCGCTCGCGGTGTACCTGTTTCTGTTTCGCAGCCGCTGGGGCCTGCGGATCCGCTCCGTGATGCAGAACCGCGCGATGGCAGGCGCCGCCGGCATCAACACCGAACGCGTGGACGCCGTCACCTTCGCGGTGGGCTGCGGCCTCGCTGGCATTGCTGGCAGCGCCCTCACGATGCTCGCCTCGACCGGTCCGGTCACCGGGCAGCAATACATTGTGGACACCTTCATCGTGGTGGTGTTCGGCGGCGTCGAGAGCCTTGTCGGCACCTTCCTCTCGGCGTTCTCGATCGGACAGTTGCAATCGATGTTCGAACTGGTCCTGAGCGGTTCGATGGCGAAAGCGGCCATTCTGCTGCTGGTGATCGTCGCACTGTATTTCCGGCCCAACGGGCTCTTCGCACTCAAGGCTCGCCGCTAACATGAAAGACCTTCCGATTTCATCGCCGCGCACATCGAATCCGCCGGCAGCGGCACTCAGCCCCGGTTTGCGTGCGACGCTGCTGCTCGAACGCTATTCCGTCGTGATTCTCGCGCTGCTCCTGCTGGTTGCCATTCCTGCGGTGTCCGGCTCCTTCCGCCTCGGCCTGTTCGCGAAGTATCTGAGCTTCGCGTTCTGCGCAGCCGGGCTCGTGCTCACCTGGGGTTACGGCGGCATTCTGAGTCTGGGACAAGGCATTTTCTTCGGTCTCGGCAGCTACATGATGGCGATGTACATGAAGCTCGAGGCAACCTCAGCCGATCCTGCCGCCGCAGTCTTCGGCAACGGTGGACCGCCCGTGCCTGACTTCATGACGTGGAACAGCATCGACAAGCTGCCCTGGTGGTGGGCGCCCTTTGAGCACGCGTGGTTTGCCCTGCCCGCCATCGTGATCCTGCCGACGCTGCTCGCCTTTATCCTCGCATACGCGAACTTCCGCAAGCGAGTGGGCGGCGTGTACTTTTCGATCGTGACGCTCGCGCTGGCGTCGATCATGTCGATCGTGATCATCGGTCAACAGGGTTACACCGGCGGCATCAACGGCATCACGAATCTGCCCACCTTCATGGGTTACAGCGTGCAAAGCGACACTGCTGTCTACCTGCTCTACTACGTGAGCGCATGCCTGTTGCTGGCGGCGATCCTCGCCGGCCGCTTTATTCTGAAGAGCCGTCTCGGCAAGGTACTGATCGCAATTCGCGACCGTGAGGACCGCATCCGTTTCTCGGGCTACGACCCCGCCCTATTCAAGGGCTTCATCTTCGCCGTGGCAGCGTTGTTCTCGGCCATCGGCGGCGCGATGTTCACGCTGCAGGTCGGCTTCGCCTCACCGTCGGTGTGCGGCATCGTGCCTTCGATCGAGATGGTGATCTACGCGGCGGTGGGCGGACGATTGTCGCTGGTGGGCGCAGTATATGGCGCGATCCTGGTCGGCGCGGCCAAGAGCTTTCTCTCCGAAAACTTTGTTGGCTTCTGGCTGTACCTGATCGGCGGCCTCTTTATCTTCGTGCCGATGTTCCTGCCCAAGGGGCTCGCCGGTGTCATCGAATGGCTGCGCGAACGTCAGGGAGCCGCCCAATGACCCAGATGATTCTTTCGGTCGAGAACCTGACGGTGTCGTTCGACGGCTTCAAGGCGGTCGACGATCTCAACTTCTACGTCGAAGAAAACGAACTGCACGTCGTGATCGGCCCCAACGGCGCCGGCAAGACCACGCTGCTCGACATGATCTGCGGCAAGACGAAACCGACCTACGGAACGATCGCCTTCAAAGGTTTGAACCTCGAGCGCATGCTCGAATATCAAATCACCCGTGCGGGTGTAGGTCGCAAATTCCAGAATCCGCTCGTCTACGAAGATCTGACCGTGGCCGAGAATCTGGAAATCTCTTACCCGAAGAAGCGCGACGTGATCGGCTGTCTGTTCTTTCACCGTGATGAGACCGTGCGCGATGAAATCGACCGCATCGCGCACATGATCTTCCTCGCCGACCAGCTCGACCGCAAGGCCGCGCAGTTATCCCACGGCCAGAAGCAATGGCTCGAAATCGGCATGCTGCTGATGCAGAACCCAGAACTGCTGCTGCTCGACGAGCCCGTTGCCGGCATGAGCGCGAAGGAGCGCGAGCAAACGGGCGCGCTGCTGCGCGAGATTGCCAAGGGACGCTCGGTGGTGGTTATCGAACACGACATGGAATTCGTGAAATCGGTCGCTCACAAGGTGACGGTTCTGCACCAGGGCAAGAAGCTTGCCGAAGGCACGATGGACCAGGTGCAAAACGACCCCCGTGTGATTGAAGTCTATCTGGGACATTGAATATGCTCGCGATCCAGAATCTCAACGTGTTCTACGGCGAAAGCCATATTCTTCACGACCTCAGTTTCGAGCTGATGTCCGGCGAAACCATTGCTGTGATGGGCCGCAACGGCATGGGCAAGACCACCCTGCTGAAGTCGCTGATCGGTATGATCCCTTCGCGCAGCGGCGAAATCAACCTGGGCGGACGCAATCTGGCAGGAACGAAAAGTTACGAGCGGGTTGCCGCGGGCTTCGGGTATGTGCCGCAAGGCCGGATGATCTTTCCGTACCTAAGCGTGGAAGAAAATATCCTCACCGGCATGGACCGGGTCCGTAAGCCGAAGATTCCAGAGTACATCTATGAGTCGTTCCCCGTGCTTTGGGAAATGCGCGCCCGGCGCGGCGGCAATCTCTCCGGCGGCCAGCAACAGCAGCTTGCGATCGCCCGCGCCCTCGTTTCCGAGCCCAAAGTGCTGATTCTCGACGAGCCCACAGAAGGCATCCAGCCGTCGATCATCAAGGACATCGCCCGCGCGCTCAATCGCCTGAAGAAGGAACGCAATTTCGCCTTGATCGTCTCCGAGCAGGTGCTGAACTTCACGCTCGAGATTGCTGATCGCTTTCTCATCATCGAGAAGGGTCGCTTCGTGCACAGCGACCGGCGTGAGAACGTCGACGCAGAACGGATCATGCGCTATCTGACCATCTGAATTCACGACACTCCCCTGCGGGAGTGCACCCTTACCAAAAAGGAGTCCTTATGTTACACGGTGACATTTCAAGCAGTCTCGACACGGTTGGTGTGGCAGTGGTCAACTACAAGATGCCGCGTCTTCACACCAAGGCCGAAGTGCTCGCCAACGCGCGCAAGATCGCCGAGATGCTCAAGGGTATGAAAATCGGCCTGCCCGGCATGGACCTCGTGATTTTTCCGGAGTACAGCACGCACGGCATCATGTACGACCAGCAGGAGATGTACGACACCGCAGCCGCGGTGCCCGGCGAGGAGACCGAAATCTTCGCTGAAGCGTGCCGCAGCGCCAAGGTGTGGGGCGTGTTCTCGCTCACCGGAGAGCGTCACGAGGAGCATCCGAACAAGGCGCCGTATAACACGCTGATCCTGATGAACGACAAGGGCGAGATCGTGCAGAAGTACCGCAAGATCATGCCATGGGTGCCGATCGAAGGCTGGTATCCCGGGAACTGCACGTATGTGTCGGAAGGCCCGAAGGGACTGAAAATCAGCCTGATCATCTGCGACGACGGCAACTATCCGGAAATCTGGCGTGACTGCGCGATGAAAGGCGCGGAGCTGATCGTACGCTGCCAGGGCTACATGTACCCCGCCAAGGAGCAGCAGGTGCTGATGGCCAAGTCGATGGCGTGGGCGAACAACGTCTACGTAGCAGTCGCCAATGCCGCCGGCTTCGACGGCGTCTACTCGTACTTCGGCCACTCGGCGATCATCGGTTTCGACGGGCGCACGCTCGGCGAATGCGGCGAGGAAGAATTCGGCATCCAGTACGGCGCGCTATCCAAGAGCCTGATCCGCGATGCCCGCAAGAACATGCAGTCGGAAAACCACCTGTACAAGCTGCTGCATCGCGGCTACACCGGCAAGATCAACTCCCGCGAGGAAGCCGACGGCGTGGCCGACTGCCCGTACGACTTCTACTCGAAGTGGATCACCGATCCGGAAGGCACCCGCAAGATGGTCGAGGCGCTCACGCGCAGCACGCCAGGCACCGACGAATGCCCGATCCCAGGGATTCCGAATCCGTCCGATCTGGCACATCGCTAAACGGCCCGGCGGGAGCGACACGCGATGATTACCTACACGTCGATCATAGGCAGTGCGTCCGAACCGCGCATTGCCGATCTGCTGCACTCGCTCGAGCATCAGGGGCTAGTCGATTATGTGACGCTCGCCGCCGACGATATCCGGCGGCACCGCCTGCGCACGCGTACTCAGCGCGGCGACGAATGCGGCATCGCACTCGACCGCGATGCCCATCTCTTCGACGGCGCGGTGCTGCGGCTCGACCGCGATGCGGCGCTGGTCGTGCGTACTGAAGACACCCGTTGGCTGCGACTCGAACCACGCGATGCGGCCGCGGCGCTCGAGCTAGGCTACTTCGCCGGCAACATGCACTGGAAGGTGCGCTTCGATCGGAACGCACTGGAAATCGCGGTCAAGGGCGCGCTTGACGATTATCTGCAACGGCTCACCCCGATGCTCGCGGATCAACGCATTCGCCTCGCAACCGAAGGACTCGCGGGGGGAAAGCATCACCATGCCTGAGACGTCCCCCACTCGCCCACCTGAGGCAATCGCAAACGGGCCCATTAGCCTGCTTGCCAGCCTGCAGCAGTCGGACAGCTTTTTCCCCGGCGGCGCGATGGCGTTCTCGTGGGGTCTCGAAGGCCTCATGCGTGATGCGCTCGTGACTGACGCGACAACGCTGTTTGCGTTCGTCGAATCGCAGGCCTTATCACGCTGGGCGAGTCTGGATCAAGGGCTGATGTGTGGCGCGTGGCGCGCCGGGGACGCATTTGACGTGTGGCATGAAGTTGATGCGCTGGCCGAGGCCATGAGCTTGCCCCCGGCTCTGCGCAACGGCTCGCGCCGTCTCGGCCGCACGTTGGCCGATGTGCATGCGCGGCTCGGTTCGGAAACGGCGAACCGGATTCGCAACGCCATCGCGGCTGGCCGCACACCGGGCCATCTCGTCACCGTCCAAGGCGCGGTGTGGCGCAGCCTTGGTATCGCGGAGGAAGAGGCGCGTGCCATCTCCGCGCACATGACCTGCACGGGCTCAGTGAGTTCGGCCGTGCGTCTGGGCATCGTCGGTCATCTCGACGCGCAGCGCGTTCTAACGCTGCTGCGCGCGCCGCTCGCACGTGTCCTCGCACAGCCGGCGCCACCGCTCGACGACCTGCACGCCGCCACCTTCGCAGCCGACATTGCCGCGCTGCGCAGCCAGACGCACGACGCGCGGCTCTTTGCCAACTAACAGGAAGGAAGACCGCGATGCTGCTGACCCCGACCGAATACGAGCGCCTGACGCTTTTCACCGCCGCACAACTGGCCCGCCGTCATCGCGACAAGGGTCTAAAACTCAATCATCCGGAAGCCGTCGCACTGATTGCGGACGAAATTCTCGAGGGCGCGCGCGAAGGCCGCAGCGTGGCGGACCTGATCGCCTACGGGTCGACGCTGCTATCCGAGGACGACGTGCTGCCCGGCGTCGCCGACCTCGTGCCGATGCTGCAGGTCGAAGGCTCGTTTCCCGATGGCACCAAGCTCGTGACCGTGCATCAGCCGATCCGGCCCGGCACGCAGACACCCGCTGCCGACACCGTAGTACCCGGTGAAATTCTGGCAATGGAAGGGGACATTGAACTGAACGCCGGCCGCGTTCGCACCACCGTGCGTGCCGTCAACACGGGCGACCGGCCGATTCAGGTGGGCAGCCATTTCCATTTCTTCGAAGTCAATCGCGCACTGCGCTTCGACCGCGCCGCCGCGTTCGGCATGCGGCTCGACATCCCGGCAGGCACGGCCGTGCGGTTCGAACCCGGCGACGCCAAGGACGTGACGCTGGTCGCCTTCGGCGGCACGCAGGAAATTTTCGGCCTCAACGGTCTGACGGACGGCGCGCTCGCCGACACCGGCCTACGCGAGGCCGCCCTCGCACGCGCCGCCCAGCGCGGCTTCGAAGGAGCCTGAATGGTTACGATGACACGCCAGGCCTACGCCGAGATGTTCGGGCCGACCACGGGCGACGCAGTACGCCTAGGAGACACGTCGCTCTTCGCCGAGATCGAACATGACTATGCGGTGCCGGGCGACGAATGCCTGCACGGCGGCGGCAAGACACTGCGCGACGGCATGGGCCTGAAAGCCGGGCATGATAGCGCAGACGGTGCACTCGACATGCTGATCTGCAACGCGACGATCATCGATCCGGTGCTTGGCATCGTGAAAGGCGATATCGGTATCAAGGACGGCAGGATCGTGGCGATCGGCAAGGCTGGCAATCCGCAAGTGATGGATGGTGTCGACCCGCGCCTCGTATGCGGCGTCTCGACGACTGTCAAGGATGCCGAAGGACTTATCGCCACCCCAGGCGGTATCGACGTCCACGTGCATTTCGACTCGGCGCAACTCTGCGAACACGCGCTTGCCTCCGGCCTCACCACGCTGATTGGCGGCTCGCTCGGGCCGATCACGGTGGGCATCGATTGCGGCGGCGAGTGGAACGTGGGACGCATGATGCAGGCCTCCGAGCAGTGGCCGCTCAACTTCGGCTTTCTCGGGCGCGGCAACTCGAGCAAACCGGGTTCGTTGCTCGGTCAGCTACGTGGCGGCTGCCTCGGGCTGAAGATCCACGAGGACTGGGGCGCGATGCCCGCGGTAATCAACACATGTCTGACGGTCGCCGACGAATACGACTTTCAGGTGCAGTTGCATAGCGACACACTAAACGAGTCCGGCTTTCTCGAAGACACAGTAGCTGCAATGAAGGACCGCACGATCCATATGTACCACACCGAAGGAGCGGGCGGCGGCCACGCGCCCGACATCATCGCGGTGGCGGGACGGTTGAACTGCCTGCCCTCGTCGACCAATCCGACCAATCCATACACCGTGAACACCTTCGATGAGCACCTCGACATGATCATGGTGTGTCATCACCTGAACCCAGCGGTACCGGAAGATGTCGCGTTCGCCGAATCGCGCATCCGCGCGCAGACGATTTCGGCCGAGGACGTCCTGCACGATCTCGGCGCGATCTCGATGCTCGGTTCGGACAGCCAGGGAATGGGGCGTATCAACGAAGTGATCTGCCGGACGTGGCAACTGGCCTCGAAAATGAAGGACCAGCGCGGACGTCTTTCCAGCGAACGCACTGCACGCGGCGACAACGAGCGGATCAAACGGTACATCGCCAAGTACACGATCAACGCGGCGCGCACTTTCGGCATTGCCGACACGGTCGGCTCGCTCGAGGACGGCAAGCTCGCCGATATTGTGCTGTGGCGGCCCGCATTCTTTGGCATCAAGCCTGAGGTCGTCATCAAGGGCGGCTTTATTGCGTGGGGAGCGATGGGTGATTCCGCCGCTTCGCTGATGACCTGCGAGCCGCTCGCCATGCGGCCGCAATGGGGAGCGTTCGGACGCGCACCCGCCTCGCTTGCTGTCAACTTCGTGAACCGGCTGGCGCTCGAGGCGGATCTGCACGGCCACTTAGGCATCACGCGCAAGCTGGTCGGTGCGCACGGCACACGAAACCTGAGCAAGCGCGACATGCTGCACAACGACGCGTGCCCTTCCATCTCCGTCAATGCGCAGACGTTCGAAGTGTCCGTGGACGGCCAGGTGATCCGCTGCGACCCGGCGCGCGAAGTCCCGCTTAGCCGACGGTACATGTTGCGTTAGACGCATCGCAGGGCATACAGGAGTGTTTCGATGAGCACCGAGTTTAATTTCTCCAGCGGCGAGCCGTTTGCAACAACGCCGTTTGATAACGCCGCGCAGTCCACTGGCCATGCTGCACGCGCGGCCCGCGTCGGCATAGGCGGCCCTGTGGGATCGGGTAAAACGCGCCTGCTCGAACGGTTGATTCCGCGCTTCGCGGCACGCGGTGTCGACCTCGCGATCATCACCAACGATCTCGTCACGCGCGAAGACGCCGACCGGGTACGCCGTAGCGGTCTGATCGATCCGGCACGCGTGCTCGCTGTCGAAACGGGTGCGTGCCCCCATACTGCGATCCGCGAAGACCCAACCCTCAACCTGCAGGCCGCGGACGAACTCGACGCACGTTATGCCGGCTTGCGGCTGGTTCTGATCGAATCGGGCGGCGACAATCTCGCGTCATCGTTCTCGCTCGATCTGGTGGACTACTGGATCTTCGTCATCGACGTCGCAGCCGGTGACGATATCCCGCGCAAACGCGGACTCGGCGTGCTGTCCTGCGATCTGCTGGTGATCAACAAGTTCGACCTCGCGCCGTACGTGGGCGTGGATCTGGAACGGATGGTCGGCGAGGCGCGCGAGGTGCGCAGCGGACGGCCCGTGCTGTTGACTAACTGTGCGACAGGCGCTGGAGTGGATGCGGTCGCCGATGCCATCGTCGAAAACGTGCTCTTCGATGCGCTCTGAGACGCTACCGGGGTACGTCGACGCGGAACCAGCGCAACTCGATCTGTGTTTCGAGCGTGCGGCGTCCGGCAAGACCTGGCTATCACGGCAGCGCGGCGGTTATCCGTTTCATGTCGGGCGTGTCTTGCCGCTAACCCGGCGAATCGCCTCTTCTTCATGTCGCTCCCATGCCAACGCGGAAGTAATCGTGCAATCCTCGTCGGGAGGCCTGTTCGAAAACGACCGCGTGTTCCAGCGCTTCGTAGCAATGCCGCGCGCGCGGGCCACCGTTCGCACAGCAGCGGCAACCATCGTCCACACGATGACACACGGCATCGCACATTCGCGGGTCGCCATCGAAGCCCATCCGGAATCGCGTTTCGACTATCTGCCGCAACCGACCATCCTGTTTCCCGCTGCCTGCCTTCTGAGCACCATCGACGTCGTGTTGCACCGGGCTGCAACGGTTCTCATCGCCGATACGTGGCTCACGCACGACCCCACGCACCAAGCTGCGCGCTTCGGAGTCCTGGATGCAACCCTCAACGTCCGCAACGCCGACTCGCAACTGTTGGCGCGCGACCGATTTCGCCTCGAGCCCGGCGCTGCGCGCGGCTCGCTTACCGGGGTGCGGCAGACGTATGGTGCGCACGGTGGCCTGCTCGTGCTCAGACGCGACGACAGCGACGCAGGCAACGAAGCACTGGCATGCGCCATCAATGCAGCACTCCAGAAGCTCGACATGCCACTCACGACCGCTTATGCCGCAGCAGGTGTGCTGCCAGGCGCATGCGGCACGTTCGTCAGGATGCTGGCCGCCGACAGCATCGCCTTGCGCGCGATCTTTTCCACGGCTGTCGAGGCCGTCCATCTGACGCTCGACAGTTTCCACGAAGGGGCGCCACGCGCGTCCCACGCGTCCCAGAACCGCAACTGAGAGGTATGCCGTGACACTTCGCCGTCCGTCCAGGGCCGATCTGATCGATATCAGCCAGGCCCGTCATCTGTCTCTGACCGAAGTCGAACTCGACCAGTATTCCGAACCCGTCCGGCGAGCCGCGCACGCGTACGAGCAGGGAGGCGCATGACGAGAGCGCCACTTACGCCGGCCGGCGCGCCGCTGGACGCGTGGCGTGTCGCGCAGGAGCCCTGGTATCAGCCGGTCGATCACGAACTGGCATGGTTCGAAGCCGCTTACCATGCGCGATTGCCGATCATGCTCAAAGGTCCGACCGGCTGCGGCAAGACGCGGCTGGTCGAACACATGGCCTGGCGGCTCAAGCGCCCGCTCGTGACGATTGCCTGTCACGAAGACATGAATGCCGGCGATCTTGTTGGCCGCTACCTGCTCGACGGAAACGGCACCTACTGGCAAGACGGACCGCTTACTCAAGCCGTCAGGCATGGGGCGATCTGTTACCTCGATGAAGTGGTCGAAGCGCGGCAGGACACGACTGTGGTCATTCATCCGCTGACCGATTCGCGTCGAATTCTGCCGATCGACAAGTGCGGCGAGCTGATCACCGCGCATCCGGATTTCACCCTGGTGATCTCGTTCAATCCGCACTATCAGCATGTGTCGAAGAACCTGAAGCCGTCGACGCGTCAGCGCTTTGTTGCGCTCGACCTCAGCTGGCCGGATGCGCAGACCGAAGCCGCGATCGTTGCGCATGAGGGCGGTGTGCCCCACGCAGTGGCCGAAAAGCTCGTGACGATTGCAACGCGCACCCGCATGCTTGACGATCCCGCGTTGCCCGAAGGCGCTTCGACACGCATGCTGATCTACGCGGCGACGTTGATCGCGCATGGCATGGATGCGTTGGCCGCGTGCCGGATCGGCATCATCCAGCCACTTGGCGACGACGCCGATCTGTGTGCCGCGCTGATGGCAACAGCCAGTGGCGTGTTCGGATGAACGCCGGCGCGGCAATGGCGACGGCGACGCGCCAGGGCATCGCCAAGACGCCCAGCACGATCACTACGCGTGAGGCCATTTCGCTCAACCGCTTCGAGCGGACGCTCGGTTTGTATCTGCGCGCCGCATGGCAGCTGAACGCTCCTGTGCAGGCACTCGTGCGCAATGAAGAAGCAGTTGCACAACCCTGCCCGATTGTCACCGACACCGCACTGATGCTGCCGCGTGAACATGAGGCCGAGAGTCTGGACGACGCGCGCCATTTCTACCTGGCATGTGCCGCCCATGCAGCAGCCCACCTCACCTATTCGACCGTGCGCTTCGATCCCGCCAAACTGCGGCCGTTGCAGTTGACGCTGGTTGGCGTGATCGAAGACGCACGGGTCGAGCGGCTCGCAATGGCGCGCTATCCAGGCTTGCGGCGCTGGTGGCTGCCATTTCATAGAACGGGTCCGGAGAGCGCGGGCACCGCGGCTGCTCTGATCGCAAGACTTGCGCGCGCTCTGCTGGACCCGGGATACGTCGATCGAGACGGCTGGGTCACGAATGGCCGCGCCTTGTTCGAAGAGGCGTTCAGGAGAACAGATGGAACGGACCCCACCATCTCGCGCCATCTCGGCAACCTGCTGGGCAACGATCTCGGCCAGATGCGCATCCAGTTCAACGCGAAGACGTATGCCCCGGAAGCCGTCTATCGCGATGACAACAGCCTGCTATGGGACTTGCCCCCGACACCCATCGCGCCGGCATCCGGCGATGCAACACCCGAGCGCAATGTCGCGCCACAGGAAAGCGAAGGAACCGGCGAAGTTCCACCCAAAGAACCAACGCCGCCCAAACGGATTGCGAATACCCCCGGCGACACACCAACAGCCGCTGCTGCACACGATGAGGAACTGGCCACGCGCATCGTATCCTTGCATCGCTACCCTGAGTGGGACTACGTGATCCGGCGCTATCGCGGCAACTGGTGCAGCGTCGAATCATTGCGTCTCGACGCCGCCATGCCAGAGCGTCCGGTCCTTGACGATCGCACAACATCGGCACAGCGCATCAGGGCGATGCTCAATTCGACACGGGAGCGCGCCGTCACCGGCAGGACTCGCGAGTTCGAAGGCGATCTGCTCGATCTCGATGCATGCATCGCTGGGCGCATTGATGCGATGCGCGGCGAGCGGGACCGTTTCAAGGGCTTCGTCGTGCCCCGACTGCAAGCGCGCGGTGCGCCGCTTGCGATCCTGCTGGACCTCTCGGCGTCGAATGCGTTCGACGGGCGCATCGATACCGTGCTCGACGTCGCTCGCATACTTGGACAAGCGCTAAACACGGGTGACCGGCCTTATGCGATGTACGGCTTTCATTCCGATGGGCGGCATCGCGTGCGCTTTCACGTGTTCAAAGACTTCGACGAGATGTGGAGCGCGTCGACCGAGGCCTACCTCGCGCGGATTCGTCCAGGCCTGTCCACGCGCTTCGGCGCGGCACTGCGGCATACCGGTGCAAAGGTTAGCCAGGAGGCCGCGCGCATGGGCTTCTCCAGAGCCAGCCTGTTGACGGTGTCCGACGGCATGCCGTTCGATATCGATGTCTTCGATTCACGCTATCTGCGTGAGGACACGCGGCGTGCATTGAACGAGCTTGCGGTGCGGGGCATCCGGTGCGGATGTCTTGCCCTCGATCCGCAGACACTCGATGACGCCAAAGCGCTATTCGGCCGACGCCGGGTTGCACCTCTCAACGACCTGCATGGTTTGCCGTCGGCGCTGGGCGCGCTTATATCTGCCACTTGATGATCCGGCAACACTACAATACCGCTTGATACGCCAAGGCCGGCAGACAGTTCGCAGCGTGCGTATTAAGTGCATGCGGAACCGCGGCGGAGAACGGCCTGCTCACGACTGAGAGGATCTATGTTCGACGGCATCTTCCACATCGTGACGGATCGGGACGGACACCGTCATTTCTATGTCTATACCGACAGCGCCTTCGTCGCCACGCTTCTCGTCATAGCGCTGCTGTTGTTGATCGCCATCGTCAGCACGCTCGGTTACTACGTCACACGCTTCATCATGCTGCGGATCGTCGCCCGCCTTGCGCGCGGCGAACGCCGCATGTGGCTACGTTCTGCCGAGAAACACAAGGTATTCGACCGACTCGCGCCGCTCGTGCCGGCGTACCTCCTCTATCTGTCCGCCCCGCTGCTATCGGGTCTGTCGTTTCCAGTGGTCTACCTGCTGGGCGCACCGCTCGAAACGCTCTCCGCGTGCTACATGGTTCTGACGACGCTGCGCGCCGCGTTCGCATTCCTCGCCAGTATTGAAGACCGCTATAGCCACTACCCGCACGCAGCCGAGCGGCCCATCAAGAGCTTCCTGCAGGTCACCACGATTGCCCTGTACATCGCAGCACTGATCGCGCTCATCTCCCTGCTGCTGCATCGCTCGCCAGCCTATTTCCTCACCGGTGTGAGCGCGATGACCGCGCTTCTGATCATCATCTTTCGCGATTCGCTGCTGGGTTTCGTGGCAAGTATCCAGCTGGCTGCCTATGACATGTTGCGCGTAGGCGACTGGATCGAAGTGCCAGGCTTCGTCGCGGACGGCACGGTTATCGACATTGCCCTGAATACGATCAAGGTGCAGAACTTCGACAATTCCATCGTGACGATACCAAGCTATGTATTGCTAACCAATGGCGTCAAGAACTGGCGCGGCATGGTCGAATCGGGAGGACGGCGTCTCAAGCATCCGATTCACATGGACGTCGACAGCATCCGGTTTTGCGACGATGAAATGCTCGCAAAGCTGAGCGCAAGTACTGATCTGATGGCGCCCCTGAGCCTCACGAACGAGGGCCCGCGCCTCACCAATCTCGGCCTGTTTCGCCACTATCTGGTCGGATATTTCCGCCAGCATCCCGCGGTTCGAACCGATATGCCGCTCATCGTCAGGCTCCTGCAGGCGACGGAATTCGGCGTACCGCTGGAGGTATTCCTGTTCGTCAACGACACCGACTGGCATTCTTATGAACGCATCCAGTCGGATATGCTCGACCACGTCTACGGGATTGTGCCGCTGTTCGGCTTACGCGTCTGGCAGAAGCGCTAGCGGCTAACAGCTAGCTGCGGTCCCGCTTCGCAGCCACATTATTTGCCGGTCCACACCACATCGCGATTTACCGCATACAACCGGCACCCGGCGTGTCCGTTTGCGCAGTAAGCCAGTGCGTCGTTGATCGGATCGATCCCCCATGCGTAGCCCCAGGCGCCGTCCGGCGCGATCGCAAAAGCACGCGGAGTGCGCAGGCTCAGAAACTTCGTGTACATCCGGCGACCGCGTTCGCTCAGATAAGGCACGGCGGAGACGTCCGCTAGTGCGGCGAATTTCGTGCTGGGCGGTTCCGACTCGAGCCGCGGCCAGACCACCATGTTGTCCACCGCATAGAGCTGGCAATAGCGCGTGAGCTTCCAGCACCTGTCCATTGCACTCAGGCTGGGATCGAAACCGCCCGATATGTAAACCGCACTCGTCGAACCGATTGCGATGGCGCGTGGGAGTGGTGCGGCGAGAAAGTGGCGATACACATCGTCGCGTTGCTTTTCGGTCAGAAACGGCACCGCGTCAAGGTCGTTGATGTCGGCATATGCGCTGGCTGCACGCGCTCGATCCGGCAAGTACTCGGGGTCGACTTCCTGGCTCGGCATGCCGATGCTTGCAAGAAACGAGTCGGCCTTCTGCACCCACAACGGCAGCCCGGCCCCGGAGGCGGTCATCGCATGGGCGTCCTTCTGGAACACACCGTAGTCGACCAGTTCCGCATGGGCACCCGCTGCGGTGTACTGTTTGAACATTGCCTGCCACGTGGGCGTGGCGAAGATCTGGTCGTTCTCGCCGAAGAACCAGATCGAAGGTAATTTCGTCTGCGCGCCGAACTGCTGTGCAGCGCTAATCAGGCTCGCATCCGGGCTTTTGCAGTCGGACTCCTTCACGCCTCCAGCGAAGCTGATAAGTCCCTTGACGTCAGGTGGATTGAGCGAGCCGAACGCAAGCGTATTCCATCCGCCCATGCTCTTGCCGGCCACCACGATATGCGAAGTATCGATACCGGGTAGCTGCTTCACATAGTCGAGCACGTTGCGAATATCGCGCGCCGAATCGAGTCCGAGCGCCGCGACGTCGCAGCCATGCGGCCTCGGATAGCCCTCGGAACCGGCATAGCCACGCATCATCGGCAGCGCAACCGCATAGCCGCGTGAAAGGAAATAGTAGGGAATAAAGTTATCGGCGACGCGCGGCGTGTTGCGCAGATCGTGCGACGCGCCATGATTCACGATCACGAGCGGAAACGGGCCGCCGTGCGACGGCATGAACAGCGTCACCTGCAGATGCAGCGGCGGCGACGATTCGACCGGCACGCTCAGCAACTGTTCATTGAGCGGCGCGCGTGGCGCGCTATCGGGCTCGATCGTGACGGACGTCGCGGCGAACCCTGGCCGCGTCGACGCCGCAAACAGCACACATAGCAACAAAACGAATGACGAAATCGAACGCAACATACGCGGCTGGTTTTAGTTGTTAGCGCGAGGAGGCTTGAATCAGGTTGAGACCAAGGCAGTACCTGCCTGCTCCCGTTTAACGGCAAGCCCCGGCAAAACTGAATAGCCGCGAGCGCTCAGGGCGAGCGCCCGACCCTCTCTTAACGCTAACAACCTCAACCCGGCGAGCGCGCAGCGACATTCATACAAAACCTGCGCGCTCGCCCGCACCGACGACTACCGCTCCACCGCGTGAGGCTCCTTGAGCTTGTTGGCCACGCGGATCGCATCGAAGTAAGCCGCATTAGGCGGACGCTTCAGATACTGGCCCGCGCCGCGTACGGCCCGCAGGTCGCCATCGGTCCACGCCAACGCGCCGCGCGTCAGCGTGTGTGTCGCGACGCCCTGCACCGTCATACCTTCGAACACGTTGAAATCGACCTTCTGGTGATGCGTCTTGACCGAAATCGTCTTGCTGGCGGTTGGATCCCAAACCACCAGATCTGCATCCGCGCCCACTTGCACCGCCCCCTTGCGCGGATACAGGTTGAAAATCTGCGCCGCATTGGTCGAGGTAATGCGCACGAACTCGTTAGGCGTGAGACGCCCCGAATTCACGCCGTGATGCCAGAGCACCGACATGCGGTCTTCCACCCCGCCGCAGCCGTTTGGTATCTTCGTGAAGTCTTCGCGCCCCATGGCCTTTTGCGAGGCGCAGAACACGCAGTGATCGGTAGCGGTAGTGTGCAACTGCCCCGCTTGCAGTCCGCTCCATAGCGCCTCGCGATGCTCGGCAGAACGGAACGGCGGGCTCATCACGTGCGCCGCGGCACGCGTCCAGTCCGGATCGCGATAGACGGCCTCGTCGATCACGAGATGCCCCGGCAAGACTTCGCCGAATACCCGCAGGCCTTCGCTGCGCGCCCGCGCAATTGCGTCGGCCGCATCTTTCGACGACACGTGGACGATATACACCGGCACCCCCAGCACCTGCGCAATACGAATCGCCCGGTTAGCGGCCTCGCCTTCCACTTCAGGCGGCCGCGAAAGCGGATGCGCTTCCGGCCCGGTGATACCACGCGCGAGCAACTGACGCTGCAACTGGAACACCAGTTCGCCGTTTTCCGCATGGACGGTGGGCAGTGCGCCAAGTTCGAGCGAACGCGCGAAGCTGTTCACCAGCACTTCGTCGTCGGCCATGATGGCGTTCTTGTAGGCCATGAAGTGCTTGAAACTCGACACCCCATGCTCATGCACGAGCGTGCCCATGTCGCGATGCACGGATTCGTCCCACCAGGTCACCGCTACGTGAAAGCCGTAATCGGCCGAGGCTTTCTCGGCCCAGCCGCGCCACGCATGAAACGCCTCCATCAGCGACTGGCGCGGACTCGGAATCACGAAGTCGATGATGCTCGTGGTGCCGCCCGACAAACCTGCTGCCGTGCCCGTATAGAAGTCGTCGCTTGCAGTGGTGCCCATGAAGGGCAATTCCATGTGCGTATGCGGGTCGACGCCCCCCGGCATCACATACTGTCCATGCGCGTCCACAATCGACGCACCCGCAGGCGCCTCCAGTTCCGGGCCAACCTGCAGGATCGTGCCGCCGTCCTGCGGGTCCGCGCACAACACGTCTGCCCGCCAGCTACGGTCCGCGTCGATTACCGTGCCCCCGCGAATCAGGATCGTCATCTTGCTGCCTCCTCATTGACTGCTACGTATTCATTGCCCTTGCTGCTGCATCGGAAAGGCACGGGTGGTATCAACATCCGCGCCTCTTCCATGCCTGCCTCATGCGCTGGCAACCCGCGCACTCGGCCCTTTGCTGAATTTCATCCACGCGGTGTAGACGATGGACGCGAGTGCAAGACCCACGAACCACGCATACGTGTAGAGCGTATTGAAGAACGCCGGCACGTTAGGGAACGTCGCCGGAAACGCGGTATGCAGAAAACCCGGCAGATTCGGCAAGACCCCCACCAGTAGCGCCACCACGGCGCCGATATTCCAGCCACCGGTGTAACTGTACTCGCCGTTCTCGTCGAACAGTTCGCGCTGATCGAGCTCTGTACCGCGAATCAGAAAGTAATCCACCATGAGGATGCCGGCCACCGGTCCGAGCAAGGCCGAATAGCCCACCAGCCACGTGAAAATATAGCCCTGCGTCGTCGCCAGAATCTTCCACGGCATCATCACGATCGCGATGGTCGCGGTAATCATGCCGCCCACGCGATACGAAATACCTTTGGGCCACAGGCTCGAAAAATCATACGCGGGCCCGACCAGGTTGGCCGCGAGGTTGCAGCACATCGTATCGAGCGTCAGGATCACGAGCGCAACGCCTACGCCAATGCCGGTCATGCGGCTCGTGAGATCGATAGGATCCCAGATCGCTTTGCCGTAGATCACCACGGTAGCCGAGGTCACCACCACGGAAATGACCGAGAGCAACGCCATCGGCGCGGGCAAGCCGATCGACTGGCCGATGATCTGATCGCGCTGCGAGCGGGCAAAGCGCGTGAAGTCAGGAATGTTCAGCGCAAGCGTGGCCCAGAAGCCCACCATCGCGGTAAGCCCCGGCCAGAACGTCGCCCAGAACAGGCCTTCCTTCTTCCCGCCAGCTACGAACTGCGACGGCGCCGAGAGCATCGAACCGATTCCGCCGGCTTTCGAGGTCGCCCACCACACGAGCGCAATACACATCACCACCTTGATCGGCGCCGACCAGCTTTCCAGCCAGCGGATCGAGTCGGTGCCATGCACAATGAAGTAGATCTGCAGGGCCCAGAACACAAGGAAACACGCCAGCTGCCCAAGCGAAATATCGAGGAACGGCAGCGCATCGCCATGCAGTGCATTGCCGGTCAGGATATTGAGCAGCGTATAGATCGCGCTGCCGCCAAGCCACGTTTGAATCCCGTACCAGCCGCAAGCGACAATCGCACGCAGCATGGCCGGCAATTTCGCCCCTTGCGTGCCGAACGACGAACGCACCAGCACCGCATACGGAATGCCGTGTTTCGCCCCGGCATGCCCGATCAGCAGCATCGGCACGAGCACGATCAGGTTGCCGAGCAGCACGGTAACAACCGCCTGCCACGGCGACATGCCCTGCTCCGTCAAGCCGGCGGCGAGCATGTACGAAGCGATATTCATCACCATCCCCACCCACAGCGCGGCGAAGTGATACCACTTCCATGTGCGCTGCGCGACGCCGGTTGGAGCCAGGTCGTCGTTGTAAAGGCTGCTGGCTTGCGCGCCGGCCGCTAGCTGCGGATCGACGGTTTGCGCTGTCTGCTTCATTGAAGTATCTCCACTTCGTCGTTGTGGCCTGCGCCTCTTCTCGCGATGCTTCAGGAGACGTCAGGCCGGATGGGAACCAGGTTCAGTACGAGCGCCTCGTTTGTTACGGGTTCTTCCTTGTTATGCGTTACTACGTCAGGCTGCCTTCACGGCGGCCTGCTGCCCGACCTGCGGTGCTGCCTGCTGCGCCGGCGCATTCGCGCTCGCCGGGTTGTTCGGATGTGTGGTCCAGTTGGCGTACTCACCGGCGTCGACGCGTTCCATCGTGATGCACTCGTCAACCGGGCAGACGTGCATGCATAAGTTACACCCAACACACTCGGAGTCCACCACTTCAAAATGCCGTATGCCATCCTTTTCGCGCATGATGGCCTGATGCGCGGTGTCTTCGCAGGCGATATGGCACAGCCCGCACTGGATGCACTTGTCCTGATCGATGCGCGCCTTGATGTCGTACTTGAGATTCAGGTACTTCCAGTCGGTCACGTTGGGCACCGCGCGGCCGCGAATGTCGTCGAGCGTGGCGTAACCTTTTTCGTCCATCCAGTTCGACAGGCCGTCGGCGAGGTCGGAGACAATTCGGAAGCCGTAGTGCATTGCCGCCGTGCAAACCTGCACGCTGCCTGCGCCCAGCACGATAAATTCCGCCGCGTCGCGCCATGTCGAAATGCCGCCGATACCGGAGATCGGCAGATCAGGGGTTTCGGCATCGCGCGCGATTTCGGCCACCATGTTCAGCGCAATCGGTTTGACCGCCGGGCCGCAATAGCCGCCGTGCGTGCCCTTGCCGTCGACAATCGGCATCGGCGCCATCACGTCGAGATCCACGCCCACGATCGAGTTGATCGTATTGATCAGCGAGACGCCGTCCGCGCCGCCCTTGTAGGCCGCGCGCGAACCCATGCGGATGTCGCTGATGTTCGGCGTCAGCTTGACGAGGCACGGCAGCTTCGTGCCTTCCTTGACCCAGCGCGTGACCATCTCCACGTATTCGGGCACCTGCCCCACTGCCGAGCCCATGCCGCGCTCGCTCATGCCGTGCGGGCAGCCGAAATTCAGTTCGACGGCATCGGCGCCGGTGTCTTCGACCAGCGGCAGGATCCATTTCCAGTCGCTTTCGTTGCACGGCACCATCAGCGAGACGATCAGCGCGCGGTCCGGCCAGTCGCGCTTGACCTGGGCGATCTCGCGCAAATTGACGTCGAGCGGACGGTCCGTGATCAGTTCAATATTGTTCAGGCCTGCGATACGTTGGCCGTTCCATTGCACTGCGCCATAGCGCGAGCTGACGTTGACCACATGCGGATCGAGGCCGAGCGTTTTCCAGACCACGCCGCCCCAGCCTGCTTCGAAGGCGCGGTTGACGTTATAGGCTTTGTCGGTCGGCGGCGCGGAGGCGAGCCAGAAGGGGTTCGGCGAAGTGATGCCGGCAATCGTACAACGCAGATCGGCCATGTTCGGCTCCTTGGGACTTTGTTTTATCGTGAGGTCGGGTGAGTGGCTTTGCCAGGCGCAGTGCGCTCGCTTGCGGATCGCTAGGCGGCCTTGACCGCCGTGCGGGCGAAGTGCGCATCGATGGCGGCGGCGGCAAGCTTGCCGTCCTGCACCGCCTGCACAGTCAGATCGACGCCGCCCGTCGCGGCGCAATCGCCACCAGCCCACACATCGGGCAATGAGGTCTGCCCGTTCGCGTCGACGGCGATCCGGCTGCCATCGAGTGTCAGCAGGTCACGCTCCACGCCCACCGCCACCAGCGTCTGACCGATTGCCTTTAACACCATGTCCGCCTCCACAACGAAGCGCTCGCTGCCCTCCGCCGAGTTACGCTCGAACTCCACACCCGTCACGTTGCCGTCACCGCCGATCAGACGAACCGGCTTCGCATGCGTGGTAAGCGTCACCCCCTGGCTCTGCGCAAACTCGCGTTCGGCCCACGTCGCGCTCATCGTCTCCACGCCGCGCCGGTACACCATCGTCACCGTCGTGGCACCCAGCTTGCGGCTTTGCACCGCGGCATCCACCGCCGTATTGCCACCGCCGATCACGACGACGCGGCGGCCCACCGGCACCGTTGCAAGATCGCTCGCCTGACGCACCTGCTCAATGAAATCGACTGCGTCAAGCACACCGCCGAGCGCTTCGCCTTCCAACGCCAACTCGCGCACGCCGGTCAGGCCGATCGCCAGAAACACCGCGTCATGTTGCTTGCGCAGCGCATCGAGACTCAGGTCGCGCCCAAGCGTCACACCGTTTTTGATTTCGATGCCGCCTACCGAGCACAGCCAGGCCACTTCGCGCTGGGCGAAATCGTCGACCGTCTTGTAAGCAGCGATGCCGTATTCGTTAAGACCACCAGGCTTTTCATGCGCGTCGTAAATCGTCACGCGATGCCCCGCCACCGCCAGCCGATGCGCACAGGCCAGCCCCGCCGGACCCGCGCCGACGACGGCCACATGACGCCCGGTGTCGGCCGCGCGCCTGAATAGCACCTCGCCGCGCGCCATCGCCCAATCGGTCGCGTGACGTTGCAGCGCGCCGATCGCCACCGGTTTCTCGTCCTGATGATTGCGCACGCATGCCCCTTCGCACAGGATCTCGGTCGGACAGACCCGCGCGCACATGCCGCCCAACGGATTCGCCGAGAGAATATCGAGGGCCGCGCCTTTCAGATTGCCGTTGCCGATCTTGCGGATAAAACTGGGAATATCGATCTGCGTCGGACACGCCTGAATGCATGGAGCGTCGTAGCAGTAATGGCAGCGGCTCGCCGCCACCGCTGCGGCGGCCGGATCGAGCAAGGGCGAGATATCGGCGAATTCGCATGAAAGCTGCTCGGGCGACAGCCGATGCGGGGCAATGTCGCCGGTTTGCTTGATGGCCATACACGTTCCTTCTTGAATGTGAGGACGTAGCCGTACCCGCCGGCTGCACGCGAGCGCAGTCGGGACGGCTTGTTTTATGGGTGATGCGGTCAGGCCTTTCTAAAGGCGCCAACGCCCGGTTGAAATACGCAGCGCGGCGCCCCCTTCATCCTTCCAAGCTCATGAAGCCGGTTCGCAGGCACGCTCCAGCATGGCGTGCAGCAGCACATTGGCGCCTGCTTCGATCCATTCGAGCGTGGCGTCCTCGATCTCGTTGTGACTGATACCGTCGACGCATGGCACAAACACCATGGAGGTCGGCGCGACCTGCGACAGATAACAGGCGTCGTGTCCCGCACCGGACACCATGTCGCGATGCGGATAGCCGAAGCGCTGCGCGGCGGCGCGCACCGACTTCACGCAGGCCGCGTCGAAAGCGACGGGCTTGTAATAGAAAATCTGCTCGAGCTCGGTTTCGACGCCAATGCCACTCGCGATCTTTTCGACGCCTTCGCGTAGCGCGGCATCCATCTTCGCCAGCACGGCATCGTCAGGATGACGAAAGTCCACGGTGAAAAACACGCGGCCCGGAATCACATTGCGCGAGTTCGGGTGCACCTGCATCATGCCGACGGTCGCACAACCGAACGGCGCGTTGTCGAGCCCGATGCGATTGACGAGATCGACTACCCGTGCTGCGCCGAGCAACGCGTCGCGACGGCGCGGCATTGGCGTCGGGCCCGCGTGCGCTTCCTGGCCGGTCAGCGTGATTTCGTACCAGCGCTGCCCTTGCGCATCGGTCACGACGCCGATCGTCTTATGTTCCGCTTCGAGAATCGGCCCTTGTTCGATATGGAGTTCGAACGCCGCATGCAAGGGCCGGCCGCCGCACGGCACATCGCCTGCATAGCCGATGCGCTTGAGTTCCTCGCCGATCGTCTTGCCATCCACGTCCTTGCGCGACAAGCCGTATTCGAGCGTAAACACGCCGGCAAACACACCAGAAGCGACCATCGCCGGAGCGAAGCGCGAGCCTTCCTCATTGGTCCAGATCACCACTTCGATCGGATGTTCGGTTTCAATGCTGTGATCGTTCAGACTGCGAATCACTTCAAGTCCGCCCAGCACACCATAGATGCCGTCGAAACGCCCGCCGGTGGGTTGCGAATCCGCATGCGAGCCGGTCATGACCGGCAGCGCGTTCGGGTTGCGCCCGGCACGCCGCATGAAGACATTGCCCATCTGATCCACCGTGACCGTGCAGCCCGCCTCTTTGGCCCAGCTTACGATCAGGTCACGCCCCTGCTTGTCGAGATCGGTTAGCGCCAGGCGGCAGACGCCGCCTTTAGGTGTCCCGCCGATTTTCGCCATCGTCATCAGGCTGTCCCACAGACGCTTGCCGTCGACCTTGATCGACGTATCGGGTTCAGCATGCTTTAACGCCTCGGATACCGCGTTCATTCGTCTCGCTCCTTTCGATGAACCGACCTTTCTGCTGCGATCACACATCGCGCCAAATAAAACTGGTGCATTTACGGCTGATTTTAGGGCGTTTTCGCACGGCTGCGGTGCACGTGGATCGCCTTCTCACCCGCACCCGGCAAAGGGCTAACCCTGGGGTATCGCCCGCTCATCCAATCCTGTCCGATTGGACAGGTTGTAGACGATTAACGCCGCCAAATCAATGCTTTTCGTACGTGGGCATATAGAGCGAAAAGCGTGCCATTGCGATGCAGCATGCTGCATTGGCGCGCAGCGAATGAGCGTGTCCAAAATCTTGCGAACGACTAGAATGAAGCGCGACGCGGCATACGAGCCGCGCGAGGCCAACAATGAGACACGACGAAGTGGCAGCCGACATCGCGGGAAACGACGACACCCCCACACCTTTGCGGCGGCGCAAGGCGCACATCCGCGAATCGAACGAGGCCCATCTGCTGGCCTGTGCGGAAGCGGTATTCGCCGAGCGGGGACTGGAAGGCGCCAGCACGGCGATGATTGCAGAACGTGCGGGCTTACCGAAAGCTAACCTGCATTACTACTTCCCTACGAAGCTGGCGTTGTATCGCAGGGTGCTCGAAGATCTGTTCGAAGACTGGCATCGTGCCGCGGATACGTTCGAGGGCAGCGACGATCCAGTCGAAGCGATCAGCGGCTACGTGCGGGTGAAGATGGAGTTGTCGCGGCGGCGGCCACTGGGCTCGAAAGTGTGGGCCAACGAAATCATCCACGGTGCGGAGCATATGCAGGATATTCTCACGCAACGTGTGAAGCCCTGGCTCGAGAGCCGCGTGAAAGTGATCGACGACTGGATCGCACGCGGTCTGCTCGCACCCGTGAGCGCGCAAACCCTCATGTACATGATCTGGGCGACCACTCAGCACTACGCCGACTTCGACGCGCAGATTCTGGCACTCGGCGGCAAACGTGCGCTGACGCAGAAGGCGTTCGAAGCCTCCACCGAGGAAGTGGTGCAACTGGTGATTCGTGCATGCGGTGCGGTATCGCCTGTTGCGAACCGGACTCAACTGTAACGACGTTGTCACGCATGCAAATCCAGGCCGCAACGGACGGCACAGCAACCGCAAGCGAATTCGCCATCTTGCCGGCCACCTCCGCACGCGAGGCGCTGCGAATCGAATACCAGTGGATCAATGCCGAATTGCGCGCGGCGCCGATCGCGTTGTTTCTACATGAAGGACTCGGCTCGATTGCCATGTGGCGCGGCTGGCCGCAACAGCTCTGCGACCAGCTCGGCATGCGTGGTCTCGTCTATTCGCGTCCCGGCTATGGCCACTCGACGCCGCGACCACGCGATACCGTCTGGCCGGTCGATTATCTGAGCATTCAGGCACGCGACGTTTTGCCGGCGTTGCTGGAAGCATTGCGTATCGGGCCCGAAGAACGCGCACGCATGTGGGTGATCGGCCATAGCGACGGCGCTTCGATCGCGCTGCTATACGCCGCTTCGTTTCCGCGCCTGCTGGCAGGCGCTATCTCTATCGCGCCGCATGTGTTCGCGGAAGATATTTCGCTGCAAGGAATCGCCGAGACCAAAGCGGCCTACGAGCACGCCGGCCTGCGCGAGAAGCTCAGTCGCTTTCACGCCGATGTCGATTCGGCGTTCTACGGCTGGAGCGACATCTGGTTGAGTCCAGCTTACAGAACGTGGAGCATTGCCGAGGAATTACGCGCGATCCGCTGCCCGTTGCTTGCAGCACAGGGGCACGACGATCACTACGGCACGATGGCGCACCTCGATACGATCGCCACGTGCGTACCTCAGGCACATCTCCTCAAGCTCGATGCCTGCGGACACTCGCCGCATCGCGACACGCCTGACGCGCTCAACGCGGCGATCGTCGCGTTTGTCAGGTCTGTCGCGACCACGCAAAGTGGTTAATTGCGCAAACATACACAATTACAACTTCTTCCCCAACGTTCATAAATCTTACACAGGTAAGTAGTTATCCTTCGACGGTGCTGAGCCGGGGTGCGTCACCTTGGCCAATGTCCCCCCAATACCGTCAAAGGCCTCCCATGTCTTCCAGGTCTGAGCGAAGCGAGCTTTTCGAATCCCAACCCCCGGGTAAACGTTTGGCGGCAGCACCACGCGCGCGGCTGCACACGTTCGGAAGAGCGGCATTGGCGGCGTCGTTGTGTGCCTGCGTAAGCGTCACTTTGAGCGCATGCAGCAACGACGACGACAAGGCACCTGAAACGGCAACGACGACCTCAGATCAGGTCAACTCCGCGCCGCCCGCGCCCTACGCGATGCCGCAAAACGTTGCCACCCAGGCGGCGCCGGCGGCAGCAGCCGGGCTGCCGCCCAACGCCTTCCAGACACCGCCGCCGACCGCCGCCCAGGTCGGAGCCGCGGCGTCCGACAGTCTTGTAACACCCGTGATTCACACCGTTGATTGAGGTCGTCCGACTCCCCGCGCCGGTTCTACCCGTTTGCTCACCGTCGCGCATATTCCTTCCCTGAAGATCGAAGCCCAACATGACATCAAAAAATCGCCGTGATTTTCTGCGCGCAGCCGCCTCGGCTGCGGGTTCTGCAACCGCGTTGAGCATGCTGCCCCTCGGCATTCGCAACGCACTCGCGATTCCCGCCAACAACGCCAAAGGCAATATCCAGGACGTCGAGCACATCATCATCCTGATGCAGGAAAACCGCGCATTCGACCACTACTTCGGCACGCTGCGCGGCGTGCGCGGCTTTGGCGACACGCGCGCCATCACGCTGCCCACCGGCAACCCGGTGTGGTACCAACCGCTCACCGAAGGCATTACCGCTGACGCGGGCTACGTGCTGCCGTTCCGTCCGAGCGCGCCGAATCTCGGCCTGCAGTTCCTGCAGGATCTGGCGCACGACTGGGACACCACGCACACGGCATGGAACGGTGGCCTGTACAACCAGTGGGTGCCTGCGAAGGGCACCACGACGATGGCGTACATGACGCGCGACGACATTCCGTTCCATTACGCGCTGGCCGACGCATTCACGATTTGCGACGCGTATCACTGCTCGCTGCTGGGACCGACCGACCCGAACCGCTACTACATGTGGACCGGCTGGGTGGGTAACGACGGCAGCGGCGGCGGCCCGGTGATCGACAACTCCGAGCTCGGCTACGGCTGGTCGACGTATCCGGAAGTGCTGCAAAACGCCGGTATTTCGTGGAAGATCTATCAGGACATCGGCACCGGCCTGAACGCGGCCGGTTCGTGGGGCTGGGGCTCCGATGCGTATATCGGCAACTACGGCGACAACTCGCTGCTCTACTTCAACCAGTATCGCAACGCGACGCCGGGCAATCCGCTGTACGACAAGGCGCGCACCGGCACCAACGTGGCAAACGGCGGCACTTACTTCGATATCCTCAAGCAGGATGTGACCAACAATACGCTGCCGCAAGTCTCGTGGATCGTCGCTCCGGAAGCGTATTCCGAGCATCCGAACTGGCCCGCGAACTACGGCGCATGGTACGTCGATCAGGTGCTGCAGGTTCTGACCTCCAACCCGGAGGTGTGGAGCAAAACGGTGCTGCTCATCAACTACGACGAGAACGACGGTTTCTTCGATCACGTGCCGCCCCCGTTCGCACCGGCTTCGAGCGCCAACGGCCTGTCGACTGTCGCCAACACCAACGAGATCTATCTGGGCAACGGCCAATATCCGGCCGGCGAAAATGTAAACGGCCCGTACGGCATGGGTCCGCGCGTGCCGATGATCGTGGTGTCGCCGTGGTCGAAGGGCGGTTATGTGTGCTCGCAAGTGTTCGACCACACGTCGGTGATCCGCTTTATCGAAAAGCGCTTCGGCCACAATCACGACCTCGGCGAATCGAATATCACGCCGTGGCGCCGTGCGGTGTCCGGTGACCTGATGTCGGCATTCAACTTCGTCAATCCGAACGACGCCACGCCGACGCTGCCGAGCACGACTGGCTACGCTCCGCCGGACCAGTTGCGTCATCCGGACTATGTGCCAGTTCCGCCGCTCGTGCAGGCCGTGCCGAAGCAGGAACCTGGCGTGCGCCCGGCGCGCGCACTGCCCTACGAATTCTTCGTGCGGCTGCGCAGCGGCGCATCGCAAGGCAAGATCGCGCTGGGCTTCGTGAACAGCGGACAGGCCGGCGCAGCGTTCCTCGTCTATTCGACCAACAGCAGCACGGCACCGCTGACCTACACCGTCGAAGCGGGCAAGCGCCTTGACGACCAGTTGCCGCTCAACGCCAACGGCACCTACGACTACACCGTGTACGGCCCGAACGGCTATCTGCGCCGCTTCGCCGGCAAGCCCGTGGCAGCGTCGAACTGGTGGAGCAAATCGGAAGTGGCCAATCCGGAAGTGGCTGAAGGCTACGACGTCGCCAACGGCAATCTGCAGTTGCGTCTCGAGAACCAGGGCACGGCACATTGCGAGTTCACTATCACCAATGCGTACGATCCGAGCATGGTGATCCGGCAAAAGGTGGCCGGCGGCAAGACGGACGAGATCTATCTCGACCTGCGCGCCGCTTATGGCTGGTACGACCTGACGGTGACCGTCGATACGGACCCGACCTTCACGCGGCGCCTTGGTGGCCACGTCGAAACGGGACACAGCAGCTTTAGCGATCCGGCATTGGGCGCTTGAGCATCGGATAGCGACGCTTAAATCGCTAACCGTCGAAACACTGCCTGAACTGCGAGACTTCTGCGCAGTCCAGGCAGTTTTATTTTGTCACGCCTCTCAAGCCGCCATCGACGCACACGTCGCGGCCCGCTCACGCTCTTTTGCAAGAAGCGCCTGCACGACGTATTCCGCATCGCGCGCAATTCCCGAGAAGCGGCCCGAGCCCCATGTATGCAACCACGGCAAGCCGACGAAATACAATCCTTCGACCGGCGTCACGCCGCGGTGATGGGCCGGATAACCGCGCCCGTTGAACACCGGCGCATCGATCCAGCTAAAGTCGGGCGTAAAGCCGATACACCAGATGATCGATGTAATACCGCTCGCTGCAAGTTCGAGCGTCGCGCGTTCGTGCGGAGGCTGCCATAAAGGCTCGTAGGGAACGCCTGGCGGCGCACTGATACCATTCTTTTCGATGAAAGCGTCGATGCTTGCATTGATGCGGTTATACGTGTCGTCCGCATCGTCGAGATTGGCCGCGAGATTCGGCTGGAAATGCAACTGCCCATCGCGCAGATCTTCGAGCCGCCCGTATAATTCCATGCCCTCGGCGGCAAAGCGGCGCAAGTCGATATCGCGTCCGCCGTCGCGGCCGGTCACATAGTGATTGGTGTTGTCGCGCACCCCTTCGCGCAACGGATGTTTTTCTACCGGCATATCGTAGTACTGCATATCCGCGAGCCAATCCACCACATCGCGCCCGCGATAAAAGCGTGCGCAGCGCGGCGCCTCGCCTACGGCAAGCACCACCTTGCGGCCGGCCAGATGCAGGTCCTCCGCGATTTGCGCACCGGACTGCCCTGAGCCTACCACCAGCACCGCACCTTCTGGTAGCGCCTGCGGATTGCGATACTCAGACGACTGCAGCTGCACGATCTGCACTGGCAGACGCTCTGCCATGCGTGGCACGATCGGCGTGTGGTAGCCGCCTGAAGCCACCACGACGTGGTCAGCCGTGAAATCACCCTGCGAGGTGGCCACCGCATAGCTGCCATCCTCCTGGCGCTTCACGCGGCTGACCTGCGTGTGCTCGAGCAGCGGTGCATCCACCATCGCAATGAAGCCATCGAGGTACGCGATGATTTCGTCCTTTTTCATGAAGCCATGCGGATCGTCGCCGGAGTACGGGTAGCCTGGCAACGCGCATTGCCAGTTCGGCGTGACGAGGCAGAACGCATCCCAGCGCTGCTTGCGCCAGGTGTGCGTGACGGTCTGCTTTTCGAGCACGAGGTGATCGACGCCGGCCTGCTTCAGGTAATAGCTGACCGACAGGCCCGCCTGCCCGCCGCCAACGACGAGCACGCTGTAATGGCCATTGCCGCGTGGACCCGCGCTCATGGAATGCGCTGTGTTCGACATGATGCGTCCTTGCAAATAATAACGTTCAGACCAGTTCGATGACTTTCACGGTGGCGTCCGCGTGATCGCGAAAGCGCTGCGCGTCGTGTTCGATCTGCGCGAGTTGATCCATCGCTGCCGAGCACGCGAAACCATACTTCTGCCGCACCCGCTCCGAAGCAATGTTGAGCGCCTCACGCGAGCGTTTGACGAAATCGTCGAGCGGATACATATGGCCCGGCGTAAAAAAGTCGCTGACTACCCGTGACGGCGAGTAGCAGTTCGCTTCCTCGCCATCGGGCCATTGAATGCGAAAGTGCATGACAGGCATGGGAATTCCTTTGTGCAAGTGACTTTAGTGCATCGCTAGCGGCTGGCGTGCCAGCCATGCGCGGTAGACGTCGACATGACGGTGCGCGCTCGCGGCCCAGCTAAAGCGGGCGAGCAGCGCGGGTACCGCATGGGTGAAATCGGTGGCATGCTCGCCATTGAGCACGTGCAGCAGCGCTGCGGCAATTGACTTCGTGTCGGTCGGCGTAGCCCAGCAGCAAGTGGCGCTATCGAGGTATTCCGTGAACGGTGCGATCGCCGACGCAACAACCGGCGTGCCGCAGGCGAGCGCCTCCAGGACAACGAGTCCGAAGCCCTCGTGTATCGATACCATCGCCAGCACGTCGGCGCTGCGAAATAACGCGGGCATCGCAGCATCTTCAAGAGGCCCGGTGACGACGATGCTTTCCTGCGGTCCGATAGATAAACCTAGTTCCGCTGCTCGCTGGATAAAGCGCCGCGTGTATGCATCGTGATCGAGCAGACTGGCCCCGCCCGCGACGACCAGTTGCGCCTCGGCAAACACTGTGCGCACTGCGGCAAATGCATGAAGTAGCGCGAGCGTGTTCTTGCGCGCTTCGACGCCACCCACCGCGAGAATCAGCGGGCCTGCTCCGAGTCCGAGTTGCTGCTGCATGACCTCGTCGGCAGACGATGTATATGACGTGAAACGTGTTGGATCGACGCCATTCGGTACTGTGACCGCAGTAATTCCATAACGGCTGAGCATTTCACGCGTCCATGTGTCGCTCACGCACAAAACCTGATCCGCGTCGCGATACGCGCGCTCCTGCCATGCCGCGAGGCGTGGATCGTCGAAGTGATCCAGGTGGTGCACAGTGCGCACGAAACCGCGGATCGCACCTTCTTCCCTGAGTTCCGCCAACGCGTTGCCGCTGATGCTGTCCTCGGCATGCAAGACATCGAACGCGGTCGTGCCGTGCTCAAGCACACTGCGTTTCAAGGCACGAATGCGCGCATCGACCAGCGCTACCGTACCGGCTTGCGACCCGATCACGGGCGCATACACCACACGACAAGGCGGCGTACGAAATAGCATCTCGCCGTTCGTTGCTGGCGCGAACACCGTGACATCGTGGCCCTGCGCGCTGAGTGCGCTCGCGAGTTCGAGCGTATGCACAACGCCGCCGCGCGGATTGACCGAATGCGTCAGCAGCCCGATGCGCAATGTGCCCGTGTTCATTGCAGCACCTGATCCGTCGGGACGATAAACGGCTCACCGCTAAAGTCCCACAACACGGCGGCGTCATCGCCGCGATGCGCAACAACCTCGCGCGTTGCATCCACCGTTCCAATCACGGCGCAATCAAGCGCACGCGCCACGAACTGGGCCTGCACGCGCTCGACGTGTTCTTCGCGCACCGCGAGCAGATAGCCGTAGCTCGGAAACGCGGTAACCCAGCGTGCCAGCGGCACGTCAGCCGGTTTAGGAATTGCATCGAGATCGATACGCGCGCCGACCCGCGAGCATTCGAGCAACATCAATGCCGTACCAAGCGTGCCTGCCATGCTGATGTCTTTGGCCGCGTCGCACAGTCCGCTCTCCGCCAGCCGCGGCAGCAACTCCAGATCGTCTCGCAGACGCGCAGCCGGCGCGCCCACCGAAGCATTCCAGAACGGATACGGTTCTTCGAAGCGGCCACGCAGATCAACCGCCATCAGCAGACGATCGCCGGGACGCGCGTTGAAGCTCGACAGCAGCGCCTTGGCGCGGCCGAGGATCGACACCGCCAGTTGCGCCTGATCGCTGCGTGCATTGGTGTGCCCACCCACAATCGGCACCCCGTACGCCACCGAAGCCGCCGCCATCCCCGTGAGCACCTCATGCGCCGCCTCGATGCCATTGCTCCAGAGCGCGTCCACCACCGCGAGCGGACGGCCGCCCATCGCGTAGATATCGCTGACGTTGACCATCACGCTGCTGTAGCCCGCGAACCACGGCATCGCCTGCACGAAGTCGCTGACCATCCCTTCAATGGCGAACAACAGATAACCGTCACCATCCGGCAAGGCCGCGCAATCGTCGCCCACGGCCACCGCCTGACCGAGATCGCCGGCGCCGCCCGGCAGCTGACGCGCAAGCGACGACACCACGCCGGCAATATCGGTCTTGTGCCGGAAGCCGCGGCTCTCGCGCAAGCTGGCGACGAGATCCGCCACGCTCATGACGCGCTCCGCGATTTCGCAACAAAGCCGCTGCGCGGAGTGGTGCACGGCGGGTAGTGCTCGAGTTGCGCCTGCATCAGATGATGCGGACGTCCAAGCATCGTCTCCTGCGCCAGCGCATCCCAATGCAGCGTCTGAAACATCGGCACATTCTGGCTTTGCACGTGCGCGAGAAACGTCTCGCAACCTAGCGCATGAGCGCTCGTCACGGCAAGCCGTATCAGCGTCGCGCCAATCTTGCCGTGACGTCGAAACGCCGCGTGCACCGCTAGCCGTGAGCCGTACCACACACCTGGCGCCTCCTGATGGATGCGCACCGTGCCCACTACCTGCTCGGGCATTCCCGCAATACAGCTCACCGCCACCAGTTGCTGGGCACGTTCATCGACCTCGTCGCGATCGTCGCCGACAAAGATGCCCTGCTCGATGCAGAACACCGCACGCCGCAGCTTGTAGGCTTCCTCAGCTTCCCACGGCAGCGTGGTCCATTTGATGCGAAATTCGGTCGGCGTGTACAACACCGGTGTGAGATCGAGTTCTTCGGATGCGCCCGCAATCGCTTCGCCAAACATGATCACACCTCGTACGAAGAGAGCGACGAACACGCGCCGCACTTGCCGCAACCCGCCTTGATGTCGCTCGAGCGAAGGCCCGCTTCCGAAAGCATCGCCCCGAGCGGCTGCAGAACCGACTTCATGAATTCAGGCGTAGGCGCCGGATGATCCTCGAGCGGCGTGCCGCTGATCGGCACGAATGGCACCACGAACGGATAGACACCGAGCTCGATGAGCTCGCGCGACATCGTCAGAATGGCTTCAGCCGTATCGCCGAGTCCGGCGAGGATATAAGTGCTGACCTGGCCGCGTCCAAATACGGCCACAGCCGCCTTGAACGACTCCATGTAGCGCGACAGCGGCACGCTCGACTTGCCGGGCATGATGCGTTCGCGCAATGAAGGTGTCACCACTTCGAGATGCATGCCAAGCGTATCGATACCGCTCGCTTTCATGCGGGCGAACCAGCGGTCGTCGTCCGGCGGTTCGCATTGCGCCTGAATCGGCAGATCGACTGCCGCGCGGATCGCAAACGCGCTTTCGCACAGGATCTGCGCGCCGCGGTCGCTGGTGGGCGGCGTGCCGGTGGTCAACACCATATGCTTCACGCCGTCGAGCAGCACGGCCGCGCGCGCCACCTCGGCGAGCTGCTCGGGAGTCTTGCGGGCAATCGTGCGGCCTGCCGCCAACGACTGGCCGATCGCGCAGAACTTGCAGGTCTTGCGACGGCTCTCGTAGCGGATGCAGGTCTGCAGCACCGTGGTCGCCAGCACGTCGGCACTATGCAGCGTGGCGATGTGCGAATACGGCACGCCATCGAGCGTCTGCATGCCATAGAAACGCGGCGCCTTCGGGAAGCTGATATTGGCGATCGGAATCGTGCCGCGCAGCAGCGAACTGGTACCGCTCGCGTCGGCGGGCGCCGCGACGAAGGGAGAATGCCACGCGGTGTTGGTATGCACCGGCACCATGATCGTCACGCCATCCACCGTCACGGCCTTGTGGTCCGACGGCCCAGCGCCGCCGCGCCGGCTGGCGACGCCTGTACCCGGATCGGCGAGCCGCAGGCCCACCGATTGCAACTCAGTCATCAATTGCCGGCTCGCGGCTGGCAGGGTCTCGTTGGCGTTCATCGCGGCATCCAATGGTTGAGTTGAAATCAGTGGCTGTTTCAGGGGCAAAAGCGCTGGCAGAAGCGCCCCATGAAGGCATCGGCGAGACGGTCGTGGCCGGCCGTTCGTTGATCGCGAGGCTCAGCAGTTCGGGCCGCGCGTAGTGGCCCACCGAATCCATCATGCGTTTGCGCTTGGTGATCAGCGCCATGTCGAGATCTGCGATCACCATGCCTTCGCCTTCGCGCAGCGGCGCCGCGAGATGCTGCCCTTCCGGCGAGACGATCGCCGTATTGCAGCCGCCGCGCAGCGCCTTCTGCAGACCCGTGTCGCTGGTGACCGAAGCGATCTGCGCTTCGGTCAGCCATCCCGTCGCGTTGACGACGAAGCAGCCCGACTCCAGTGCGTGATGCCGGATCGTTACTTCGATCTGCTCAGCAAAGATCGGCCCCACCAGCGAGCCCGGAAACTGGCTGCAATGAATCTCCTCATGCTGCGTCATCAGCGCATAGCGCGCGAGCGGGTTGTAGTGCTCCCAGCAAGCGAGCGCACCGACACGCGCATAGGCAGTCTGCACCACCTTCAGCCCTGCCGCATCGCCTTGCCCCCAGATCATCCGTTCGTGAAACGTCGGCGTGATCTTGCGGCGCTTCAGCAGCAACTGGCCGTCCACGTCGAAGATCAGCTGCGTGTTGTAGAGGCTGCCGTGATCGCGCTCGTTGACACCGAGCACAACCACCATGCGATGCAAGCGCGCCCGCTCGGCGACGGCCTGTGTCACAGGCCCCGGCACCACGACCGCCTCTTCGTACAACTTCATGTGATCGGCACCGGAGGCCACCGGCGGCCGCACGAACGAGAAGTACGGGTAATACGGCACGAAGGTCTCAGGAAACACGATCAGTTGCACGCCTTCGCGTGCTGCCTGATCGATTGCTTCGCAGACCTTGTTGAGTGTGCCGTCGCTGCGCTCGAAGTCCGGTGAAATCTGGACCGCGGCGGCACGGACGATGCGTTTTTCAGACATGGTGATGGCCGCCCGTGCTCAGACCGTCCAGGTGTGGATAATCAGCGCGTTGTCCTTACGATGCAGAAGCTGGATGTCGAGCACGTCAAGCGGGCTGATCGGGCGAATGCCTTCGATCAGCGAAGCCTCACCGTGTCCATACAGCGCCTGCAGCGCGAAACGGCACGCATACACCTTGCCGCCCTCTTCCATGAACTTGGTCAACTGCTTGTTGAAGTTCAGATGACCAGGGAAGGCTTCGTCGCCGAGCGTAGGAAAGCCGCGTTGCAAGCCGAGCGTGACGCCTGGCCCGTAGAGCAGCACTGACGTCTCGAAGCCTTTGCGTTGCAAACGGGTGGCCTGCAGCAGGTTGACGAAGCCGATCGAGCCTTCAAAGGCCACCGTGTGAAACGTGACCAGCGCTTTTTCGCCCGGCTCGGCCTTCACATCCTCGAAGACCTTCTCTTCGTAGTCGACGAGGTAATCGCCCTTCTGATGCAGCGGTTTGTTGACGGCAGGCATGGCACTCTCCAATGTGGTTTGCGTGAACGGTAAATGTCGCGTGGTCGCACGGCGCCACAAGACGTCTGCGCCGCGCTTACTAACGCAACGGCCGTGCCATTGAAAGCGTGGGCCGATGCGATCACTTTCCAATCAAACAGACGATCATTCGTTAAGCGCCCCGAAAAATTTTTTGGCCTGAAGCTTGCGTATAGCGAGCGCAGCCAATAGAAGCGCCGTTTACCGCGTTGACCGCACCAGCCAGGGGCAATAGCACGATGTAAATGCGCACAGCCGGTGCAGTCATTCACCAGAAACGATCAATCCGATCATTGAAAGCGATCACTTTTTAGCCGTACAAAAACGATGAGTAGCCCGACACATCACTGGATCAAACGCCTCGCCGAAATCCGCAAACCGGCTTACCTCGCGATTCCCGATCTGATTGAAGAAGATCTCGCCACCGGGCGGCTGCGGCCACGCGACCGGCTGCCGGGCCTGCGCGATCTGGCCGACGAGCTGTCGCTCAACTACACCACGGTGGCACGCGCCTACGCCGAAGCGAAGAAGCGCGGCCTGCTCGATTCGCGCGCCGGCAGCGGCACTTTCGTGCGCGGCCGCACCGCCACGCTGCCACTCTCCGGCGGCAGCAGCATCGAGATGACGATGAACACGCCACCCGAGCCGGCGGAATACGCCGCGCGTTTGCGCGAATCGGCCGCCCGTCTAATGGCCGATAGCGATCCCTATCAGTTGCTGCGCTATCAGGACTTCGGCGGCTCGCCGGCCGACAAGGCAGCCGGCGCCGGGTGGCTCAAACGCCGCCTGCCCGACTGCCCGGCGGAAAACGTGCTGGTGTGCCCCGGCATTCATAGCGCGCTGGTGGCGCTCGTTTCGCAACTCGCGCGGCCAGGGGCGATGATCTGTCTCGACACGCTCGCCTATCCAGGCATCAAGGCGATCGCCGCGCAACTAGGCGTGCGCCTGCAGGCGCTTGCACGCGACGACGAAGGGCCGCTTGCGCATGCGTTCGAAGCACTCTGCAAGACCGACAAACCCAGTGCGTTCTATTGCAATCCGACGCTGCAGAATCCCAGTACCCTCACGCTCACCAACAAGCGCCGCGAAGCGCTCGCGGATGTGGCGCTACGCTACAGCGTGCCGATCATCGAAGATGACGCCTACGCCATGTTGCCCCTGCAGGCGCCCGACACACTGGCGAGTTTCGCGCCTGAATTGACCTACTACGTCACAGGTCTCTCCAAAAGCCTTGGGGCAGGCTTGCGGGTCGCCTATCTGCAGGCGCCTACGCCACGTCAGACGCAACGCCTCGCCGGCGCACTGCGCGCAACCACTGTCATGGCAAGTCCGTTTACGGTGTCGCTCGCGACCCAATGGGTGATCGACGGCACTGCGCAAGAGATGCTCAACGCCATTCGCAGCGAGTCCAGAGCCCGTCAGACGATCGCGGCACGCGTCCTCGATGGCTGGTCTTACGATGCGCATGCGGATGGCTTTCATCTGTGGCTGCCGATTCCGGGCGTCGACGGTTGGAGTTCGTCCGAGCTGGCGCTGCAGTTGCGCAACCAGGGCATCGCGGCCGTTGCCAGCGCCGCGTTTTCGACCGATGGCAATCCGCCTAATGCAGTGCGCGTGTGTCTTGGTGGCTCGAAGAATCGCGAAGAGTGCGAGGAAGCGTTGCGCATCATCGCCGAAACGCTCGAGCATCCGCATCATCTGCATTCAGCAATCATGTGAGCCGCGAGCGCAAAGAGAGGCGCTAAACGCAGCGCCGAAAGCCAATCAAAAGGCCGCGTCCGTAACACGCCGAAAGTGGGCCACGTCCAAGCCCGCTCAAGTTTGCGGCGCCGCCGCCGTATACCCGCATGAGACGTCGTGCCTCGCATCAGCAATGACGATGCAAGACACGCTCAATAGTCTGAAGATTGACTCGCTGCAGGGCGTGACGCTACCGCCCCGCCATAAACAGTTCAAATACTCATCACGGCCCTTCCGGACTCGCGGCGCACTTCACCGTGCCGTAACATCCGACCGCCCCTACCGGTCCCAGCTGCTGCGCCGATGCCACAAGCGTGGGCGACAAGCAGCAATCCGTTTAACGTATCCAGGAGTAGTTGTGTCGTTTTTTAGAAATCTGAAAATTGCCGCCAAGCTGGCATTGCTAGGCGCCGTACTGTTGGCGGCGACGATGGTGGTCGGGCTGGAAGGATGGCATGCGCTCTCGAAGACGCACACGCTGCAGACCGAATCCGCCTTGACCCTCGAGCAATACAGCCAGGCGGCCGACACCGCCCGCGTCGCCCAGGTCGAGTTCAAGAAGCAGGTTCAGGAATGGAAAGATCTGCTATTGCGCAGCGCCGATGCGACCGCGCTCGCCACTCATCGGCAGGCGTTCATCGCACAGAGCGACAAGACCACCGCCGCGTTGCAAAAACTCAGAAGCCAGTTGGCTGCGTTGAGCGTGAATCCCGATGGCGTCGACAATGCGATTGCCACGCATGAGTCGCTGCAGACGAGCTATCTTGGCGCACTTCAGCATTTCGACGTCGCCAACCCCAACAGCCCGCATATTGTCGACGCACTCGTCAAAGGCATCGACCGTGCGCCGACCAATGCGATCGACGCGATTGTCGCTTCGGTCATGCAACAGGCGCAGGCTTCGAACCAGCGCATCGAACAGGCCTCCCTCAACGCTTACCACCTCGCGTGCACCCTGCTGCTGGTCGTCGTGCTGGCGGCACTCGTGGCCGGCGCCGCGGCGGTCTGGTTTCTGAGCCGCAGCATCACCGTGCCGGTCAGGCAAGCCGTGGGCGTAGCGCAAGCGGTGGCCGCAGGTGATCTGCGTGCCGACGTGATCGTCGAGAGCAGCGACGAAACAGGCCAGTTGCTGATTGCACTTAACGACATGAATCACCGGCTGCGCCATATCGTCAGCGAAATCCGCGAGGGCGCCACGACCATTTCTGCCGCCACCCAGCAAATTGCCGCGGGCAATCTGGATCTGTCCGCACGCACTGAGCAGCAGGCGGCGTCGCTCGAAGAAACCGCCGCATCGATGCAGCATTTCACAGACTCTGTCCAACAGAACGCAAGTCATGCACGCAACGCAACCACACTTGCACAAACCGCGGCACAAGCGGCGCGTGACGGCGGCGTCGTGATGAGCGACGCAGTGCGCACGATGGCGCAGATCAACGCGGCGTCGAAGCGGATCGTCGACATCACCGGTGTGGTCGAAGCCATTGCAGCGCAGACCAACATTCTCGCGCTCAATGCCGCAGTCGAAGCGGCTCGCGCGGGCAGCCAGGGACGCGGCTTCGCCGTGGTCGCAAGCGAAGTGCGCAGTCTCGCGCAGCGCTCGGCGGACGCCGCGCGCGAGATCAAGGAACTGATTCGCGACTCGGTGTCGACCATCGAAGTCGGCACACAACTGATCCATCGCGCGAGCGACACGATGGATGGCGTGGTGGAAAGCGCGGGTAGCGTCACGCGCATTGTCGAAGCGATTGCAACCGCTACGGTCGATCAGGCCACCGGCATTGCCGAGGTGAACGACGCTGTGAACCAGATGGATCAGGTCACACAAAGCAACGCGGCACTCGTCGAGCAGGCCGCCGCGGCCGCCGATGCAGTGCAGAACAAGGCGTCTGGCCTCGTGGAAAGCGTCAGTTTCTTTCGATTGGGAGAGACTGCCTGACGAATCTGAAAGCGCTACGTCAATAATCGTTCACGAAGCGCTGCTACGGTAGCGCGGTTGTCCTGCAGGTCCGTCACTAATATTCCCCCAATGCTGTACGGAGACTACAGATGCAAACCGCTGCCCGCTCGCGCCTGCTCACCGGCGCTCTTTCCCGCTTCAATTCCCGTTCTGTTCTCAAAGCGCGAAACCCATTGGTAGCGCTCACGCTGATCGCTGCAAGCGCCGGTGCATGTGCGCAGCAATTTCCTTTTGGCGGCCAAACCCCGTTCTTTCCCGGCTTGCTGGTGGTTAGCCGCAGTGTGTATGACAATCTGTCGAGCAATGTCCAGGTGGGCACGATCCTGCCGCCGAACTGTGCCAACACGACCGGAGGCTGCAGCACCGGCGCCACGGTCGACGGCACCTATCCGTACGTCTGGAACAACGTGCTGTCCGACTCGAACTTCGGTATCACGTCGCGCATCTATCTCGATCAGCTGACGCCTTCGGGCGAAATGGTCAGCTCACTCGAAGTCCCCAACAGTCTGCATCCCCAGCGCGATTCGAACGGCCAGCTGGTCACGAGCTTTAGTTCGAAATCCGAACTGGCGTTGCATCTGTCTACCGACGGCCGCTACCTGAGCTTTGTCGGCTACGTTGCGCCCGTGAACGCGATCGATGCCTCGAACGCGAATACGCCCGGCGAAGTCGACCCGACCAATCCGGATGGGCAGAACGTGTTTCGCGGGATTGCACGCGTGGATGGTCTGGGCAATTTCCGCTTCACCGAAACGAATGCCTTCAGCGGCGATAACGGACGCGCCGCCATTCTGAACGACAGCAACGGCCACGACTTTTTCTACGCCACCGGCAATGCCGGCAACGGTTCGAACCCGCAACCCGACGGCGTGATCATCGGCACAGGCGCGCAGATCGTGCAAGCGTCGAACCAGTCCGAGGCGCAGCAAAACCCGGGCGCACCGACACCGCTCGGCAGCTTCTCCGTCACCGAACTCGGCGCCAAAGCCGACAAGATCGGCAAGGACGACAACTTCCGCGGCATCACGATCTACAACAATGTGTTGTACTACACGAAGGGCAGCGGCAGCAACGGCGTGAATACGGTGTACTTCCTCGACACCACCGGCAAGGCCTGCCCGTCCGGCACAGGCGTGCCGGCGGCCAACGCGAAGCTGCCCACCACGCCGCTTTCCTTTGATTTCGCGACGCTGCAAACGAGCGGCCTGCCCAGCAATATGTGTATCCTGGCAGGCTTCCCCACGACGCTCACCAAGGAGCTGACGACGCCCGCCTTCCCCTTCGGCATGTGGTTCGCCAACGCCACGACGCTGTACGTTGCGGATGAAGGCGACGGCTACACCGGCGGCACCGATCTGTTCACGCATGCCGCCGCGCAAACGGGTGCAGGGCTGCAGAAATGGATCTACAACGCCTCGGCGAAAAAGTGGACGCTGGCCTATACGCTTCAGGCCGGTCTGAATCTTGGTACGGAGTACACAGTACCGGGCTATCCGACGGGTTCGAATTCGGCCACAGGCCTGCCATGGGCGCCTGCTACCGACGGCCTGCGCAATCTGACCGGCCGCGTCGAAAGCGACGGCACGGTGACGATCTGGGCGATTACGTCGACGGTCAGCGGCAATGGCGATATTGGCGCTGATCCGAACCGCCTGGTGGTGACGCGCGATGTGCTGAAGAACACGACCGCCGCTGGCGCCGCCAGGGAGAAGTTCGTGACGCTGCGTAGTGCCGGCTTCGGTGAAGTGCTGCGTGGCGTGTCGTTCACGCCGGGTAGCATTGCCACGAACGGGAATCGGTTCTAACGGGCCCAGGAGGACGGGACTCGTCCTCTGAACCCGACAGACCCGGCGGGTACGGCGCCGGTTGCTTCACAGCACCGGCGTCAGGACTCGAAATCCAGACCGCCGATCAATATCTCGGGCTCGGCCTGAGTATGCGAGCGAAAATCGACCTCGCGCGCGTTGTGCCATGCATCGAGCTTACGCGGAATCGCATTCAGATAACTGGCGAAGCGCGCCTCGCCGCCCTCTCCCATCAGACGCTCGATTTCGTCGCTGTCCCAGGTCAGATGCAGATTGAGCTTGTGCGGATAATGCCGCACCACTTCGATCGGTTCGGCCCATACCCTGACGCTGGTCGGATGGCCGTGGCCGTGATACGGCAACACTTCCGCGTGCACACCCGTGTCGAACAAGGCGGCGATGGTCGTTGCAATGCGGGGGGCGAATTCGTGGTCGAACCTGGCTACGGTCTCCGGATTCATATCGATCTCTCCGTCGAGCTTGGCGAGCCATCGTAGCACGAGGGAGACGGGCCGCGTACGGGCCAGACCGCCACGCGTCCCTACTGAACCACCCGCTGCCCCAGCGCATAAACCTCGCACTCCGACCACCTCGATCTGCAATACGCCAATGCATGCTCGGCGGCTTCCTGCGGTGTGCGCTCGATCAGCGTATTCGAGCAATGCCCGCCTGCGGCGATCACAAATGCCTTGCCTTCGTTGCGCGAGGCGCCATACAGCGCAAACCGGTCCCGGCAGCCCTCATTCAGACCAGGCGGTTGCGGCAGCGCAGCGGGGGCAGGCAACTGCACGACGATCTGGGTCGGCAGATTCAACGTCTTCAGGAACGGTTCGACCGTCGGCCACCAGACTTCAGCGGGGGCATCGTAGAGCAGTTCATGACCGTCGTCGCCAAACGGTGGCAACACCGCAAGCTGCGCCGACGCGCCGTGCGAGGTATAGGCCGCAAGCATTTGCCGCGCGAGATCAGGGTTGAAATAATGATCGTTCTCCGACCACACCCACTGGCTCGGCATCTTCGCCGTCGAGCCATACTGCTCGACCGCCTCGATCAGTTGATCCGGCCGGCACACAAAGTCAGGGCGGCTCGAGCCACGGCCGCCGGCGAAATCGAGCACTCCAACCACGCCTTGCGGATTGCGCGCCGACGCCGCGAGCACGGCAAGACCGCCGGTCGATTTGCCGAGCAACAGCACGCGCTGAGCGTCTACCCAAGGTTGCGCACGCAACGAGTCCAGCGCGCCCAGCAAGTCGTCGGCCGACGCCTTACCGGGCGAGAGATAGTCGGGGCTGCGGCACGGACCTCCGCTCTCTGCATACGGACCGTCCGAGTGCCCGAAGCCGCGGCGCAAGACGATCACGGCGGCGTACCCTCGTTGCGCAAACGCCACCGCGGCGGTCAGCAGCAGTTCCGGCGCACGGTCTCCAACACCCGTCGCAGCGACGCGCGGCGTGCCGGGCGTCATCAGCACCAGCGGCCAGCGCCCGGGGCGGTCCGGGCGTACCACCAGGGCTTCGAGGTTGGGCTTCGTGCCATCCGGCAAGGTGATCTGCAGTGCGATGGGTTCACGCACGAGACCCGGCAATAGCGCGGTTTCGTCAGACGAGGCATTCGCCGGCGCCTGCTGCGCCCATGCCTGCAGAGGCACACTCGCCATGACGAGCAGAAGACCACAGCAGCGCATGAAGCGCACGCTCAGGCCTGGAAGCTGGATACAGCGTTGCCAGATGGATTGGGCAGTCCTGTCGCTCATTGTTAAATGCCTATGCGCGTTTCGAGCCATACAGCGTGGAGGGATAGCGTGCCGCCTTGTTCGCCGCATGAGAGTGTAGTCTGCGACCCTTCAGGTGGTCTACACCGCGCGGCGGACGAATCGCCTGCCGCCAGGCCGCCGCCCAGGTCTTCAGTACCCTTGAGGCCCCGGCGGCTACCGGATACATTACCGCTGGAGAACTTGACCAGCTTGCCCTCCATTAGCTGCAATGTCGCACGATCGCGACAGACTCATTTATCATGCAAGCTTCATGCACCTCCACCCGGCGTGCCACCGCATAACAAGCCATGGTCTACCCCTCACTGCGCGACTGGCTGTTTTCGGTCAAGACCTTTGCGGCAGCCATGCTCGCCCTCTACCTCGGGCTCGCCTTCCAGTTGCCGCGGCCCTACTGGGCCATGGCGACGGTCTACATCGTCTCCAATCCCTTCGTGGGCGCGACCCGTTCGAAGGCGCTGTACCGGGCGCTCGGCACCGCCCTTGGAGCATCGGCGGCGGTGCTGTTCGTGCCGCCGTTCGTCGAATCCCCGTATCTGTTCAGCGTGGTCGTCGCCCTGTGGACCGGCACGCTGCTGTATCTCGCGATCTCGGACCGCACCGCGCGTAGCTACGTCTTCATGCTGGCGGGCTACACCATGCCGCTGATCGCCTTGCCGGCGGTCTTCAATCCCACCGCCGTCTTCGACCTCGCCGTCACCCGCACCGAGGAGATCCTGCTCGGCATCGTGTGCGCGAGCGTCGTAGGCGGCGTCGTTCTGCCGAACCGCCTCGCGCCGACCATCATCGAGCGCACCGAAGGCTGGTTCCGCGACGCCGCCATCTACGCCACCGAGACGCTGTCGGGGCGCATTGCGGGCGCCTCGATCTCGGCCTGCCGCCAGCGCCTCGCCGCCACCGTCAATAGCCTCGAACTGCTGCTGAGCCAGCTCGCTTACGATCACACCCGGCCCGACGTGCTAAGCCGTGCTCAAGACCTGCGCGGCCGCATGCAACTGCTGCTGCCCATCATGTCGTCGCTGGCCGATCCTCTGATAGCGTTGCTTGGCGACCACCGCACGCCTCCTGCCGGACTCGAGCCGCTGCTCGCCGATGTCGTCAAGTGGTTCAACACGCCGCTGCGTCCCCCGAAGGAGCATGAGCGGCCCGACCTCGAAGCCGACCTCCTGCGCGAGCGTATCGCCGCGTTGCAGCCGCCGCCTGCGGCGTTCGCCACCTGGGAAGGCGCGGTCCTTTCGAATGCCTTGTGGCGGCTCAAGCAGGTCATCGACGTCTGGCAGGACTGCCGGACGCTGCGGCGCATCGTCGTGGAAGAGGACGGCACCTGGCAGCCGCGCTTCCGGCACTGGCGGGTGGGCGGAACGGAGCGCTATTTCGACCGCGGCATGATGCTGTTCTCCACCGGTTCGGCGGTCGGTGCGATCGTTCTTGGCTGCGTACTGTGGATCAGTTCCGGCTGGAACGACGGCGCCGGCGCGGTCACGCTCGCCGCCATCGCATGCTGCTTTTTTGCGGCGCTCGACGAGCCCGCGCCGCAAGTGTTCAAATTCTTCACTGCGACCTCGGCCAGTGTCGTGCTGGCGGGACTTTATCTGTTCGTTGTGCTGCCGAACGTGCACGATTTCCCGATGCTCGTGATCCTGTTCGCGGGGCCGTTCATCCTCGTCGGCACGCTGATCCCGCGTCCGCAGTTTAATCTCGCGACCATGCTGGTGGCCGTCAATACCGCGACCTTCATCAGCATTCAGGACGCCTACGATGCCGACTTTTTTATCTTCGTGAACAGCAACCTCGCGGGCCTCGCGGGTCTGTTGTACGCGTATCTGTGGACCCGCGTGACGCGGCCGTTCGGCGCCGAGCTTGCGGCCTCCCGTCTGATGCGTTCGAGCTGGGCCGACGTGGTGTTGAGCGCCTCGACCAGGCCGATTGAAGACCAACGCAATCTGGCGGCGCGCATGCTGGACCGCCTGATGCAGTTGATCCCGCGTCTCGCCGCGACTGACGACAACCGCCATCCGTCCATCGAGAGCTTCCGCGATCTGCGCATTGCCTTTAACGCGGTCGACTTGCGCCGTCTGCGTCTGAAGCTGGGCAGCGAGACGTCTGCTTCGATCGACCACGTGCTCGACGGCATCCGCGGTCACTTCGAAACCTGTGTCGCGCGCCGCAAGCGCCAGCCCGTGCCCGAGAGCCTGATGTCCGCGATCGACACGGCGCTCGCTCGGGTCGGCGCCCTTGGGCTCCTCAATACAGCGAACAGCACGGCCCTCTATACCAAGCAGTTGCGCGATGCGCAGCATGCGCTGGTCGGGTTGCGCCTGTCACTGTTTCCGGCCACGATCGCTTCGCTTGGCCCACCTGCCGCGCCCAACCAGGAAGCTGCCACATGACGCGACCACTGACCTCACTTCAGGATTACGAACCATGATCGGCGAAGTCGATGTCTTCGGCGTGTTCGTGCCGGCCGTGCTGGTGCTGATGTTCGTCGCCTATGTGCTCGGCCTCGCGATTCGCACGGTGCTCGAGCGTACCGGCTTTTATCGTCTTGTGTGGCACCGTTCCATTTTCGATCTCGGCATCTATGTGCTGCTGCTGGGTCTTGTCGTCCTCGTTTCGCACCGGTTCATAACGTGAAAAAAACATGGTTCTCCATCGGTCAGATCCTGCTGACCCTGATCGTCGTCGTGATCGCGGGCCTCGTGCTGTGGAAGATGATCAACTACTACATGTTCTCGCCATGGACACGCGACGGCCGCATCCGTGCCGACATCATCCAGGTGGCGCCCGACGTGTCCGGTCTGATCACCGAGGTCGACGTCGTCGACAATCAGCAGGTCAGGCAGGGGCAAACGCTGTTCGTGATCGATCAGGCGCGTTACACGCTCGCGCTGCAGCAGGCACTGGCCACGGCGCAACAGCGGCGCGCGACGCTCGATCAGGCCCGTCGCGAAGACGTGCGCAACCGTCAGCTGGGTGACCTCGTCGCGCGCGAAGTAGCGGAAGAAAGCCGCTCGCGCGTCGAAACGGACGAGGCGGCGCTCAACGATGCGCTGGTCGCCGTCGATACCGCGCGTCTGAATCTGCAACGCACTCACATCGTCAGTCCGGTGGACGGCTATCTGAACGACCGCGCGCCGCGCACCGGCGAATTCGCGTCGTCAGGCCGGGCGGTGCTGTCGGTCGTGGACATGCATTCGTTCCGCGTGGACGGTTACTTCGAGGAGACCAAGCTGAGCGGCATCGATATCGGCCAGGCCGTCGATATCAAGATCATGGGCGAGCCGGGTGTGCTGCGTGGGCACGTGGCGAGCATCGTGTCCGCGATCGAAGACCGCGACCGCGGCGAAGGAGCAAACCTGCTGCCGAACGTGAACCCGGCCTTTAGCTGGGTGCGCCTCGCGCAACGCATCCCCGTGCGCGTCGCGCTCGACGATGTGCCGAAAGACTTCCGCATGATCGCCGGACGCACGGCGACCGTGTCCGTGCGCGGACTCGCGCCGTCCATCGGTTCGCAGGGCGCGGTGGACCATAGGACTGCTTCGGGTGTGCCGGCCGCATCACAGCCAGCCGCATCACAACTGGCTTCGACACCGCCGTCTCCGGCGCAGCCCGCTGCAGTTCCGCCCGCCTCGGCGGCGGCCGCGCAATCCGCCGCGAGCGCCGCGCGATGAAGCCGTTGCGCACCCTACCCGCTCTGCCGCTGGCACCGCTGGCGGCACTTGCGCCGTTGTTCGCATTGGCCTTGTGCGCATGCACCGTCGGTCCAAACTATTCGTTGCCAAAGGCTGCGGTCATCAACGCGCCGTTCGCCGACGCGGCGTTACCCGACGTCGACGGTCAGCACGTTTCGCAACAACCGGTGCCGTCCGACTGGTGGCATCTGTACGACGACCCGGTTCTCGAACAGCTCGTGAGCGACGCGCTGAAATCGAACACCGACCTGCGCGTCGCCGCCGCGAATCTCGCGCGTTCGCAGGAAGCGCTCGGCGTTGCCGAGGCGCAAGGCGGTTTCTCCGGCGGCGCGGAGGCCGCATTCGCACGGGCGCAGGAGTCCGGACAGCAATACCTGATCTTCGGCAAGATCCCGGTCTCGAACGAAGGCGACTTAGGCATTCGTGTCTCGTATGAATTCGATCTGTTCGGCAAACTGCGCCGCGGCGTGGAAGCAGCGAATGCCGAGAGCGAAGCGACCCGGGCAGCCGGCGATCTCGCGCGTATCACCGTGGTGGCCGAAGTGGTGCGCGCCTACATCGAGAACTGCTCGGCGGCGGATGAGCTGGCTATCGCGCAGCAATCGCTGGCGCTGCAGAAGCAACGCGTGGACGTTTCGCGGCGTCTGCGCGATGCCGGCCGCGGCAATCAGCCGGACGTGACCAGCGGACAGACGCAGGTCGAGTCGCTGGCAGCGGATATTCCGCGCTACACCGCGCGGCGCAAAATCGCCCAATATCAGCTCGCGATGCTGCTCGCGCGCGCCCCCTCCGATCTGCCGCCTGCTGTCCTCGCGTGCAACAAGGTTCCGCAGATCAAGCAGGCGCTGCCGGTCGGCGATGGCGCCGCTTTGCTCAAGCGCCGCCCAGACGTGCGCGAAGCCGAGCGCCAGCTTGCGGCGTCGACAGCGCGGATCGGCGTCGCTACCGGCGCGCTGTATCCCACCGTGAGTTTCGGCGCCTCGACTGGAACAGTTGGCCTCGCTGAAGATCTCGTGACGTCGCAAACCGATTACTGGAGATTTGGACCCCTGATCAGTTGGACCTTCCCGACCAACGGTGCGCGTGGGCGCGTGCGCGAAGCGGAGGACGCCAGCACAGCGGCGCTCGCGCATTTCGACGGCGTGGTACTCAATGCACTGCGTGAAACGGAGACGAGTCTCGCCACCTACGTGGCTGACTACACGCGCGCCGAGGCTTTACGGGCGGCGCTCAAGTCGGCTACGCAGTCGGCGGGTGAAACGCATCGCCTGTATGTCGGCGGCCGCGAGTCGTTTATTTCGGACCTCGATGCAACCCGCACGCTGACCTCGACCCGCGCCCAGGTCGCAGCAGCGGAGGGACAGGTGGCGGTCGATCAGGCCAATCTGTTCCTCGCGCTGGGCGGTGGCTGGGAGCCAGAGTCGGAGCCAGAGCAGACGCCCGCGAAATAAGCTTGGATCACGCGGGCTGCCTGAAGCACCCGGGCCGTCCACCCCTCACCGATACACCGCCTCAGTGGTGCTCCGAATACTCGGAACGTGTCACCGGCATCGAAGCGACGTGCGCGTACTGGAACGCAGGCATCGCCTTGATCGCTTCACGCGTGCCGCCCGCCAGCGTCAGCTTGCCCTTCACGAAGTCGAGCTGGTCGATCGGAATCGCCACATCGTGTTGTGAGACGCCGGCAAACTGATGCGCCGCGATAATCGCAAACGAGGCCGACTTGTCCGGCGCAATGATGATGTCGTGCACCACACCGATCTGCTCGCCGTTGTCGTTGACTACCGGCTTGCCGAGAATCGCCTTCTTCACGCTCCATCCGCGTACGATCAACTCCGACTCCGATACGCTGATGCCGACCGTTTGTGAGCCCGCCACCTGGGCATGCGCCTGAAGGCATGCCACGCTCAGCGTGGAAGTAAGCAGGAGAGCCATCGCGAGTTTCGATTTTTTCATCATCGTTCTTCCTGATAGAAAAAGGACGTCACAGCATCACAACTGGAGGACACAACCAAAGGGCACACCTTGTCAGGCCGGCGTGCCGTCGTCCTGCGCGAGTGCTGCGGCAAGCACCATTTCGTTGCAGTTGGCCGGGCGGTTGCGCCCGCGCGCGCGAGGCTTGAAGACCGTGTCGCCCCGCTCGATCCGTTGCCCTGTCAACGCGCAATAACCGGAGCTGCGGGCCACGACCTGATTCCAGACCTGATCGATGTAATGGCACATTGTTGGATCGCACCAGGACACCAGCGCGAGGCCCTCGTCCTGACGCTCGATCGACGTAATCTTGCTATCGCAGTCGGCGGCCGGTGCACCCTGCTGCGCGCCGCGCGGTTTGCCCACACCGTTGGCCGGGTGTGAACCGCAGCCTGCGTGCCAGGGCTGCGCCGCGAACATTTCATCATTGATGCCATGCGATAGAAGCGAGACGACCTGGCTCCACGGGGTAACTTGTTCCATGTCGGTATGCCTCTCAGTTAACCAAGGGGAAATGGGCCGGACTCCTCCGGCCGCCGATCATTTGACGCTAATGCGGACAATACGGCACAGCACGGTCGATGCTGCGTTGAACTTGCTTATGTCGGTTTACGACTGGAGGAACGCGAGCAGATCGGCGTTCACCTTGTCGGCTTCGGTCGTGCACATGCCATGCGATGCGCCCGGATACACCTTGAGCGTGGCATTCCTGATGATCTCGACGGACTTGCGGCCCGAAGCATCGATCGGCACGATCTGGTCGTCGTCGCCTTGCAGGATCAGCGTCGGCACATCGATCTTCTGGAGATCGGCGGTGTAGTCGACTTCCGAGAACTGCTTGATGCACTCGTACTCGCCGAGCACCGAACCGAGCATCCCCTCGCGCCAGAATTCGTCGATCACGCCTTGCACGACCTTTGCATTCGGCCGGTTATAGCCGTAGAAAGGCATCGCCAGATCCTTGAAGAACTGCGAGCGATTGCTGGCGGTGCTGGCGCGGATACCGTCGAAGACCTCCTTCGGCAGGCCAATCGGATTGGCTTCGGTCTTGAGCATGAGCGGCGGGACCGCGCTGATCAGGACCATTTTCTTGACACGCTTCGTGCCATGACGGCCTACATAGTGCGAGATCTCTCCGCCGCCGGTGGAGTGGCCGACAAGCACCGCATCCTTCAGATCGAGTTCGTCGATCACAGCGGCCAGATCGTCCGCATAGGTGTCCATATCGTTACCGGTGCCAGTCTGGCTCGAACGGCCGTGGCCGCGGCGATCGTGGGCAATCACGCGGTAGCCCTTTTGCTGCAGAAATAACATCTGCACATCCCACGCATCCGCGTTGAGCGGCCAGCCGTGCGAGAACACGACAGGTTGCCCCGTGCCCCAGTCCTTGTAGAAAATCTTTGCGCCATCCTTGGTAGTAACGTAATTCATGGAACGTACTCCTGTGTGCGAGGTGATGGCCGGCGCCGCCGTTCAAGGCGGCGCCGGTGGCATTGGCAACGGTGGAAAACGCGGAAAGCAGGGAAAGCGTGATAACGGCTACGATTCTTGCGCCGGTTTGTCAGGCGCCAGCAAGTTCAGTATAGGCTGTACTCCCAGCATGACAACCCGGTGTCCGCTTTCGTCTGGATTAATGTTCGGATGTACTACCACCCGCCCCGTCGTATTAACGCAAGTTGGTTTTTGCCAGTTCGACGATCTCGTCACCGCGTCCGCTCAGAATCGCGCGCAGCATATACAGACTGAAGCCCTTCGCCTGCGACAGCTCGATGGTGGGCGGCATGGCAAGCTCATGTTTGGACGTGACGACGTCGACGAGTGCCGGTCCCGGATGCGCAAACGCCTTTTGCAAGGCCGCCTCGACGCCTTCCGACTCGTTCACCCGAATGCTGAAAATACCCGCGCCCTGAGCGATCGCAGCGAAGTCGGTCTTGCTGAGATCGACATTGGTATCGAGGTAGCCGCCCGCCTTCAACTCCATCGAAACGAAGCCCAGCAGGCTGTTGTTGAACACCACCACCTTGATCGGCAGGTCGAGCTGGCGCGCGGTGAGCAGATCGCCGAGCAGCATCGACAGACCACCATCGCCCGACAGCGACACCACCTGGCGCTGCGGATGGCCCGCCTGCGCACCGAGCGCCTGCGGCATGGCGTTGGCCATCGATCCATGGTTGAACGAGCCATGCAGTTGCCGCTTGCCGTTCATCGTCAGATAGCGCGCTGCCCATAGCGTCGGCGTACCGACGTCCGCGGTGAAGATCGCATCCTCGCTCGCCACCTGGTCGATCATTCTGGCCAGATACTGCGGATGAATCGGCCGGCCCGGACCTGCCGGCGTGGCCAGTTCGTCGAGCCCCTTGCGGGCCGACACATAGTGCTTGCGCGCGTTGTCGATAAACTTGCGGTCCGTCTTGCGCTGCAGCTTCGGCAACAGCGCGCTCACCGTTTCCTTGACGGTACCCACGAGGCCGAGCGCGAGCGGCGCACGCTTGCCCAGTTGCGAGCCCTTGTGGTCGATCTGCACGACCTTGGCCTCGGGCGGATAGAACGGCCGATAAGGGAAATCGCAGCCCAGCAGAAGCAGCGTGTCGCACGACATCATCGCGTGATAGCCGGAGCTGAAGCCGATCAGGCCGGTCATGCCGACGTCGTACGGATTGTCGTATTCGATAAAAGGCTTGCCGCGCAGCGCGTGGACAATCGGGGCGCCGAGCGTGTCGGCCAGCGCAACCACTTCGTCATGCGCTCCCGCCACGCCGCTGCCGCACATGATCGTCACGGCTTCGCATCCGTTGAGCATACCCGCAAGCCGCTCGAGATCGGCTTGCGCGGGCACGATGGTGGAGGGTTCGCTGGTACTCCAGCGCGGCGTTTCGGCGGGCCCTTCGCTCAGCGCGATATCGCCGGGCAACACGATCACGGCCACGCCGCGTTCCTCGATGGCGGTGCGCATTGCTCGCTCCAGCACGCGCGGAAACTGCGACGCGTTGGAGACCAGTTCGACGAAGTGGCTGCACTCCTTGAACAGATCCTGCGGATGAGTTTCCTGAAAGTAGCCGAGGCCGATTTCCGTCGACGGAATATGTGCGGCGATCGCCAGCACCGGCTGATGATTGCGGTGGCAATCGAACAGCCCGTTGATCAGATGCAGATTGCCGGGGCCGCAGCTACCGGCGCAGACAGCGAGCTTGCCGGTCGAGGCGGCGTCTGCGCCCGCTGCGAATGCAGCGACTTCTTCGTGACGCGTATGCATCCAGCGGATCGAGCCGAGCTGGTCGAGGCTGTACGCCAGTCCGTTGAGACTGTCGCCAGTCACGCCCCAGATGCGCTCGACGCCCGCGGCTGCGAGCGTTTTCGCCAGATAGTCGGCGATGGTGTGGCGGGCCATAAGCTACTCCTTGACGACCGCGTCGATCGAGCCGTGCGAATCAACCCGCGCGCCTGATGTGGGCGGCCCTGTTAGTGGATGGTAAGGAAGGGCCGACAGCAAAGCCGCCCGGCCCGGGAACTTCACACCTTGCTACCTTCAGAGTACTTGCGGGGTTCCTAGATCGTCAGATCATGCAACTTGCGCATGCCGTCGCGCAACCAGTCGAATAGCGAACGCTCGGTCACCACCTGAGCTTCGGGCGGGCTGCCGAGTTGAAGCAGTTTGTCTTCCCGCTGTGACAGCACTTGACACATCTGCTGCCCGATATCAGGGCGGCGCTTCAACACGGGCGTGAGATCCGTTTTGTTCAGACGGTAGATCACAGTCTGCGTCAAGGCGATGAGTTTGGCGCGCACCGGCAGTCCTGCCAGCACGCCGGCCTCTCCGACGGCGTCGCCCGGGCCGAGACGGACCGGCTCGACGACGCCCGAAGGCGTGGTCACTTCCACCGACACGACGCCCGATTCGACAATCATCAGATAATCGGTCACCGCGTCGGATCCGACCACCAGCTCGCCGGCCTGGTACTCGTGACGCGACATCTTGCTCGACAGCCCCGCCAGTTCATCGACCTGCAGCGTGCGAAACAGTTCGACGCGTCCAAGCAGACGCTGCAACCGGTCGACACCCGATTGCGGCGGTGCAGGAACGCCCAATGGCCGCAGTTCGATGCCGGCTGCATCGAGATGCCGGTAGCAAAGATCGTAGAGTTCGTTTGTGACAGCGGATTTTTTCGCCATGTCGTCGACGTATGCCGTCACTTCATAGCGAATCGAATCGACCGAGGCCGACTTGACCAGCGCGTACGGCGCAGGCGTTTTCAGCACCGTGCCGATGCCCACGAGAGCCTGCTCCAGCGCGCCGAGCACCCGCGCAGGGCGCTCCTGTGGAGAAATTTCCAGCGTAATCGATACGCCATGCAACGTCGAAGGCCGGCTGTTGTTGACGATCTTGGCTTTGGCGGCCACGCTGTTCGGCACGATCACGATGTTGCCCTGCGACGTCAGCAGGTGCGTGGCGCGCCAGTTCATTTCCATGACCTGGCCTTCCACGCCGTCGACGCTCACCCAGTTGCCGATGTGGTAGGGCTCGGTCGTATTGAGCACGATGCCGGCGAACACGTCGCTCAAGGTGCTCTGGATGGCGAGACCCACCACGATCGCGAGCGCGCCCGAGGTGGCCGCGAGGCCGCGCACCGGAATGTTCAGCACAAAGGCGAGTGAAGCGACCGCGGCGGCGAGAAACACCAGCGCGCCCAGTACGTCCTGGAAGAGCCGTTCCTTGTGCCAGCTACGCGAGACGAACACCGCGTCGAGCGACTGCGTGAGCAGGCGCGCGCCATTGAGCCACCAGAGCACCTCCAGAATCTGCGCGCCCAGATGACGCAGCCACGACTCCGGCCACGGTGCAGGCGATAGCGGATTCATGCCGTAGCCGAACAGCACGGCACTGTAGAAGGCGAAGATCACGAGGCGTAAGACGAGACGCAGCGTGCCCTGGCGCGGCAAGCCGGCGCGCCAGAGCGCAATGTCCACCGCCAGCAGCGCGAAACCGATAACGAGCGGATCTTTCACGACACTCTTCCCCTATGCAGTAGGCAGGTGCATGACGGCTCAGTGTGAAATCGTCAGGCGTAAGCGTACGGGGAATTGCCGATCTTTGCTTCGTTTGGTGTTGATGAGGTCGGCTTGACGGGGCCGCCCAGACGCGGCCCGCGTTGATGCGCTCAGCCCTGACTCTGACTTTGACTCTGGCCCGACGCCGGCAATACCGTGACCGTGACGGTTAGCGACTCCGCCCCCTGCCCCGTCCGCACGCCCGACACCGGCATCGCATCGCGGTAATCGAGGCCGGTCGCGATACGTACGTAGCGGTCGTCCGGGCATTTGTCGTTAGCCGCGTCGAACCCCACCCATCCCAGACCGTCCACATGCGCTTCGGCCCACGCGTGACTGGCACCGTGCTGCTCCAGGTCATCCATCAGCAGATAGCCCGAGATATAGCGGGCCGGCACGCCGAGGCTGCGCGCCGCGGCGATAAAGACATGCGTATGGTCCTGGCAAACCCCGTGTCCTTCGCGCAACGCCGTCTCGGCATCGGTGCCGACCCCGGTGGCGCCGGGCACATAGGCAATCTGCTGGTGGATGGCGTTGGTCAGCTTGTGCAACATGTCCAGTTGCCCGTCGCCCGCGCGCACGGTAGCGGCGAGCGCCTGCACGCGCTCGCCTGCCTGGGTGAGCGGAGTCTCGCGCTCGAAGATCCAGGGCGGCGCAATCTCGTTGATGAAGCCGTAGATGCCGGCCATGTCCTGGGTCTCGACCGTGCCTTCGGCGACGATCACGATCTCGCTCTTGTTGCGCTCGTGCCGCACGAGATCGACGCGATTGCCCAGACCGTCAGTCCAGCTTACGTTCGGTTCGACGCCGTCGACCGTCACGCGCCAGTCGAGCACGTTCTGCCCCGGGCCGGACTGCGGACGCAGCCGCAGCCGCTGCAAGGCATAAGGAACCGGTTGGTCGTACTGGTAGTGAGAAGTGTGGCGAATGGCGATACGCATGGCCGTACTCAATCGAAGTTATAGGTCTCGGCAATTTCAAAGCCGAGCCGGTTGTTCTGCGCGATAAAGCCGGTGAGAAACTCGTGCAGGCCACGCGAGAAAATCCGCTGGACCGAGTTGTCCCTGAGCGTGGCGAGAGTCCTGTCGGCGGTCGAATGGCAACTGTGCGTCGCACCGTAGTCCTGCGCCAGGAATCGCAGGTTCTCGACGATGTTCTGGTAGCAGAAGTTCAGCGAACGCGGCATGCGGCCGTTGAGAATCAGATAGTCGGCGATGTTGACCGGCTTGTACTGCACGTCGTAGACCCAGCGGTACGAGCGGTGCGCGTCGACCGAGCGCAGGATCGACTCCCACTGGTAGTTGTCGAGCGTCGAGCCGACGTACGACACCGAGGGCAGCAGCAGATGATATTTGACGTCGAGGATGCGCGCAGTGTTGTCGGCGCGCTCGATGAAAGTACCAATGCGCGCGAAATTGAAAATCTCGTTTCTGAGCATGGTGCCGTGAAAAGAACCACGGATCAGCGCGGCCTGACGTTTGATGCGGTCGAGCGTGCCCGGCAATTCGCTGGACGGAACCGGCGCGGCCAGCAGGCGCCTGATCGTCATCCACGCTTCGTTCACGCTTTCCCACGTCTCGCGCGTGAGCGCCGTGCGCACCATGCGCGCATTCGAACGCGCCACTTCGATACTCGCCAGCACGCTCGACGGATTGTCGATGTCGCGCAGCAGGTAATCGGAAACCGTCTCGGCCGTGCAGACGTCGTGCTTCTGTCGAAAGCCCGCTTCCGTGCCGGAGGTGACCACCACCGACGACCACGTGGCCGGCGCGTCGGTGCTACGCGTGAGCGACATGCGCAGTCCCGCATCGACCACCCGCGCGATGTTTTCCGCGCGCTCGATATAGCGGTGCATCCAGTAGAGCCCGCTTGCTGTGCGTCCAAGAAGCATGTGCTGTCCCGATCCTGTTTCTGTTTGTTGCTGCCTGTTGCCTGCCTGATGCCTTGCGTGCTTCCTGCCGGCCTCGCGGCCCCTGGTCGGCCCTTAGTCGGCCCTTAGTCGGCCAGCACCCACGTATCTTTGGTGCCGCCGCCCTGGCTCGAATTCACGACCAGCGAACCTTCTTTCAGCGCCACGCGCGTCAAGCCGCCCGGTGTGATGCGAATCCGGTCCGACACGAGCACGAACGGCCGCAGATCCACATGGCGCGGGGCGAGTCCCTTGTCGGTCAGGATCGGCGTGGTGGAGAGCGCAAGCGTCGGCTGCGCGATGTAGTTGTTGGGCCGCGCGCGCAGCTTGGCCGCGAAGTCCTCGCACTCCTTCTTCGATGCCGCCGGTCCCACCAGCATGCCGTAGCCGCCCGAGCCATGCACTTCCTTCACCACCAGTTCGTGGAGATGGTCCAGCACGTATTTGAGGCTGCTCGGCTCGGAGCAGCGCCACGTCGGCACGTTTTCGAGAATCGACTGGCGGCCCGTATAGAACTCGACGATCTCGGGCATATACGAATAGATCGCCTTGTCGTCGGCAATGCCGGTACCCGGCGCATTGGCAATCGTGATATTGCCCGCGCGATAGACATCCATGATGCCGGCCACACCCAGCACCGAATCGCCGCGGAACGTCATCGGGTCGAGATAGGCGTCATCCAGGCGCCGGTAAAGCACGTCGATTGCGCGGAAGCCTTCAGTCGTACGCATCGCCACATGACCGTCCACCACCTGCAGATCGCTGCCTTCAACCAGATGCACGCCCATCTGATCCGCGAGGAACGCATGCTCGTAGTAGGCGGAGTTGTGAATGCCGGGCGTGAGCACCGCGATGGTTGGATTGTCGTGATTGCCGCCTGGCGGGCAGACGGCCGCGAGCGACTGGCGCAGCAACTGCGGATACGCCTCCACCGGTTGCACCTTGACCTGCTGAAACAGCTCGGGGAAGAGCTGCATCATGGTCTCGCGGTTTTCCAGCATGTAGGACACGCCCGAGGGGGTGCGCGCATTGTCCTCGAGCACGTAGAACTGGTTCTCGGCAGTGCGTACGATATCGACGCCGATGATGTGCGTATAAACATTGCCCGGCGGACGGAAGCCGATCATCTCCGGCAGGAACGCCTCGTTCTGCGAGATCAGCTCCTTGGGAATCTTGCCGGCCCGCACGATCTCCTGACGATGGTAGATATCGTCGAGGAATGCGTTGAGCGCCATTACGCGCTGCTCGATGCCTTGCGACAGGCGCGTCCACTCCTGCCCGGAGATGATGCGTGGAATGATGTCGAAAGGAATCAGGCGCTCGGCCGCCTCTTCCTCGCCGTACACGGCGAACGTAATGCCGGTCCTGCGGAACACGCTTTCGGCGTCTTGCGCCTTTTGTGCGAGGTTCGCGGGATTCTGGGCATCGAGCCATTGCTTGAGCCGTGCATACGGCGCGCGTACTCCGTCAGCTGAGATCAGCATCTCGTCGAATGGCGTCACTTCGGTTCTCCGTCGTTATTGCAGGTCGTGCGTGTATTGCCAGTGTAGCGGGTCTGGCGGCATAGCGAAATTGGCCGAAATAGTGGTCGCGACTAGCGGGGGTTGTCCTCGAGAACGCTCTGTGTCAGGGTGACCGACGGGATCGTCGGCTTCATCATCGCTCCCGCGCGGCGGCGCACGCCGTACCAGCCGGCCACCAGCAGCAGCACCACAACCGGGATCGAGGCGACCGTCCACGTGCCGTTAGGGTAATCGAAGGCCATCAGCACCAGCACGCCCAGCAGAAACGCCAGGGTAAGCCACGAGGTGACCGGCGCACCGGGCATCCGGAAGGTCACCGGCTCCGCTTCGCCGCGCGCTACCGCCTGACGGAATTTCATCTGGCAGACCACGATAAAGCCCCAGGTGCTGAGAATGCCGAGCGAAGCGATATTGAGCACGATCTCGAACACGCTCGACGGCACGAAGTAGTTGAGCACCACGCCCACGATGTAGATCGCCACGGTCACGAGGATGCCGGCATACGGCACCGACTGCGAACTCATACGCGACAGGAAGTTCGGCGCGGAGCCGCCCATCGACAGCGCCCGCAGCACGCGGCCGGTCGAATACAGGCCGGAGTTCAGACTCGACAGCGCGGCGGACAGCACGACGATGTTCATCACGGAACCCACGCCCGGCACGCCGAGCTGACCGAAGAAGGTGACGAACGGGCTCTGCCCTGCCTTGTACGCGCTCCACGGCAGCAGGCACACCAGCAGCACCACCGCGCCTACGTAGAACAAGGCGATCCGCCAGATCACGCTATTGATGGCGCGCGGCAGCACCTTGCGCGCGTCCTTGCACTCGCCCGCGGCGGTGCCCACCAGTTCGACGCCGGCAAAGGCGAACACCACCCCTTGCACCAGCACGAGCGCAGGTAGCAGACCGTGCGGAAAGAAGCCGCCGTTCTCGCTGATCAGATGCACGCCGGTGCTGTTGCCGGCCACGTGCACGCCTGTGCCGAGAATGATCGTGCCGATCACGAGGAACAGCGAGATGGCGGCCACCTTGATGAGGGCAAACCAGAACTCCATCTCGGCGAACCATTTCACACCGATCAGGTTCATCGCCGCGACGATGCACAGCGCGATCAGCGCGAACACCCATTGCGGCACCGACGTAAAGGCGCCCCAGTAATGCATATATAGCGCGACGGCCGTAATGTCGACGATACCGGTCATCGCCCAGTTCAGGAAATACATCCAGCCGGCCACGAACGAAGCCTTTTCGCCGAGAAATTCGCGCGCATACGATACGAAGCTGCCGCTGCTCGGACGGTGCATCACCAGTTCGCCGAGCGCTCGCAGAATCAGAAACGAGAATACGCCGCACACCAGATAAACAATTGCCAGCGACGGACCCGCTATCTGCAAACGCGCACCGGCGCCGAGAAACAGGCCCGTGCCGATCGCGCCGCCAATCGCGATCATCTGCACCTGACGGTTACCCAAAGTCTTGTGATATCCCGCTTCGTGCGATTCCAGCCAGCTTTTCTTATCCAATTCACCGCTGCCGGGGGGATGCGGTTGGTTTTCCAGTGTGGACATAATCAGTTCCATCCTTTGAGGCGGGTTCGCTGTTTCGGAATCCCGGAGATAGTCCGTCGGGTTGATAGGCAATGGCGCACAGATGAATTTCAACGAACCGGCACGGCGTCTCTTACCGGAATTAACAATTGCCGGTTACAGAATCCATTCAGCGCGCATTTATCATGTCGGCACTGCCTCGTGTCAGCACTGCGTAATACATGGGCAGGCAGTCGAACGGTATGTAGCCCAATTTATGGCGGCAACGCTCATGCATATTTCGACTAACACCCATCGAAAAAAAACATCGGTATGCTGGAAGCGCGAGGCGGTAGGCTAGAGAGTCGCCGGTATCCGACGGATGGCGGTTGTCGATTGATCCAATAAAAGTGATAAATATGGAAGCAAAGTGGTTGGAAGACTTTCTTTCTCTTTCTGACACGAAGAGTTTTTCCCGTTCGGCGCGCAGCCGCCATCTCACCCAGTCAGCATTCAGTAGACGAATCGTGGCGCTCGAAACGTGGATGGGCACGCGCCTGTTCGACCGCAGCGTCAATCCGATCACCCTCACGCCCGCCGGCAGGATGTTTCGCAGCCTGGCCGCGGACATCCTGCGCAGCATGCACGCGGCCCGCAATCTGGTGGGCGGCTATGAGCAGTTTGCGGAGAACGATCACGTGGTGCACTTCGCGGTGGCCCACACGCTTGTGTTCACGCTCTTCCCCGACTGGCTCAAACGCCTGACCAACGAGTTCGGCAACATCATGGCGCGGGTCCAGGCGGTCAATGTGCCGGAGGGCGTGCAGCATCTGGTGGCGGGCGACTGCGATCTGCTGATCGGCTATCACCACCCGCAATTGCCGATTGCGCTCGACCCCAATCACTTTCCGTTTCTGACGCTCGGAGTCGAACGGATCGTGCCGGTGTCGGCCGCCGGTCCCGACGGCAAACCGCTGTTCGAGCTGCCCGGCAAGACCGGGCGGCCGCTGCCGCTGCTCGCCTATTCGTCGGGTGCGTTCCTCGGCAACGTCGTGGAAATGCTGTTGATGAATGCCACCGAGCCCTATTCGCTGTACCGCTGCTTTGAAACCCACATGTCCGAGGCCTTGAAAGGCATGGTGGTAGCGGGTCATGGCATCGGCTGGCTGCCCGAAAGCTGTATCACCAAAGAGTTGCACGAAGGCACGCTGGTGCGAGCCGGCTCCAACGCCTGGGCGACCGAACTTGAAATCCGCCTGTACCGGCCGGTCAAGCAACGCGGCCAGGCAGCCGAGCAGTTGTGGGCCTATATCAGCAACCAGTCGATCGAGCCAAGAACCGAGGTTTTGCCGGAGATGCTCACGCCGGGCTAGGCTGTATCATTCCTGTGCGCTAACCATCGCGCACGACAAAAGGAAGCCAATGGTACAGAAGACACGCCGGCGCGTGCTCGTAGCCGGCGCGCTCGCAGCCGCCGGCCTGACAGTTGCGAAAATTGCCGAGGCCATACCGACTGGCAAGTTGACGATCGCCCTCGTTCTGAAGTCGCTCGCGGACCCGTTCACGGTCGCCATGGCGAGCGCCGCGCAGAACTACCAGAAGCACTTTGCCTCGCAGTTCGACCTGAACGTGCTCGGCACGTCCACGGAACTCGACACCGCTACCCAGATTCGCATGGTCGACGATCTGATCGGCGCGCACACCAGCGCCATCGTGCTCGCTCCGACCGATTCGAAGGCGCTGGTGCCGGTGGTAGCGCGCGCCATCAACGCGGGCATCATCGTGATCGCTATCGACAATCCGCTCGACGAAGCGGCCCTCGATGCGCTCCACCTCTCGGTGCCGTTCGTCGGTCCGGACAACCGCAAGGGTGCGGAGACGATAGGCGATTACGTGGCCACCAAGCTCGCTCGCGGCGACGAAGTGGGGATCATCGAAGGTGTCACGACCGACCGCAACGCACAGCAACGCACCGAGGGCTTCAAGGCTGCCATGGACGCGGCCGGCATGAAAGTCGTGGCGGTTGCGCCGGGCGACTATACCTATGCCAAAGGCAAAGCGGCCGCTGCGACGATGCTGGCGCAGCATCCGCGACTTCGCGCATTGCTGTGCGCCAACGACAATATGGCCACGGGCGCGGTCGACGCGGTTCGCCTTGCGCATCGCACCGGCAGCGTGTACATCACTGGCTACAACAACAACCCGGACATCAGGCCGCTGCTCAATAGCGGCAAGATTCTCGCCACGGTGGATCAGTTCGCGGCACGCCAGGCCGTGTTCGGCATCGACGTGGCGCTCAAGGCGCTTACGGAGATGACCCGCCAGGAGGACCTGACGCCTCTTGTTGAAACGCCTTTGCAGCTGGTGAAGAGCGGGGATCGTTGAGCGTATGGGCAGGCGCGCGCTGCGGGGCTACCGCGCGCGACTCAGAGGCCAATCCGGCACAGCCTATCCCTCGCGCACCGTTTGCATCGGCGTGCGTCCCGCACAAACGCTCAGGACAGCACCGGTTTGCCTGCCACCTCTTCGATGACGCCCGTGTTCTCCACCAGCAGGCGGCGCAGATGCGAGACCTGATTCACCGCGTCCGCTTCGACCAGCGACAGGTGCCGGCGCGGAAACGCTTCGAACTCCGAGCGCGGCTCGACCTGCGCCCGGTCGAGCAAATACGCGTCGAGCTCCTTGCTTACCGCCGAAATCCACGCGATCAACGCACCGTCCGCCTGGGTCTTGTTGGCGGCAAGCCGCATCCGCGTCGCCGTTCCTGCAACGCGCCGCAACAGCGCGAGTGCCGTGATCGCAGCACGGTCGGCCAGCGAGCTTTCCAGCTTCTCGAGCCGCAGGCGGTTGAACGCCTCTTCCGCGTTGTTGCTCGCGAGGCCCGCTGCACGACGCATTTTCTCCACTTCGGTATCTTCGCCGCCCGCATGCTCGAGCGCGCTCACCAGATAGTTCAGGTTTGCCCCGACCGCGTCGGCGAGGCGAACGCGAAAATCCACCGGCTCGCGGCTCGGCCATAACAGAAACGTCGCGACGAGTGCGATCAGGCAGCCAAGCACGTTATTGCCGAGCCGGGTCACCGCATACATCCACTCGTGGCCCGCTGGCGCGGCGAAGTCCGCCACCAGCACGAAGGTCGGTGTGAGGAACAGCACGAACAGGCTGTAGCTGACGGTACGCAGCGCCATGGTCGCGCAGACGAGCGGAAACACCACCAGCGAGATGCCGATCGGTGCATGAATCGCGAGGCCGATCGCCGCTGCCAGAAGTCCACCGGCGATGCTGCCCGCCGCCCGCTCGATGCTGCGCGGCCAGGTGCCGGCAATCGACGGCTGCAGGATCAGCAGGATCGCCATGGTCGCCCAGTAGCCGAACGGCACGTGCAGGATCCGCACGATCACGAAGCCTGCCGTGGCGGCCACGCCGACGCGCGCGCCGTGCCGCAGTCCGATCGATTCGAACGATGCGTTGGCCTTGAGCGTCATCCAGGCGCGCGACAGGTTGCCGACGGCAGCCTCGAACCAGCCGGTCTCGCGCCGCGGGGGCGGTTCGAATTCCAGTGAGCCCGAGCGCAGCTTGAGCGCCAGCGGCTCGCCGAGCGCCACTTCGAGCGCGCGGGCCAGCTTGTGCAGACGGCGTTGCAGCGCGGCCGGCGTGGACCTCGCGTCGCTGCCGGCCTGATCGTCCGCGCGGCTGCTTCGAGCCGCCTGGGTGCTGGCGTCTTCGCTGACCGCGCGGCCAATGCGCAGCAGTACCTCGGCCACTGCCGACAGCGTGCGCGCGGCGCGCTGCGGTTCGCGCAGATTGTGGTGGCCGCGCTCGCACGCGTCGGTGACGGCGATCAGGTAGGCGAACACGCGCTCGGTATCCGCGAGCGCGAGCAGCAGGTGCTCGTAGGTTTCGCGCTTGTCGACGCGCAGGTTCGGCACCTTGGCCAGCACCTTGCGGGCTCTTTCGAGCGCCGCGCGTGCCTGGCCGCGATAGGTGGCGGCATGGCGCGCCCATTGCCCGAAGTCGGCGGTGTCGCGTCGGAGCAGACGCGCGCTATCGAGCGCGATATCGGCGAGCCTGCTGTAGACGGCGCGCAACGTCATGCGGCTGGGTCCAAACGGATGGATGCGCCACACGGTCAGGCTCAGCACCACCGCGAACAGGCATCCGAACAGATAGATAGAGAGAAACAGAAGACCGTGCTGCAGGTTGTGCATCGGCCTGTCGACCATCACCACGCAGGCGGTCGCCGCGAGAATGCCCACTTGCGAGGCCGCTGCGCCCCACACCCGGGCGAGCGCGCCGGCCGTCGCGAATAGCAGGATCGCCGCCGTCGCGGCCAATGTGCCGGCGCCGGAGGCGAATGCCGTGAGGCCGCCGCACAGCGTGGAGAGCAGCGCGAAGCTCATCATCGAGGCGAAGCGCATGCGGTTGGTCCCCGCCGCGTCGGCGAGGCAGGTCCAGAAGGCGCCGATGGCCGCCCATGCAAACAACGGGTCATGCAGCAGATTGCCGAGCACCAGCATCGCAGTCGATGCGCACGCGGCGCGCAGGCCCTCGGACAGGTTCGCCTCGTCCACCGCGAACGACACCATCCACACCGGGCGCCGCCGCGACGCGTAGTCAGCGACCGCATGCAAGGTATTCAACCGGCGGTTAGCCGCATGCTTTGCCCTGCGCTGAAAATGACCAAACATTGCGCCCTGGAATCGAAGAACTGGGTTGGAGCGGCACATCAATCGCGGCCGTGGTCACAATTCCCCGGGCGATCGTTGCAGAAAGCAACATAATAAGGGTTAACCCTAGAAACAATTATGAGTTCGCTGCATGCCAAGGATGCCTTTTGCCCATCCGCCCGGCAATCCCGATCCCGTCGTCCACGATTCCAGTTTTCAGACGCCGGGTTTTCTTATGGAGGCTATTCCTTTGTTCCTTGTTATCCGTCAGGCGTTCACCAGCCGCCATTGCGCAAGCAAGGCCGGCAACTGCTCCATGTCCTCGAACACCAGCGCGACGCCGACTTCGCGCAACGCGTCCGGCGTGCTGTGGCCAACGTTGGAGGGTGCGTAGCCGAACACCGTCGCGCCCGCTGCCAAGCCGGCCGTCGCACCGGTCACCGTGTCTTCCACCACCGCGCAGCGTTTGGGGTCCACCCCCAGGCTGCGTGCCGCCGCCAGATACACATCGGGATGAGGCTTGGTGTGCGGCATTTCGTGTCCGCTGAAGACGCGGCCTTCGAAGTAATCGAGCATGCCGGTCTTCTGCAATTGCATCTCGACCTTGTGCCGGTCCGCGCCGGACGCAACTGCGATGCAGCCATCCAACGCTGTGTGGAGGGCCTTTACCGCCGCTGCCGCGCCATTGATCGCCACGAGCTCCAGCTCAAGCGCCGCGTTGCGGCGCTCCCTGAACTGCGTCAGCCACGCCTCCGAGATGGCGACGCCCGTGTTGGCCTCGATAAGCGACGCCTCGTCGCGCACCGCCTTGCCCATGAACACGCGCATCGTTTCTGCGACGCTGATGGGCCAGCCAAGCTCGCCGAGCATCTGCGAGAGCACGCGGTTAGTGATGAGTTCTGAGTCGACGAGCACGCCGTCGCAATCGAAAAGTACCGCGTCGAAGGGGAAAGAAGGCATTCTGACTATCGCTGGAAAAGGTCTCGAAGCGATAGAGGATACTTTAGGTTGGGGTTCGGCGTGAGTGGCGCGGGTCGCTGCGTCGACGGCCTTTCGGAAGACCGTCGACCGCGTTAGTCCTCTCTCGAAGGGTCGATTGACAGAATGTCGCGGTAGCTGCCGTGCATGGATAGCAGGATTAACGCGCTGATCAGCGGTGTCAGCACGAGCGCGCGGATCGGCATCGGCGCAACCGGCACGAGCATCGCGTCGGCAGCCAGTACTGCGGCGTACATCAGGGCGACCGGCCCGTTATGGAACATGGCGCGCAAGCTCGTCAGCATCGCCTCGAACGGCGGACGTTGCTGCAGAACGATCAGCGCCGGCGCAAACCACACTGCCGCAATGGCGACTGCAAAAGCGACCGCGTGCAGAACCGGGCAGAGCGCAGCCGTCCGGTCGTTAGCATGGCCAAAGATGATCGACAGGCTGTGCGCGCCGCCTGGCATCATCGACGCCGTCAGCTTCACATGAAGCAGTGCGAAGGAAAGCACATATCCCACTGCCACAATCGCCGCGGCAGCCAGCACCACGGTGAGCAGCGCATCGCGATGACGTACGAGCGCCGCCAGAGTCGAGCCAAAGCGCTGCCGTTGCACACCACCGATGCCTGCCGGCGTGAGCAGGATTGCTCCGCCAAGCACCGCCGGCAGCAGCACGGCTAGCCGTTGAAACGGCGCGGCAAGTGCAAGCGCCGTTGCGAGATCGGCGCTGGCAAGAATCGTTGCAAGCCACATCAAGGGTTGCGCACAGGCGAGGCTAAAACCATAGGTCAGCCACGCTCCGATGCGCGTAACGCTCGCGCTGCGAATCTCGTGACCTAGGGGGCCTCGCGCGCTCCGGGCGACGCCGCTCTTGTCGTCAATGTAGAGTTCTTGCCGATTCATGATCGTGTCCTTTCCTTTTTCCACCGCGCGAAGACCCACATCGCAGTTGGCCACGCGTCGCTTTGCGGCACGCTCGCCGCCTTCGAACCCACTGCCTGTTGACGGTATCGACATCATGGTCGACAAAGAGGAAAATAAAAACGGACGACTTCAGGAAATTAATTTCCTCTTTTATGCGCCTTATCGACCAGTTCCAGAAACTACACACGTTGCTGGCAAAAACGCCGGAGCAGCCCGGCTTGCCCGCGCTCGCAAAGACCTTGAACTGCAGCGAGCGCAACGCGCGGTTGTTGCTGCGCAAGATGGAGGAGAAGGGTTGGTTGCACTGGGAAGCGGCGCGTGGCCGGGGCCATTTTTCGCGCCTGACGATGCTCGCCTCGCCCCAACAGGTGGCTTTGGATCATTTATCGGGCTTGCTGGCCGACGGTGAACTGGAAGAAGCATTCGCAAGCCTCGATGGCGAACAGCGCAAGCTGCTAATGGCACGACTTCCGGACTTCCTGCATGCACCGCAGGCCAGCGGCTCGCGTAACCGGCTTCGGATACCCCTGAGCTACCCCATCGAGGCGCTTGATCCAACCGGCATTACCACCAACATGGAAGGTCATCTGGTCGGCCAGATATTCTCGCGACTCACCGAATTCGATCGGACTACGCAGCAACTGATGCCCGGGCTTGCCCATTACTGGGAACCCGAAGACGACGCGAAAACCTGGCACTTCTGGCTAAGACCGGGCCTCAGCTTCCACGACGGCAGCGAAGTGGAAGCGGAAGACGTACGACAGACCCTATTGCGCGTACGCGACAAAGCGGGAGATGCCGCCTACCTCTACGAGCATCTCGACGCGATAGAGATTGGCGACGGCCGAAGGGTCACGTGCCATCTGAAATTCACCGACTATCTGTGGCCCCACTCGCTCGCTGCCCCCTCGGCATCGATCATCCCGAGAAACCGGAACAGCGACTTCTCGCTCATGCCGGTGGGCAGTGGCCCCTTCAAAGTGACGCGCCGTAGCGAGTACCGGCTAACGCTAACGGTGTTCGAAGACTACTATCGTGAGCGTGCGCTGCTCGATGAGATCGACCTTTGGGTCATTGCGCCATCGGAAGAAAGATCGGCATTCGATCTCCATTTCGGCTACACCGGCTCCAGCTCGAAGACAGAGCACCAGGTTGCACAAGTTCTGCCCGGGTGTACCAGTGTGAGTTGCAATTCCAGCCGCCCGCTTCTGGCATCCGCCGAGCAACGATTGGCGCTGGCTGACTGGCTCGCCCCGAGCGTTCTGATCGCGACCGACGACGAGTCACGACAGCCTGCGTCAGGTTTGCTTCCAGACTGGCAACATCGGGTAGCCGCTCCGCGAGGCCGGCCACCCATCCCCGAACACACCAGGTTGACCATGGTGACGATAGGAATTATCGGCCGTCTGGCGGCGTTGACCGAGTCAATAAAGGAAAGGCTTAAGGAAGCAAAGATTGAACTGGACGTGGTCGCGTTGAGCGTTCCGGAATATCTGCGGTATGAATGGCTTGACTCCGCCGACCTGGTATTGCAAATCGAACCGCTCAACAATTACGCCGATCTGGACTGCTATGGGTGGTTCTCGTCGAACCCTATTCTCCAGAAATGGAGCCCGCCAGCGCGCCGTCTGCTCATGGATAAACAGTTGCGGGCGATCCGCGCAACCGCCGATGGCGAAGCGCGCATGCAAGCGTATGCCGGGATCGGTAAGCAGTTGGTGATGGAAGGACTGCTGATACCGATCTCACATGAAATCCTGCGTGTTCAGGCCGCAGCGCACGTGGGCGGGGTCAAGAACCTGGCGTTCGGGCTCGCGCCGTTTGCCGATCTTTGGTTGCGGTAGAGAATATACTCAGGACGCCCGATCAACGGTCATCGTCGCGAACCGATGACGGATGGCGGCATAGCGCCCGCACGTCCACATCCATATACGGAAAGAGCGGCAACTGGCTGAGCACGTCGTTCAGATGCGCGGGACTCTCCACGTCGAAGATGCTGATGTTCGCGTAGTGGCCGGCGATCCGCCATAGATGCCGCCACACCCCCTCTTCCTGCAGCTTCTGCGACATCGCCTTCTCGTCGGCCTTCAACCGCGCCGCGCGCTCGGCGTCCATGTCATGCGGCAGATTGACGGTCATCTCTACGTGGAACAGCATCGTTAGCTCCTTGATGTGCAGACGGCCCCGATTGCGCGGCGAAGCATGCGGCGGGGCCGATAAAAATCAACGCGGTGGTTGTGCGCCTCAAGCCTCGGCGCGCAAGCGCTCGACTTCGGCGCCCGGCAGGTTATCGCGGTCCTTGAAGAGCGTGAAGTCGAAATCGATCAGCGCAAAGTTGCCGTCCACGCCATACGGTTTGCCTTGCACACCTTCGGCCTGTTTGACGGCCGGCACCAGACCATCGCGCGTGGCGAACGCAAAGTCGTCCCACAGATACGGATCGCCGTCGATGTTGATCTGCGTGGTTAGCTTGCGAAACCCCGGTGCCGAGACGAAAAAGTGGATATGCGCCGGACGATGCCCGTGACGGCCAAGCTGATCGAGCAGCAGTTGAGTCTGGCCTTGCGGCGGTACGCTGTAACCGACCGGCACCACGCTGCGGAAGCTGTAGTTGCCGCTCGCGTCCGTGCGGATCGAGCGGCGCAGATTGAAGGCCGGTTGCGATTTATCGAAGTACGAGTAGTTGCCGAGATGGTTCGCGTGCCACACTTCAACCAGCGCATTCGCGAGCGGCTTGCCGTCTTCGCCCAGCACCCGGCCGCGCATCACCAGCGTCTGACCGGGATCGGTGCCGTCGTCGAGCCGTGCATGGCCATCGGACACCGGCGCGCCGGCCACATAGAGCGGGCCTTCGATCGTACGCGGCGTGCCGCCCTCGATACCGGCTTTCGCTTCCGCTTCGTCGAGACGCAGATCGAGAAAATGCTCGAAACCAAGGCCCGCGGCCAGCAAACCCAACTCGCCGCTCTTGCCCGCATCGCCCAGATAGTTCAGCGCGGTCCAGAATTCGTCGGGCTGCACGTCGAGCTCTTCGATCGTGCAAAACAGATCGCGCACGATACGGTTGACGATCTCCTTGGTGCGCGGATTTCCTTCGCTGGTGGCGCTGTCGTTGATCTTGTTCAGCAGCGCGTCGATGGCTTGCCTGTTCATGGGGTATCTCCTGGTTCAATGTTATGGATGACTAATGTGTTTCAAAAACGCTAGCTCATGGCGACGCTGGCGCCCCTGGACGTATCGCGCCGCAGTCGCTCGATCTTGCTCCAGTCGAGCACGATGCCGAGACCTGGCCCTTCTGGAAGTTGCAGCGAAAAATTCTCGTAGCGCAACGGTTCGGTGAGAATCTCTTCGGTCAGCAGCAAAGGGCCGAACAGTTCGGTGCCCCACTTCAGTTCACCGAACGTACTGAAGAGTTGCGCGGATGCGATCGTGCCCACCGCGCCTTCGAGCATCGTGCCGCCATACAGGTCGATGTCCGCAGCGGCCGCGATCGCCGCTACGTGCGCCGCGCCGATGAGGCCGCCTGATTGGGCGATCTTCACCGCGAACACATTGGCGCCCCGCTCGCTGGCGATAGCAAACGCATCGGCGGGACCGTGCAGCGCTTCATCAGCCATGATCGGCACATGAGCCAGATCGGTCAGGCGTTTGAGACCGGCGCGATTCTCCGCGGCGACCGGCTGTTCGATCAGGGCCACACCGGCATCCGCGAAACGTCGGGCAGCCCAGATCGTTTCGGTTTCGGTCCATGCCTGATTCACGTCGACCCGCACTTCACCGCGTCCTTCCAGCGCGCTCCTTATCGCAACGACGTGCGCCACGTCATCGGCGAGCGCACGCGCGCCGATCTTCAGCTTGAATACACGATGACGTTTCGCTTCGAAGACACGCTCGGCCTCTTCGATATCGCGCTGCGTGTCGCCGCTTGCGAGCGTCCATGCGACGTCTACCGCATCCCGTACGCGGCCGCCGAACAGTTCGGACAGGGGCACGCCGAGGCGCTGCGCCTGGGCGTCGAACAACGCGGTTTCAACGGCGGATTTGGCGAACCGGTTGCCCTGATACAGCGTACGCAGCTTCGCCATGGCAACGCCCGGCCGGGTCGCGTCCATACCTTTTAGCAATGGTGCGAAGTAAGTATCGATATTGACCTTGATGCTTTCCGGGCTCTCTTCGCCATACGCGAGGCCACCAATGGTGGTGCCCTCGCCTACCCCTGACACGCCGTCGGCGCAGCGAATCCGAACCAGCACCAATGTCTGGTGATTCATCGTTGCAACCGAGAGCCGGTGGGGCCGAATCGTCGGTACATCGACGAGAATCGTCTCGACGCTCTCGATCATCACGGGTGTTGCTATCATTCGTTGCACTCCTGCACTGCTTTGCTGAGGTCTCCATCTTAGGAACAAAGCCACGTAGCAGTCCAACACCGATTCCGACTACTTTCATACCTTAGGGGTATGCATGGAAATTCGCCAACTCCGCTACTTCGTTGCGGTCGCGGAAGAAATGAACATTACGCGGGCCGCGAATCGCCTCCATATGACGCAGCCGCCGTTGAGCCGGCAGATCCAGCAGATCGAGGAAAGCGTGGGGCTCGCGCTGTTCGAGCGTGGCGCGCGGCCGTTGCGGCTGACCGAAGCCGGGCGCATTTTCTATACGCAGGCGAAGCGGCTGATCGGCGAGGCTGACGAGCTTGCACCGCTGACGCGGCGGCTCGCGCAACTGGCCGAGCGGATCGTGATCGGCTTCGTGCCGTCGACGCTATACGGGGCGTTGCCCGCGGTGATTCGCGCGTTTCGCGAAGCGGCGCCGCTGATCGAACTGTCTCTGATCGAAATGTTCACCATCGAGCAACTCGGTGCGCTCAAGGGCGGACGTATCGATGTGGGCTTTGGCCGCCTGCGTTTCGATGACGCGCAGCTTGCGCGCGAAGTCCTCGTCGAAGAAAGGATGATCGCCGCGCTGCCGCAAGATCATCCGCTCGCGCGGCAGAAGAAAGCCTTGACGCTCGCCGCGCTTGCGCAGGAGACCTTGATTGTCTATCCGAGCACGCCGCGGCCGAGTTACGCGGATCAGCAACTATCGGCAATGCATGATCACGCGCTGGAGCCGAAAGCGGTTCATGAAGTGAGGGAATTGCAAACCGCACTGGGCTTGGTCGCAGCCCAGGTTGGGGTGTGTCTCGTACCGGAGAGCGTAGAAGGGTTGCGCGCGCATGGGGTGGTCTACCGGGCGATTCCGGCAGCGCATGCTGTGTCGCCGATCATCATGAGCCGGCGACTGCAGGATGAATCGCCGGCGACTACGTTGCTCTGTTCGCTGGCGCGGGAGTTGTTTCGCGCAGGATGAGGTGTCGCAATGGCATCGATCCAATCGCTTACAAATTAATAACCTGAAAGCAAAAAGTCAGACGCAATCGTTTGCCAGAAACAATTCCTCTGAAGAATCCATTTCTGTTGCCGTTAACCCTAGTATGAAGCACCCGTCACCCCACCAAGTCCGATCCGGATTGAGCGGGGCAACGGCATTGCCGACTATCCGGCGACGCGCGAGCGCCGTTGGATCTGTTTCTTTGTTCGTTTTTTCCACTCGACACAGCGACTATGAATTTCGGCAAGATGAAACTCGGCGCCAAACTGATCAGCGCCTTTATTCTGGTATCCGCCCTTAGCGCCATCGTCAGCGTGATCGGCGTCCGCAATATGGGGCAAATCAGCGCTAACGCGGACACGACCTATCGGCAGGATCTCGTTGGGCTTAATCTGATCCAGCAGGCGAATGCCGATGTGCTGCGGGTCGGCACCTATCTGCGCAACGCCATTCTGGCCTCCACGGCCGATCAGCGGACAGCCTCTCTGGCTCAGGCCGAAAAGGCCCTGGCCTCGGCACGCGGGCACCTCGATCAGGCCGAGCCCCTTGTCTACACGGAGAAAGGGAAAGCGACCTTCGCCGATCTCGATCAGAGCTGGCACGACTACATTCAGGCCTTCGATGAAATGAAAGGCCGGATCAACGCCGCGGGACTGCAAGATCAGGCCGGTCTGACTGGATATTTATTGGGCGAATATCACGAGAAGGGTTTCAAGACCCTGGTCCTGATGGGCAACCTGGTTGACGTAAAGCAGGCCGACGCACAGGCAACGGCTGGATCTAATGACGCCGTGTACGCCCAGGGCCGCAATCTGATGCTTGTTCTGGTGGCCCTGTCTGTGTTGATCGGCGTGGGAGTCGGTGTCTGGGAGGCACGCAGTCTCACCCGGCAACTGGGATCCGAGCCGGCCACGGCTGCCGATCTGGCCAGAAGCGTGGCAGCCGGTGATCTCAGCGTCAGCATCGAGCTGCGGCCTGGCGACACCGACAGCCTCATGGCATCGCTGAAGGCGATGCGCGATGCCCTCTCGCAGGTCGTGGCGGAAGTTCGCGAAAACGCCGAGGGCGTGGCCACCGCGAGTGCGCAGATCGCGCAAGGGAATCTGGATCTGTCGAGCCGCACTGAGGAACAGGCGGCGTCGCTGGAAGAAACCGCCTCGAGCATCGAAGAACTGACTGCCGGAGTCCGTCACAACACGGACAACGCCAGGCAGGCAGCAACGCTTGCCGGTACGGCCTCCGGCATCGCTCAACAAGGCGGCGAGGTCGTCGGGCAGGTGGTTGAGACGATGCGCGAGATCGCCATCAGCTCGACCAAAATGACCGAGATCATCAGTGTGATCGAGGGAATCGCCTTCCAGACCAACATCCTCGCGCTCAATGCAGCGGTCGAGGCGGCTCGCGCCGGCGAACAGGGACGGGGCTTCGCTGTAGTGGCCGGTGAAGTCCGCGCGCTCGCGCAACGCAGTGCGAGTGCGGCAAAAGAGATCAAGGACCTGATTGCCGACTCGGTCAACCGGGTGGAAACGGGCTCGTCGCTTGTCGAGCGGGCGGGCGATACGATCAAGCAGATCGTCGACTCGGTCAGGCGTGTCACCGACATCGTGGGTGAAATCTCATCGGCGTCGCAAGAACAGAGCACCGGCATCGAGCAGGTCAACCAGGCCGTCAACCAGATGGATCAGGTCACCCAGCAGAATGCGGCGCTGGTGGAAGAAGCTTCGGCGGCGGCCCAGTCGATGGCCCAACAGGCCCAGGGGCTGCGCAACGCGGTCGCCTTCTTCAAGCTCGACGGCCGTCAAATCGCTTTGCCGCGCGCGAGCGTGCCGCGGAAAGAACCGCGTCGGGCGGAGCCGCGGATTCGCGCGTCTGCCCCTGCGATGTTGCCAAAGCCGACCACGCCCCCCGTTCAGACAGCCAGCAGCAAAGCCGGAATCACGACGAGCGCCGGTGAGTCTTCCGGCTGGCAGACATTCTGAACGGTCTGAACGCCGAATAACACCTCGCAGTTCTCGCCCCAGCCATTGGGGCAGTCAATGCGAGCGACGTCATAGCCAGCGAAGAGTACTCACGGATGGAGACACGGGTCCGCTGCAAACGGGCCCGACGAAGCAGCACGAGACGCGGTTGCAGCCGACCTGCAGCGCGTTCAGGGCCGTCTCGCCGTCTCCACATGCCGGTTGCCACCGGCTTCGTCACGTTGCTGTCCGATGACCAGACGTGACGACCGGATGAGGGATAGTGAGATCCGATTAACGGTTTCTGCTCGGATCGTACTCGAAAAATATGGAATCACACTCGCTATCAAACGTATCGAAAACGGTTGTGAAGTCGTTGGAGTCGGCAAACATCGACTACGTCTTCATCGTCCCGGGAAAGATGATCTATCCGCTGCTGGACGCCATTGGCAACTCGCCGTCCATTCGCGGAATCATTTGCGCTCATGAGACCGGGAGTGCCTTCATGGCCGACGGTTATGCGCGCGCCAGCCGGAAATTCGGCGTGTGCGTGGCGATTTCCGGGCCCGGCACCATGAATTTCGTGCCCGGTATGGCGGCGGCTCAGGCAGACCGGATTCCCATGCTCTATCTCGCCGGAGGTGTCTCGTCGCGCGCAGAAGGCAAAGGTGCGTTCCAGGACGCTACGCTGAGCGGCATTTTCGAAAGCGGCGTGGTGAGAAGCCTGGTGGGAGATGTCGTCGAACTCAAGAACAGGGAAAATCTGCAGGCCGAAATGCGCCGTGCAACTGACGGATTGAACTGGATGCGTCGGGCGCGGTCTTTCGTCAGCATTCCTGTCGATGTTCAGCAGCAGGAAGTTCTGCCGGGCCAGGACGTAACACGGCAACCGTACGATCACGGTGACTTCAATGCATGCGAGGTGCCTGCGAACCGCGCCGCGCTGGATGCCTTGTGCAACCAGTATCTGCTCAAATCGAAGCGAGTCGCTTTCCTGATCGGTAGCCGCGGCAATGACGCGGAAACCGCCAAAGTTCTCCTCGAGGTGGCGGAGAAATTTTGCATCCCCGTTGCAACCACCCTCGCGGGAAAAGGCGCGTTTCCCGAGGACCATGTGCTTTCGCTCGGCATCTACGGATTTTCAAGCCATTCGCGGGCCGTTCGCGTAATCAACTCGGACGAACTCGATGCGCTGGTCGTCTTTGGCAGCGACCTGAATCAGCGCGACAGCATGAACTGGACTGAGAAGCTGGCTGCCCACAAGGAGCTGATCATCTTCGACGACAGCTTCGAGGCGCCTGCGACGGGGCACCTCGCGCGCGGCAGAATCTTCTCCGGGATTCGCGCTACATTCCGCTTGCTGGGCCAGATGGACACGGACCGGAGCAGCGACTTTCACACCGTGCTGGAAAGAAGAAAAGCGTGGGTCGCCGAGGTCAACCAAACCCCGTTGTACGACCATCAGCTCGAGAGAATCGGTGTTGCGGGTTCAAGCGGCGATCGATCGCTTTACCCTGGCGACGTAGTCAAACGTTTGTGTCAACTGCTGCCAAAGGACACAAACGTCGTCGTGGATTCCGGCGCCCACCGGATATACATGGCCCATTATTGGCTCTCGTCGGGTATGGGCAACTATTTTTCCTCCAGCACCCTCGCCCCGATGGGTTGGGCAATCGCCGCCGGCATTGGAGTCAAGCTCGCTGCCCCCGAGCGCCCGTGTGCGGTCGTGACCGGAGACGGATGCATGCTGATGCACGGAATGGAGATCCAGACCGCCGCCCGCTACGGGGTAAAGATACTTTACGTCGTGCTGAATAATTCCGCGCATGGCGCGATCCATATCGACGCGATCAGCAACGGCTCCATTTCGGAGCAATTCACCCGGCTCCCGCGTCACGACTGGACCGCTTTTGCCTCTTCACTCGGGGTTGCGGCGCGTACCGTCGAGCACCTCGACGACCTGGAACATGCGCTGAACGAGGCCGCGCAATCCGACGGTCCATTCCTGATCGAAGTAGTGACCGGTGTCTTTCCAGCACCCAACCGGTACTACGCGGAATGCGCGGCTTGAATCTGAAAACGTCTGCCGGATAACCATGCGCGCCGGCAATCCGCAGTGCGGCTACGGTCGCGCGGCGGCGGCATGCCGGCTCACAACGTCAGGCTATCCGCAGCGACGCCAAGGCGGCGATGCAAACGCTGGACCACGGCCGACATCACCGTGCATGCAACGAAATAGCATGCACCAGCGAACAGGATCAACTCGACCGTCGTCCCATCCCGTGCGCCGACGTTCGATGCGATCGTGAAGAAGTCACCGAGTCCGATCACATAGACCAGCGAGGTGTCCTGAAAGAGGATGATGGCTTGCGTGAGCAGCAGCGGCACCACCGCCCGCAACGCCTGCGGCAGCACGATAAGCAACATGCCCTGCAACGGCGTCATGCCGAGCGCCAGTGCGGCCTGATTCTGTCCTGCTGGGATGCTGTTGATTCCCGCGCGAATAATCTCCGCGTAGTAGGCGGCCTCGAACAGCGAGAACGCGATCAGCGCGGACACGCGGCGAATGTCGGTGCTCGCGGGAAGATGCAGCAACGCCTGCAGCAGTTGCGGCGCAACCAGAAAAAAGCCGAGCAGCACGACCAATAGGGGCACCGCGCGAAAAGCCGTCACGTAGGCCCGCGCAAACGCCGCAAGCGGCCGCGAACGCGACAGACGGCACAACGTCAGCAGCACCCCAAGACAAAACCCCGCGATCAGGGCGACCACCGTGATTTCCAGCGTGATGTGCAACCCGCGGCTCAGTTCGGGCAAATCCTTCGGGATGGCTGACCAGTGGAAGCGATAAGCCATCATCGACCATCCGAACCAAAAGAGAGCCGGACCGACCGCTCGATGCGCCGCCCCGCGAACATGATAATGCCGGTCAGCAGCGCATAGCCCACGACGATGGCGAGGAACGATTCGTACGACTGCGACGTGTAATCGACCATGCGCTGCGCCTGCGCGGTGAGTTCGAGCACACCGATCGTGGAAGCAACGGAGGAGTTCTTGACGATGTTGAGAAATTCGGACGTCAGCGGCGGCACGAGGTTACGCGCTGCCACCGGCAACAGCACATAGCGGTAGGTCTGGAACCGGCTGAGCCCGAGCGACAGCCCTGCCGCCCACTGCCCGGCCGGCAGCGCCTGCAGACCCGCGCGCACCTGTTCGCATACGCGCGCCGAGGTGAACAGGCCGAGGCAGACAACCGACGCCAGCGCGGCGGATTCCGTGGGCGGCATATGCTTGATCGCGGTGCCAAGGTGTCCCGGCAGCAGTTCGGGAACCGCCCAGAACCAGATGAAAAACTGCACGATCAGCGGGATGTTGCGGAACACCGCCACATAGGTGGCCGAGAACCCGTACAGCCACCTGCCGGGCAACGTCCGCACGATGCCCATCGCCGTGCCGATCGCCAGCGCGATGATCCAGCCCGCCAGCGCGATACCGACGGTCGCTTCCAGCCCGGCGGCAATCCAGCCGAGATACGTGGTCGGCTCGCCGGTTGCGACAGGCTGCACGAACACCGCCCAATCCCAACGATAGCTCATGCCCGCTCCACGTCATGACGGCCGGGACGACCGGCGAATCGCGCACGCACTCTGGTTAGCTCAGCGGCTTGTCGTTCGGAGCCTTGAAGAGCGTCTTCAGATCGTCGCTCTCCGGCAGATGCAGGTTGAGCCCATTCGGCGGAATCGGCCCGTCGAACCACTTTTTGTAGAGCACATCGGCCTGACCCGAGGTCTGCAGGCGTGTGACGGCATCGTCGACCACCTGCTTGAAGTCCGGATCGTCCTTGCGGAACATGCAGCCGTAGGCCTCTCTCGATTGCGGCTTGCCGACGATCACGTAGTCGTTTGCATCGGGCGACTTTGCCCGTTCGCCCGCGAGCATCGCATCGTCGAGCATGAAGGCGTCGGCGCGTCCCGTCGACAGGGAAAGAAACGATTCCGCCACATCCTTCTGCGTCGTGATCGTCATGCCCAGGTTCTGCTCGGTGTTGAGCTTATGCAGGATCGGCTCCGAGGTCGAGCCGGCGTTGGTGACGACCGTGCGCCCCTTGAGGTCGGCGAAGTCCTTGATGCCCGAGTCTTTCTTCGTCAACAGGCGCGTGCCGATGACGAAAATCGTATTGGAAAAAGCCACCTGCTTTTCCCGCTCTACGTTGTTCGTCGTGGTCGTGCATTCGATATCGATCGTGCCGTTCTGCAGCAGCGGAATACGGTTCTGCGGCGTGATCGCAACCGTGCGCACGGTGAGGTTCGGCAGATTCAGTTTCTTCCTGATGCCGTCGACGATCGCCAATGCGACGTCCTGCGAATAGCCGAGGGGCTTCTGCTGATCGTCGAAATACGAGAACGGCACCACGGCGGGGCGCACGCCGAGGACGACCGTCCCGCTCTCCTTGATTTTCCGTAGCGTGCCAGTGCTCTGCGCGTGGGCGAATCCGGCTGCTAGCAGCGAAGCGGCAAGCAGCAATCGAAGCGTCTTCTTTCCAGTCGTCATGATGGTCTCTAGTGGTCTGGTTGGGTGCTGGATGGTCTTGAGTAGTATTGACTGAGGTTGATTCACGATGCTGTATTCGCCGCGAGCGGACCGCCAAGATAGGCGTCGCGAATCCGCTCGTCGCCAAGCAACGACTGCGCGTCGCCGGACAGGACCACGCGTCCTGTCTGCAGCACATAGCCGCGATGCGCGATCTGCAGCGCGAGGCTCGCGTTCTGCTCCACCATGAAGAACGTCACGCCTTGCGCGTTGATGGTACGGATCAGCTCCAGCACGCGGTCGACGTAAAGCGGCGACAAGCCCATCGTCGGCTCGTCCATGCAGACGAGCGAGGGGCGGCTCATCAGCGCGCGCGCCATTGCCAGCATCTGCTGCTCGCCTCCGGACAGCGTACCCGCGCGCTGTGACAGACGCTCTTTCACGCGCGGAAACAGCTCGAGCATGCGCTCGTAATCTTCGTCGATCGCCTTGCGGTCGCGGCGTGTAAACGCGCCCATCAAAAGGTTCTCGCGTACTGTCATGTCGCCGAACAGGCGCCGCGCCTCCGGCACCGAAGCGATGCCGCGCCGCACGATCTGTGCGGTCGATAGCCCGTCGAGCGGCTGCGATTCGAATCGTATCGTACCGGCGCGCGGTTTGTGCAAGCCGAGGATCACCTTCATCGCGGTCGACTTGCCGCTCGCGTTGCCACCGAGCAGACAGACGATCTCGTGCCGCGGCACCTCCAGCGTGACACCGAAGTGCACCTGGCTCTGTCCGTAGAACGTATCGATGCCGTCAAGCTTCAGTAAGGGTTCTGCCATGGTACGGTTTATACGGTTCGCGTGGTTTGGATGATTTGCATGCTTCGGTCTGCGAGACACTCGCTCGACATTCACGCCACCACCGCGCGCTGCGATGCATCGCGGCCGACCTGCCGGTGCCCGAGATAAGCCTCGATCACCGCTGGATCGTTGCGCACTGCATCCGGCGCACCCGATGCAATCTTGCGGCCGTCATCCAGCACGATCACACGGTCGGACAACGTCATCACGAGTTCGAGCTTGTGTTCGATCAGCAGGATCGTCGTGCCCTCGCCCTTCAGTTCCAGCAATAGCGCGAGCATTTCTGCGGTTTCGGACTCGTTCATGCCGGCGGTCGGCTCGTCGAGCAGCAGAATGCGCGGTTGCAGCATCAACGCCCGGGCAATCTCCACGCGTCGCCGGTTTGCGTACGACAGGCTGTGCGCCGGCGAATCGATACGCGGCATCAGGCGGCTGCCGAAACGCGCGAGGATGGCGCGCGCTTCGCCATCGAGCCGCTCCTGTTCGCGGCGCACGCCCGGCGGCGCAAACAGCGCGCGCAGCAGCTCCGCCACCGCCCCCACGCCTGGCAGTCCGCGCCGCGCCAGTTCGAGCCGCGCGTGCGCACCGATCAGCACGTTGTCGAGCACGCTCAGGTTGCCGAAAACGCGGCCGTGCTGAAACGTACGGGCGACGCCGCGCGCCGCGAAGCGCTCCGGCGCGAAGCCGGTCACATCTTCGCCGTCGAAGCGGATCACGCCTTCGTCGGGGGCGTCCGCGCCGCTCAGCAGATTGAAGAGCGTCGATTTGCCGGCGCCATTCGGACCGATCACGCTAACGCATTCGCCACGCGCGACAGAGAAACTCACATCCGCCACAGCCGTGACGCCATCGAAACGGCGCGTCACGCGCCGCACGTCGAAGAGAATGTCGGGGGATGTCCCGGCCGGATGATCCATCGCCGCCTCCATCACACGGTGCCGAACAGGCCCTGCGGCCTGAAGCGGACTAGCAACAGCAGAACGATGCCGTAGACCAGCATCCGGTACTCGGCGGCAAAGCGGAACAGTTCGGGTAGCCCGATGAGCGCCGCTGCACCGGCAATCGCGCCGATCACGTTGCCCAGGCCGCCGAGAATCACCATCGTCAGCGCGAGGATCGACACCTGCGAATCGAAGGTCTGATAGTTGATGTAGCTGTACTGATGCGCGGCGATCGCACCCGCGACACCGGCAGCGAGACCGCCAAAGGCGAACGCCATCGCCTTGTAGCGATTCGGCCGGATGCCGTAGGCGCGCGCCGCGACGTCATCCTCGCGGATGGCCCGCCACGTGCGCCCCAGATGCGAATGCAGCAGACGGACCTGAACCAGTGCGAAGCCAACCAGAATCGTCAGCGTGAACCAGTAGGCAGAGCGTGCGTCGTCGAGTGCCCAGCCGAATAGCGACAGCGGCGGGATGCCGGAGACGCCGATCGGACCACGCGTCAGGCTGTCCCAGTTCAGCACCACGAGACCGACGATCTCGCCGATGCCGAGCGTCGCGATCGATACGTAGTGCCCGCGCAGGCGGAACGACGGGTACACGAGCAATGTACCCAGCACCGCGGTCAAGGCGCCCGCGAGCGGAATCGTCACCGCCGGCGACCAGCCGAGATCGACCGACAGCAAGCCCGACGCATAGGCGCCGATCAGTAGCAGCGCCGCGTGTCCGAGCGAGATCTGCCCGACCGTGCCCGCCACCAGCGTCAGGCTCAGCGCGAGCAGGCCGTAGATCCAGCCGTTGGTAAGCGTCTGCAGCACATAGGCCGACGGCGCCACGAACGGCAGCGCAAACGCCGCCAGCACCAGCACGATGAGCACTGATCGCGGCAGCTTCAGCGCCAGCCGGTTCGACAGGAAGGTGCCCGTAAGCGGCTCGGGCGGCAGCCGGCGGTTCGAGCTGAACAGACCATTCGGGCGCCAGACCAGAAACGCGAGCAGCAGTACGAAGGCGAACAGATCGCGGTAGCTCGTGCCGAACATGGCGACACCGTAACTCTCGACGAGGCCCAGCAGCAGGCTGCCCGCGATCGCGCCGGGCACATTGCCGAGGCCGCCGATCAGCAGGGCGACGACACCCTTGAGCGTCGCCTGGAAACCCATCGAAGGGTCGATGCTGTTGTAGTACATACCGACGAGCAGGCCGCTCAGGCCGCCGAGCGCACAGGCGATGGCAAACACCGTGCGGTTCACGGCGTTCACGTCGACGCCCATCTGCTGCGCCGCGTCGCGATCCTGCGCGGTGGCGCGCACCGCCCAGCCGAGCCGCGTGTAGCGCAGAAACGCGTAGAGTACGCATGCCGCGCCGCCGCCGATCAGCGCAATCAGCACGTCCAGTGAGCCGATCGTCGCGCCGCCTATCACAACCGTCCAGTTCGGCAACGCAGCCGGTACAGGGCGGGGATCGGGGCCGAACACCAGTTGCGCGAGCTGGTCGAGCACGAAACTGATGCCGATCGTAGCGAGCAGCGGCGCAATGCGCGCCGCGCCCTGCAGCGGCCGCAGGCCGATGCGCTCGATCGCAATGCCGAGCAGCGCGCAGGCCGCGATCGTCGCCGCGAACGCAACCGGTAACGGCAACGCCAGCCTCGTCAGGCAGAACCAGCCGACGAACGCCCCGATCATGTACACCGAGCCGTGGGCGAAGTTGATCAGATGGGAGACACCGAAGATCAGCGCGAGCCCCACCGCCAGCAACGCATAGATGTTGCCGACGATCAGTCCGTTGATGGTGTATTCGAGCCACGCGCCCATAGCGATTTCATTCCCCTTTCGTGACGCAGCGGGCCGCAAACCGTCCATCTAAACACGAGGAAAAAAACCCGCCAACCAAGATTCGCGCGAATGCTTATTCTTTTTGGTCTGAAATACTTATGCGCCTACGCTGCGGCGCGAATATCGATATCTGAATCGATTCGTTGAGTCCACGCCGCCCGCATCGCAGACTCGTTGTTTTGCCTCGAACTTGCGGAGAGATGTTCTCATGAACCTGTTGCGTACGAGCGGCTCGCGCCGTCAACTGCTGCGCTGGCTTGCAGCTTCCACCCTCGCCATTGGCGTTTTGCACGCGCCGCTCGCGTCAGCGGGCAGCGCAACCGGTACGCCGGTGTACTTCGGCGTGAGCGGACCGCTGACGGGGCCCAATGCCCAGTACGGCGCCCAATGGAAAGCAGGCTTCGACCTCGCGCTGGACGAAATCAACGCGGATGGCGGCATCAACGGTCATCCGCTGCAATACGTCTTCGAAGACAGCCAAAGCGACCCACGGCAAGCCGTGACGATCGCGCAAAAGTTCGTCTCCGATCCGCGGATCCTGATCGAACTCGGTGATTTCTCCAGCCCCGCTTCGATGGCGGCATCGCCGATTTATCAGCGCGCCGGTCTCGTCCAGCTCGGTTTCACGAATTCGCATCCGGACTTTACCAAGGGCGGAGACTTCATCTGGAGTCCATCGGTCAGCCAGGCCGACGCGCAGCCGTTGATCGCGGATCTCGCCGCGAAAGAAGGCCTCCATCACGTCGCGGTGCTGTACCAGAACACCGATTGGGGCCGTGCAAGCAAGGATGTGTTCGTCAAGGCTGCGGCCTCGCGTGGCGTTCAGGTGGTCGCGGCAGAAGGCTATCAGACGACCGACAAGGACTTCCGCGCCACGCTCGTGCGCGTGAACGGCGCGCATCCGGACGGGCTCGTGCTGATCTCCTATTACGCCGACGGCGCGCAGATCGTGCGGCAGGCGCGCGAGAGCGGCATCCACCTGCCGGTGGTGGCTGCGGGTTCGGTGTACTCGCCGAAATTCCTCGAACTGGGCGGCGACGCGGTGAACGGAGTAGCGACCAATACCAACTTTTTCCCCGGCGATCCGCGCCCTGAGGTGCAGCGCTTTGTGCACGGCTTCGAGGCGAAATATCATCGCGAACCGGATGCGTTCAATGCGTTCGCGTATGACGCCACCATCATTGCGGCCTACGCGCTGCGCACGGGGGGCCTCGATCGTAAAGGCGTGAGGGATGCGCTGCCGAAACTGCACGACGTGCCGAGCGTCGTGTTCGGCAAGGCGAACTTCGATCCGAATACGCGTCGGATTGCCGGCGTCAAGAGCATTGACCTCGTGGTGCGTAATGGGCAGTGGGCTGAACTCGGTAACTCGACCGTCGCGGCGAAGTAATTATTCGCCGGAAGCTGCGGTTGAAGCGCTAACTATCCTGGACGCGGGTGATACAGCGTTATCCGTGAAGCACATGTCGAAAGATGGATTGCGCAAGCTCCCGCGGCTCGTCGAACGTGGTCGCAAGCTCAAACAAGATGACAAACAAGCCCGCATACGAAAAGTTTGGATACCTATCGATGAGTCGAACGATGGCCGGCGCAAATCGCTCCATGATCGGTTTTCGCGTTACAACACACGTAACGCTAACGCCAAGGAGAATTCCGGCCAGAACATCGCTCGGATAATGCAGGCCCAGATAAACGCGCGGAAGACAGATAAGAAAGACACATTGCAGAAGCGCAAGCACGCCCATCCATCTGGAGACGAGAAAGATGCCGATCGCGACGGCAGACCACAGCATCGCATGGTCGCTCGGAAACGAACTCCAGGTCCGAAGAACTGCCTCCGGAGTGGCGGCTATTGGAAACGTCAGGAGCAGGCTGCTGTCGTAGAGCGGTCTCTGGCGGAAGGGCAAATAGTGCGCCAGAACCCTGCCAATGAAAAGTGCCAGCACACCGCTCAGGACGGTGGCGATGACCATTTCCCGTTGCCACTGCCGGCGCTCGCTTGTGTCGAACCAGACGGCACACAGCATGGCTAATGGCAGCACGCCTTTGAACAGATAGAAGTCCGCAACGTGACTGACCGCATGACCGTAAGTCGCTGAGTGCATCGCACCGTGCGTCAGGAAGGTCAGTATCGCCGAGTCAAAGCCGTTGATGAATTGACGGAGCATATTGGTTTACGAATCGCCTGCTTGTTGGAATTATGGTGTACGGGAATCGAGCGCACGGCAGGCACCCGCCCCCGAGGTGAGCCGCTTTTTCCGGACCCCGCCGGAACCTGCCGCAATTAATGCACTTTGCAGTCCGTTACTACGTTTGCGAGCGCACACACGTTCACAAAATGATCACGGGCACCAGCGAAGTCTGCGGCCGGCAGCACAATACTTGGTTCTGCGACATAGTTTGGAAACAGGTTGGGCAGCGCCGATTGGCGCTTTGCGCTGATTACATGACGCAAGCAATATGTAATAGACGCAGCAGTCGCGCGAACGTCGATTCGTTCGGCCAGTCTGCACTATCGCGCACTGCCAGGTTTTCTCGCCGATCCCTGAAGGATTTCCTGACACCCGAATCGACCTTTTGCAGACGCTCCTCAGTCAGCAATCGAACGAATGACCCTCGCCGGATTTCCACCTACGAGCGTATTCGGGGGGACGTCCCTCGTAACGACTGACCCTGCAGCAACCACCGAGTTCTCGCCTACCGTTACGCCACCGATGATGGTCGCGCCGGCGGCGATCCAGACGTTTTTCTCAATCACGATGGGCTTTGCGATTACGCCGGCGCGCCGCCGGGAAGGTTCAATGGGATGGCCAGACGTGATGATGCTCACATTCGGCCCAATCATCACATCGTCGGCGATGTCGAGTCCGCCAAGGTCATAGAAAGTGCAATTCTGATTGATGAAGACATTGCGCCCGACATTGATATCGACCCCGCCGGTTGTGTAGAACGGAGGGATCAATATGAAACTTTCGTCCACCTTCTTGCCGATGAGATCGCTGAACAAGGCCCGGACTTCGTCGGCATCGTTGAACGTCAAACGGTTGAGCGTCGCGGTGATCGCCATCGCTCGTTTGACGTTTGCTGACATGGCCGCTGATTCTGGAGTTCTTCTGGGAATCAGTTTGGCGCGGTCGTCATTTGGCATTGGTGAGTTTCCTTCTTTGCTGTCGAGCTGGCGGTCGGCGGAGGACGGTTGCTGTGCGGTCACATTGCTCAGCCCAATGTTACGAATCAAGCGTTTCGCCTGAAGCTCCGCGAGCGCCGTCAAAGGCTCTTCGATTCTTCGATGTCACCCTCAGTCGGCGCTGGTGACTTGACTGCCCGCTGTCAGGCCGCCGCCTGTAACGGTTGAACCTCAACAGTGACGTGAGACAGCCCCTTGAAGCGTCTGAGCACCGCATGATAGAAGCGCGAGTCTCGCTGGGTTTCATCCGTTGCCACTGACACCACGGCGCTCATGTGACCGGGGCCGACCCGCCATATATGCAGGTCGACCACCTTGTCGCCGCGGTCCTCGATCGCGTGACGCACGTTCTCCGCCATGCGCCGGTCGGGGTTCATGTCGAGCAGGATCGCACCCGTGTCGCGCATCAGGCCGTACGACCAGTTTGCAATCACCAGCGCGCCGATGACACCGGCGAGTGGGTCCATCCAGAGCCAGCCAAATGCGCGTGCCAGTACGAGACCGATGATAGCTAGCACTGAGACCGCCGCATCCGCCATCACATGGATATAGGCGGACCTGATGTTATGGTCGCGCGTCGCTGCTTCATGCTCGTCGTCGTGGGATTCATGTTCTTCGAATTCGACTTCGTGCTCGCTGTCCGGCATTCTCACGATGACCCTGAAGGCGTGCGGCTCAGGAATATCTTCCATCGATTCCAGATACCCGCCACGGTCCGCCATCGCGAATACCTGCTCTGTCCCATCGGGCCGCACCGTCGTAACTGAAACGGCAGAGGCATGCAGCCGCGAACCGTCCGTCGCTGGCGCAATGCGGAAAACGGGTGGCACGCCGTCCTCAAAGATGGAAACGGCAAACACGCCGGATGAGGCGAAAATCGTCTTCACTTCCGTTTCGTGGGCGTGGTCATCATGACCATGACCATGCCCATGGCCGTGTCCATGGCTATGACCGTGGCTATGTCCGTGATCGCCGCCGCTCAGCAGCCACACGCTCGCCAGATTGACAAGCAGGCCGACCACCGCGATGGGAATGGCTTCACCGAAATGAATGGATACCGGTGACAGAAAGCGCGAGACCGCCTCGTAGCCAATCAGCACCGCGATCATCGCGAGCACGATGGCACTCGTGAACCCTGCGAGGTCACCAAGTTTGCCGGTGCCGAACACGAAGCGGGTGTCGCTGGCATGCTTACGCGCGTAGGTGTACGCAAGCGCTGCAATCAACATCGCGCCGGCATGCGTCGACATATGCAGACCGTCGGCGACGAGCGCCAACGACCCAAACATACTGCCGCCGACAATTTCAATCAGCATCATCGCGCTGCATAGTGCAATCACGGCCCACGTCTTGCGCTCGTTCTTTTCGTGACCGGCGCCCAGAAAGATGTGGTCATGTCCTGCGCCGAATGCAGCGTCTTTGAAATCGCTCATCTTTAACTCTACTTGAAATAGCTATGAACAACTTCGATGAGTTGTTCCGTTGCGCTGGCGCCACCCTCCTCGCCGTTTTCGGCGTCGACAAGGTGGTTCCTGATGTGGTCTTCCAGTACAACCGCCAGCAGACCGTTCATCGCTCCTCGACAACTCGTGATCCGTTGCAGCACGTCGGAGCAACCGTGCTCTCCCTCGAGCGCCCGCTCGATGGCTTCAACCTGTCCCTTGATGCGGCGGACCCTATTAAGAAGCTTCTGTTTTTCCTGGATTGTGTGACTCACCGTGCGCCCTCCGAATACCCCAGTGGGGTATGTAATAGCCGCAAGTGTAGCATAGGGGGTAGGGGTATCTGTACGATTGGCGCGCCGCAAGCCGCCACGAAGTGCCAATGGAAAAACAAAAAGCCGCTGTCCTTGAGGGCAGCGGCCTTTCTTACTACTGTGGAAAATTAAGAACCCGCACTTCAGATCTACAGATCTCGTGCAGTTAGTTTGCCATCCTTAGTTTTTACTGTTGCCCTGCAGCCGGCGACACTACGCTCGGGGTCGCCAGCGTGTTATTGGTCTTGGGAGCGCTGATGCCAGACGTCGAGTTGCCATTTGTACCATTCGGCAGGCCCGAGTTCGGCGCACCGGCGGCCATGCCGCTGTCCGAATTGTTGACGCCCGGCGTGCCGTAGCCGCTGGTTGAATTATTCATCTGGTTCACCTGATTCGCAGGGCTAGCGGTGCTGCCCGACGTACCGCCACCGCTCGAGCCTCCGGCCGCCTGTGCATAAGCGCCGCCCGACAGCGTGAGTGCGGCCACGGCCGCGATTAATGTGCTGGTTGCCTTATTCATGATCCGTCCCTCCTTGATTGGGCTGGAATATAGACGCAGACGGTCGCCGCCTGCTTGACTATGAATGCAGCAAGCACCGTGCCGCGCGACCGGAATCCACGCGAAGGCGCTCACGCGGCCAGCATGCGCAATTGAATGTCAGGAGACCGTGATAACTGGCGGCCAAGGCGACATGACCGCTAGATACCAGGGACGATGTAAAACTTCTACTACGCACTCTGCAGGACACGGGCGTGAGAAAAGCACATCGCGATACCGTGCGCGACATCAGTCAGGAAAATCCGCGCCGATAGTCGTGGCTTCCCAGTTATTCAAATCGTTCTGCAGCCTGCCCAGTTTCGTTCGGACTGCTTCCAACCCGGGTTTGCCCAAAACAAGATTCGATGGCGGCACCTTTGCTTCGACGGCGGCGATGATCGCCTGTGCGGCACGTGCGGGATCTCCCGGTTGCCGCCCGCTATCCGCCGCCACTTGCGCGCGGCGCTTCCCCGCGATGGATGCGTACGCGTCGATCGACCGGCGCGTCTGCTTGAGCGACCGCCCCGCCCAGTCGGTCCGGAACGGCCCCGGCTCGACCGTTGTCACTTTGATGCCTAGCTCGGCAGTCTCACGCGCGAGGGCTTCTCCAAGCCCCTCCAGCGCGAACTTGGTAGCGGCGTAATAACCGCTGCCCGGATTACCGACCAGTCCTCCAACCGAGGTGATATTGACGATGTGTCCCGCTCGCTGCTCCCGCATCAAAGGCAATACGGCTTTGATCGTACTGACTGCGCCAAAAAAATTCACCTCGAACATGGCGCGTACTTCGTCATCTTCACCTTCTTCAACCGCTGACAGATAACCATAGCCTGCATTGTTCACGAGCACATCGATGCGGCCAAATGCAGCCTTCGCCTGCGCAACGGCTGCGGTCACGCCCTCGGGCGAGGTCACATCAAGTTTGAGTGACAGAGCGTGTTCGGGATGTGCGCTCGCCAGATCGGCGACCGTATCAGGAGCGCGCGCAGTGACGACAGCACGCCAGCCACGCGCGAGTACAGCCTGTGCAATTTCCCGACCGAAACCGGTCGAACAGCCAGTGATGAACCAGACGGGAGAAGTGGAAGAGTCGATCGCCATGGTAGTCCTCGGTGAGGGCTGGCGCGACGGGCCACACCGCGATTCGGGGCGCGCATCGGCCAGCGGAGAATGAGCTTGGAGAATATCGCAACATGGGAAAGTCCGCGTTCCGCTGGGGATTTCCGCGCGCGGCCGATACAGTCGCACCGTGTCATTCCATCCGGCGACAGCACGCCGCGCCCCGCACCGACTACTCCAGTTTGACGAGATTGTGCACCGGCAACGGGCCGCCCGGGATTTGAACCAACTGGCCTCCCGCCACGAGCGAGCCCAGATCGATACCGAAGAAACCCAGCCGCTCGATCAGCCGGCTCACCGCCGCTTTCGCCTGTGCGTCGTCTCCCGCGACGAACAGTACCCGGCGTCCGCCTTCGGCCTGTGGATCGTCGGAGATGAGGTGCGCCGGCAGATGACTGAACGCCTTCACGACGCGCGCGCCCGGCACGTGTTCCGAAAAGATTTCGCTCGACGTCCGGCCATTCAGTTCGGCCGGCTTGAACAACGGCGCCTCGATCGGGTTGTTCGCGTCGATCACGATGCGTCCGCCGAAATCCGGCAGGCCAGCCAGCGCGGCCGGCAGCTTCGACCAGTTGACTGCGACAAGGACGACGTCCTGCGCGGCCGCCTGTTCGCGCGTTCCCGGCGTGATCGTGGGACCGAGCTCGCGCGCGAGGTCTGCGAGCGAAGCCGGGCCCCGGCTGTTCGCGATGATGGCTTCCAGACCTTTGCCCGCCAGCGCTTTCGCGAACGCGGACCCAATGGCGCCTGCTCCGATGATACCGATGGTGCTCATAACGATGCTCCTGGTGAAGAGTGATGAATCAGGTGGTAAAGCCGCCGCCGGTGCCGGCAAGGGGAAAGAGATGCGAGGCTCGTTCCCAGCGCTATGTGAACGAATCTTGCCGCCTTTATTGCCTGATGATTAGCTGGGAATCGCTTGAATTATTTTCAATCAATGCTTTAAGATTCCCGTATGGAAACCCTCGCCAACCTCGAGTCGTTTGTCCGCAGCGCCGAAGCGGGAAGCTTCTCCGCGGCTGCCCGGCGTCTTTCGCTGACGCCCGCGGCGGTCAGCCGGAACGTCGCATTGCTCGAACGCAATCTGGGCGTGCGCCTGTTCCAGCGCTCGACACGCAAGCTCACGTTGAGCGAGGCGGGCGAGCGCTTTCTCATGGAAATCGGCGGCAACCTGGAGGCGCTGCAGGCGGCCATCGCGTCCGTCTCGAACGATCGCAGCGAGCCCGCCGGCGTGCTGAGGGTCAGCATGGCGCCAACGTTCGGTATCACGTACGTCATGCCGCTGCTGCCGGCATTCCTCGTACGCTATCCAATGATTCGGCCGGATTGGCAGTTCGAGAACCGGCCGGTTGACCTGATTGAAGAGGGATATGACGCAGCGTTGGGTGGCGGCTTCGACCTCGCACCGGGCGTCGTGTCGCGCCCGTTGGCGCCTGCGCATCTCGTGGCGGTTGCGTCTCCGGCTTACATGGCTGGCCGCAAAAAGCCGGGCGATCCCCGCGATCTCGAGGGCCTCGATGGCATCGTGATGCGCTCGGGCCGCACGGGCCGCGTGCGCCATCGCAACATGCGTGACGCGGCGGGCAATGAGATGCCCGCGCGGCTTGGCGAGAACATTATGGTCAACGACCCGGCGGCGATGCGCGAAGCGGCGATTCTCGGACTGGGTGTAACGCTGCTGGCCGTGTCAGACGTGCTGGCCTCGATTGAGCGGGGAGAACTCGTGCGCTTGCTACCGCGCTGGTACGCGGACGCCGGGGCAATCTCGATCTACTACGCGACGCGAGCGCTGCTGCCGGCGAAGACACGGGTTTTTGTCGACTTCATCGTCGAGGCGTTCGAGCGGGAGCGGTTAGCCGAGAGGTTTGCGGGCAGCCTCAAATGAGTCGCGCCGGGTAGGTTGCTAGCTGACGGGAACGGCCTGGTAGCGGACGTCGTCGGTCACACCGTGCAGCTAAGCCCCATGCCCAGTCGCAACTTCCTTCACCGCCTGTACCCGAAAGTCCGTCGGCGAGCGTCCGACGACACGCCTGAAGGCATTGCTGAACGCGCTCTCGGAGCCATAGCCGAGCGAGCGTGCCAGCACATTGATGTGCGTGCGGCTCTCGAGAAGAGCGCGCTGTGCAAGGTGCATCCGCCATTTCGTCAGATACGAAAGCGGTGACATTCCCGCGACCGTCTTGAAGTAAGCGGCAAACGTCGCGCGAGACATCGACGCGGCTTGTGCCAGCTCCTGGAGTTGCCACACGCGGCCAGGGTCCCCATGCATCAGCTGGAGCACCGGCACGAGACGCTTGTCGCTCAGGACGCGCAGCCAGCCGGCAGGCTGGAATCCGCCTGCCTCGAAGTGCGCCCGCAGTATCTGGATGAACATCAGATGCGCAAGTTCATTCGACGCAACGTGCGCTCCGGGAAGCGCGTCTTGCCGCTCCCGCACGAGTTGATCGAGCAGCCAGCGAAGAGCCTGCGCCTGGCTCGATGTCCCGCGCACGTGAATCAGCGGCGGCAACGCGTCTAGCAGAAGCTGGCTGGACGCGATGTTCAGTTCGACCTTGCCGCCGATCATGAAAAACTCGTCGCCGTCTCCGTGATGAACCATGTTGCCGACACGGCCTTCGAGGACTTCGTCGAGATCGACGCGCTCCGCTTCCAGGTCGCTGCCGAGGACATGTGAGCGCGGCTCGCAGAGCAGAAACACGTCGCCGCTTTCGATACGAATGGGAGCCGTGTCGCCTTCAAACAGCATCCAGCAACTGCCCCGTGCCACGCCCCAGAACTTGACCGTATTCGCTCGCGGGAAATTGATTGCCCAGGCGCCGCCGGCAACCAGTCCACCCGAAATGACGGACCGCGCGCCCATGAGGCTCAGAAAATCGGAGAAGGGATCGATCATGATCGTCAGATTTTGGCGCAAGAAATGTCGACTTTCAAGTATTCAAAATCTGAGATGCGAGTCTTAAGCTTCGTTGACTGCCTGGCCCATTGTCAGACGGAACCGTAACCCGATCAGATCGGAGAGGATCTCAACATCATGAAGCGCAGCTGGTTTATCACTGGAGTGAACAGCGGTTTCGGCCGTCTTATGACAGAGCAACTGCTTGCTCGAGGGGACCGCGTCGCCGGTACGGTACGTAACCTGGATTCGATGGCCGATCTCAAGGCACGCCATGGCGATGCGCTCTGGCTTGCCAGGCTCGATTTGACAGACACCCCCGCGATTCGTGAGGTCGTCGACCTTGCGTTCCGCGACCTTGGACGCATCGATGTCGTGGTGAGCAACGCGGGATATGGGCTATTCGGCGCGGCCGAAGAAATGACCGACGAACAGATCGCCCACCAGATCGACACGAACCTGCTTGGCTCGATTCAAACCGTTCGCGCCGCGCTTCCTCATCTGCGACACCAGGGCGGTGGACGGATTATCCAGCTGTCCACGATAGGCGGGCAGGCGGTGTTTCCCGGTGGATCGCTCTACCATGCGGGCAAATGGGGGATCGAGGGATTCATTGACGCAGTCGGGCTGGAGGTGGCCGTGTTCAACATTGGTTGCACGCTGGTCGAACCGGGCGGCGCGCGCACGAACTTTCGCTATCACAGCGCCAGGCTCTCGCCAAAGCTCGAGGCCTACGATGTGTCACCGGCACGCATGGCGCATCGGACCATCGAGGAAGGAACCAGCCAGCCGATCGGCGATCCGGTGAAGATGGTCGAAATCATGATTGCCAGCGTCGATCAGAACCCTGCTCCCAAACGTCTGGCGCTGGGGAGTGATGCGTATAACGTCATGCACAAGCAACTGAGCGACCGTCTCGCTGCGCTGGAAGCACAGAAAGACCTCGCGTTTTCGACCGATTATCCGGCAGGCTCGTAGCATTGCCGCGAGGGGGGAATCCGCGACAGCGCTCGATCACGCCCTCTCGCACCACCTCGGCCGCATTGCACTTTTCGCTTAACACGAATTGACTGGCGGCCTCTTTTCGCCGAGACTTTTCGCCACGTTGGCCCACATCACTCTCCTCACGCGATGACTCTTTCCCTTGACCACGTTGTAATTCGTGTGCGCGATCTCGAGCAGACCATCGCCGACTACAGCGAACTGGGTTTTACCGTTCAGCGCGGCGGCACACACGCCGACGGAGAAACGCACAACGCGCTGATCGGTTTCGAGGACGGCAGCTACTTCGAGTTGATTGCGTTTCTGCGCAACGCGCCCGAGCATCGCTGGTGGGATGAGGGCAATCGGGCCGGCGACGGACTCGTCGATTTTGCGCTGCTGCCAGAATCGGTGCAGGCCGTCGTCGATGGTGCGCGGCAGCGCGGGCTTAGCTATGAAGGACCCATCGACGGTGGGCGGGTGCGGCCAGACGGCGAACGCCTCGTGTGGCAACTGGGAAAACCGGCGACGCCCGATCTGCCGTTTCTTTGCGGAGACATCACGCCTCGCCATTTGCGCGTAGCCGAAGGCGAAGTGCGCAACCATCCCAATGGCGCGCGCGGCATATCGGCGCTCAAGATCGCCGTTCGCGATCTCGACACCAGCATCGGCCGGTACCGCGCACTGCTGGGCGAACCGCTTCAGATACAGCGGTCGGCATTTCCCGATCACGGCGTTTCGTTCGCAAGCTTTTCGATCGGCGCGACAACGCTTACGCTACTGACGCCCTCGGGTGGCGCAAACGGAGCGGCTCTGGCGGCTCAGGTCGAGAACCGTCTGGCATTGCGTGGCGAAGGCGTGTTCGGGATTGTGCTGCACGGTGCGGGAAGTGCGGCGCCGCGTCTGCTGCCGCTCGACCTGACTCACGGCGTCGATCTCGAACTGCTGTCCGCGAGCGACGCCTTGGCATAAGGTTCGACGTGGGCGGCGTTTAAGCACGCGGTGTCAGAAAACACCTTCGTGCTTCACGCGTGATGCCGGAGGCGAATCCTTATCCGCCAACCTGTTGCAATTGCCTGATGCTTTCTCGCAGTTCGCTCTCCAACTGGGCGAACAACTCTGCCGCGGGTAACGATCTGGCGAGCGCCGCCGCCTGCCCCGCCCACTGCGCACCATAGCCGAATTCTCCCTTCGCTTTGGCTGCCGCGTGAAGTGCTTTTCCTGCATCGTAGGCAATCGGATACGCCGGCGGCTGCGGGGCGCCTACGTGGTCTTCCAGTTCCGTGAAGCGGTTCACCATGCTTCGCGCCACACGTCCGGAGATGGCTTTCGTGAACGTCGTATGGCGCGCCGACTCGCCAAGCATCGCACGCCGGTAACCATCGTCGATCGATGTTTCCGGGCAGGCCACAAAAGCCGTTCCGAGTTGAGCCGCCTGAGCGCCCAATGCAAGCGCAGCGGCAATACCCGCACCGTCCATGATGCCGCCTGCGGCGATCACCGGCAGAGGGAATTCCTTGACCAACAGACGCGTCAATGCAAACGTGCCCAAGCGGTCGTCGCGCGCATCCGGATCGAAGACGCCGCGGTGGCCGCCGGCTTCGATGCCTTGCGCGACGATTGCGTCCACGCCCGCCGCTGCGACCTGCGCAGCTTCCTGCAGATTCGTCACCGCAGCGAGCAGCCTGATCCCCGCGTTTTTAAGTGCGCCGATCACTTCCGCGGACGGCAGGCCAAAGTGAAAACTGACGACCGCCGGTTTGTCCTCGAGGAACACGTCCAACATGGCCTCGTCTGCGACAAAGCTCGTGTAGATCTCCGACAGCGACGCAGGCGGCTTCGCTCCGTATTGCTCGAACTGCGGCGCGAGCCAGCTCAACCATTGTTGCTCCACCGCTGCGTTTGACGTCGCAGGGCTGTGGCAGAACACGTTGATATTGAACGGTTTCGCGGTCAGTGCGCGGGTTTCCGCGATCACCTTGCGCGCACCCGCTGCGTTCATTGCGCCAACGCCGAGCGAGCCAAGGCCGCCAGCATTCGAAACGGCAGCTGCCAGCGCCGGTGTGCTCACACCGGCCATCGGCGCCTGAATGATGGGCTTTTCGATGCCCAGCAGGCGCAGCAACGATTGCTTGTCCGTCTGATTAGTCATCTCACATCCTCGTTGAAATCTGGGTTGGTAATGCGCAGGCTCGTCGCGTTATTTCTCGCTCCGATGTGCTCTCACGCCATCTGCTGAACCCATTGGCTGCGCCAGTCCGGCGCGTCAAACGGATCCGAAAAATACTGGGTCTCGTGGACGACCTTGCCGTCGCGGAACTCCATGATGCTGACTGTGTAGGCCGCTCGCCCTTCATACATGATGGTGTATTCCGTGACCCAGAGATTGCCTTCTCCCTGAATACGCCTCACGTTAAAACCTGCTGGCTTTCCTGGATGATGACCCCGCAGTGCTTGCAGATTTTTCCGGCCGACGATTCGTTCGCCGGATTGAGGATAGTCACAGATGGCGTCGTCATCGTAAATATCGTGCTCTGCGTCGAGATTGCCGCTCGCCGACGCCTGCCAGTGGGCAGTCAGGGCTTCACGTATTTTCTCTTCATGCATGGAGTGCCTCCGGATGCTGTTCACATCAATCTGGTGCGGACGCGGCGGAATGAAAATAGCCCGTGCGCGGCACGGCTTAGCGACTTAAGACTAGTCCAAAAAAACTTGTAGTCGAGTCGCTTCGCGCCTTTTTTGGTTATTGACCACGCTGACGGTAAGCGGATAGTAAAGTCGATTTCCCGGAAAGACGGTGACGTGAGGAACTGAAGAAACTGCAGGCCAATGTGCGCTTCGGTTATATAACTTGCTACGGGGATTAGGCTGGTGGACCCGTGGCATCGTGCAAACGATGCATGCGCGATTCTCTTGTTCTGGATCTGTTTCGAGGCTCTGGGGATCGAATGTCAGATGCTTAGTATAGCCAAGTATTTTTTTGAACATTGACTACGTTGCGATTGGGACACGAATCGACATCTGATATCCGGCCAACGGCGCGTAAAACGTCGGCGCCAAAGAAAAACCCGCACAGCCTTGCGACTGTGCGGGTTTTGATCTTTGGTCGGGGCGAGAGGATTTGAACCTCCGACCACCTGCACCCCATGCAGGTACGCTACCAGGCTGCGCTACGCCCCGAACAGCTAAAAATTATAACAGACACTTCAATCGATTAGAACCTGCAGCCACCAACAAAACTGCGAAGCGCGGTCGCTATTCGTACTTCAAAAGATTACCGGCCCAGCAGATCGATCACATGCAGCAATTCCTTGCGCAACTGATCAACATCCACCGTGGCTGTTTTCGCGGGCGGCGCCTCGACCACCTCGCCCTCTTCCACCACATCATCCGCCGGCCCACCATGCACTGCACCATGCGAATCGAGCCGGTTTCGCGCACCGTTGATCGTGAAGCCCTGCTCGTACAACAGCTCGCGAATCCGCCTGATCAACAGCACCTCATGATGCTGGTAATAACGGCGGTTACCGCGCCGCTTCACCGGCCTCAACTGCGTGAACTCCTGCTCCCAATACCGCAGCACATGCGGCTTCACACCGCACAGCTCGCTCACTTCACCAATGGTGAAGTAGCGCTTCGCCGGAATCGGAGGCAAGACGACTTTTTCGATCGTCGCTGTCATCGTCAGTTAGCCGTCGTGGTGGGTTGCGCAGGAACGCGCCAGTCGATCAGCGCGCGAAGCTCGCCTCGGCGCCGGTCTCGACCAGCGCCTTCAGCTTTTGACTTGCATGGAACGTCACAACGCGGCGAGCAGCAATCGGAATCGCCTCGCCGGTCTTCGGATTGCGGCCAGGACGCTGGGGCTTGTCGCGTAACTGAAAGTTACCGAAGCCCGACAGCTTCACGCTATCTCCGCTCTCCAGCGCATCGCGAATCACCTCGAAGAACGCCTCCACCATGTCCTTCGCTTCCCGCTTGTTGAGTCCGACATTGTCGAACAGCAACTCGGCAAGCTCGGCCTTGGTGAGCGTGGGCGTTTCCGCCGAAGTGTTAGCGGGTGATGTCGGAATATCGCGAATCATGGCGCTACGCTGCGCCGTAAGAAGGGCTTCGAAATCACTCGAGTTCATTTCATTCATATCTATCAAATGGCGCGCCAACCAGAAACGAAGAATTGCGGAAATCGCCGCTTTGAGAGTCTCCGCGGGTTATCCGCGCAACCGTGCGCCATATACTCGAGCCAGACGATCCACCAGGGTTTGAATGGCCAGATCGACCGTCTCGTCCTGAAGGGTCCCGCCAGTATCTTGCAAGGTCACACGGAACGCAAGGCTTTTCTCATGGGCTGCTAACCCGCCGGAAGTAGTTGATTTTGGACGGAATTCGTCGAAAAGCGCAACCCTTCTGACAGTCTTGCAGGCGTCTTCCGAAAGCGCCTTTTGCATCTCGTCAAGCAGTGCCTGGACTTCGATTTTTTGATCGACGACCACGGCGATATCGCGACGCACCGGCGGAAACTTCGACACTTCCGACGGTACCGGCAATGCACGCTGAATTAATGCATCTGCTTCGATTTCAAACAGAATCGGCGCATGCGGCAAATCATATTGCTGCATCCAACGCGGATGCAATTCGCCAATCCAGCCCACTGCGCGGCCATTCAATTCAACGCGCGCGCTGCGTCCCGGATGCAGCGCCGGATGCTCCGCTTTCACAAAGCGTGCCACAGCTGGCGACAGCAAGGCTTCCAGATCGCCCTTGACGTCGAAGTAGTCGACGGTGCGCGTCGCCGCGCCCCATTGTTCGTCCTGCACCGGACCATAGGCGAGCGCGCCGAACATCTTCGGCTGCGAGAAGCCTTCGACCTGCAACTCACCCGCCTTGATGGCGGGATCGTGCAAGAACACGCGGCCCACCTCGAACACGCGCACGCGGTCCGCGGCACGGCGGCTCAGATTCGTACGCAGCACGTCGATCAGGCTGCCGATCAGCGTCGTGCGCATCACCGAAAGCTGGATTGCGATCGGATTCAGCAGGCGTACGGGCTTGTCGTTACCGGCGAAATCCAGCTCCCATTGCGCGTCGACGAAGCTGAAGTTCACAGTTTCAGCGTAGTCGCGCGCGGCGAGCGCATGCCGGATATCGTGGAGCGAGCGCTGCGTTTCGTTGGTCGCGCGCATCTCGCTAGTGGCCACAGGCGGACGCGCCGGAATCTTTTCGAAGCCGTAGATGCGCGCGACTTCTTCGATCAGGTCTTCTTCGATCTCGATGTCGAAGCGGTACGACGGCGGCGTCACGGAGAACACGTCGCCTTCGCGCTCGAACGCGAGGCCAAGACGCGTGAAGATCTGCGCGATCTCATCTGCACTGATCGCAACGCCGATGATGCGGTTCGCACGCGCGACGCGCATCTTCACCGGCGCGCGCTGCGGCACGTTGACGATCTGATCGTCGACGGGACCGGCCTCGCCACCGCAGATATCGAGGATCAGCTGCGTGATGCGCTCGATATGCTCGACGGTTGTCGCGTAGTCGACGCCGCGCTCGAAGCGATGGCCTGCGTCAGTCGAGAAGTTGTACTTGCGCGAGCGGCCGCGAATGCTATCGGGCCACCAGAACGCGGCTTCGAGATAGATGTTGGTGGTGTCGAGCGTCACGGCCGTGCTGTCGCCGCCCATGATGCCCGCGAGACTTTCGATGTGCTGATCGTCTGCAATCACGCCGACCGTCTCATCGAGCTCGACGGTGTTGCCGTTCAACAGCTTGAGCGTCTCGCCCTTTCGGCCCCAGCGTACATCCATGCTGCCGTGGATCTTGTCCAGATCGAACACGTGCGACGGACGGCCCAGCTCGAGCATCACGTAGTTCGAGATGTCGACCAGCGCAGAAATACTGCGCTGGCCCGAGCGCTCCAGACGCTCGACCATCCACTGCGGCGACTTCGCGCGCGCATTCACGCCGCGAATCACGCGGCCCGAAAAACGGCCGCACAGGTCCGGCGCCGAAATCTTCACCGGCAATGTTTCGTTCAACTTGACGATGGCCGGCTTGATGTCGAGCGCATGCAGTGGCGCGCCGGTGATGGCCGACGTTTCGCGCGCCACGCCGAACACCGACAGGCAGTCTGCCTTGTTCGGCGTCAGCTTGATCTCGAAGATCGTATCGTCGAGGTTCAGCGTCTCGCGGATGTCCTGGCCAATCGGCGTATCTTCCGGCAGGATCAGGAGGCCGCTATGATCTTCCGAAAGCTTCAGTTCGCGTGCCGAGCACAGCATGCCCTGGCTTTCCACGCCACGCAGCTTCGAGAGCTTGATCGCAAATGGCGCGCCGCCCTCTTCGGCCGGCGGCAGCTCTGCGCCCACCAGCGCAACCGGCACCTTGATGCCCGGCTTCACATTCGGTGCGCCGCAGACGATGTTCAGCGTCACGCCTGTGCCGGCGTCGACCTGACACACGTTGAGCTTGTCCGCGTCCGGGTGCTTGACCACCTCGAGAACCCGGCCAACCACGATCTTCTTGGTCGCCGGCGCAGCGGGCGACAGGCCTTCGACTTCGAGGCCGGCCATCGTCAGGGCGTGCGACAGCTCGTCCGTCGTCATCTGCGGGTCGACAAAGCTTCTTAACCAGGATTCCGGGAATTGCATGGTTCTGTGTACGTTCTGATCAGGTTAGTCCACATCCGGCCGGGGCCTTCGTTGGTTGCCGTGTTCCGGTAACCAGGCGCCCTTGCCGATGGCACTGCTCGCGGCGCGCACTTGCCTTCGTCTATGCATCTGGCGACGTGCGCGGCTCGAAGCGTTAAGCGAATTGCCGCAGGAAACGCAGGTCGTTCTCGAAGAACAGGCGCAAGTCCTGCACGCCGTAGCGCAACATCGTCAGCCGTTCGAGGCCACTGCCGAAGGCAAAGCCGATGTAACGCTCCGGATCGAGGCCCATGTTGCGGATCACCGTGGGGTGAACCTGGCCGGAACCCGAGATCTCGAGCCACTTGCCGGCGTTCTTGCCCGTTTCGAACAACATGTCGATCTCAGCCGACGGTTCGGTGAACGGAAAGTACGACGGACGGAAGCGTACGAGGATGTCGTCACGCTCAAAGAATTTCTTGAGGAAGTCGGTGTAGACGCCCTTCAGGTCGGCGAAGCTGATGTTCTCGTCGATCCACAGGCCTTCGACCTGATTGAACATCGGCGAGTGCGTCGCGTCACTGTCCACACGGTACGTGCGGCCGGGCACGATCACCTTGATCGGCGGCGTGTTGGTGCGCGCGTAGCGCACCTGCATCGGGCTCGTGTGCGTGCGCAACAGCAACTGGCGGCCGTCGGCATCCTTGTCGTCTACGTAGAAGGTGTCTTGCATCGAACGCGCCGGATGGTTTTCCGGGCTGTTCAACGCGGTGAAGTTGTACCAGTCGGTTTCGATTTCGGGGCCGTCGGCCACATCGAATCCGATGGAACGGAAAATCTGTTCGACGCGTTCCCACGTGCGCATGACCGGATGCAGGCTACCTGCACCAAGGCCGCGGCCGGGCAACGTGACGTCAATGGCTTCAGCGGCGAGGCGCTGGTTCAAGAGCGCGTCGGCAAGTGCCTGACGGCGGCCCGTCAGTGCGGCTTCCACCTGCTGCTTGACGACGTTGATCCGCGCGCCTTCGGTCTTGCGCGTCTCGGGATCGAGTTTGCCAAGGCCCTTCAACAGTTCGGTCAGCGCACCCGACTTGCCGAGAAAGCGGGCTTTCTCGTTCTCGAGGGTGGTGACGTCGTTGGCTTCCCCGAAGGCTTTTTGCGCGTCAGCGACAATCTGGTCCAGATCCATTGATCCCATCATTTCAACGTCAGTGTTCAATCGATGCAAAACTGGTTCGACCAACAAAAAAGGGGCTCGGTGAGGAGCCCCGTTTTTGTTGCAGCGTCACCGAGACTACCGGATGTTCGCTACAACGAACCACGCAGTTTAATTGCCCAAAGCGCAATCAGGCTGCAACGGCGGCTTTCACCTGCTGAACGATCGCAGCAAAAGCAGCCTTGTCGAACACAGCCATGTCGGCCAGCACCTTGCGGTCGAGTTCGATCGAAGCCTTCTTCAGGCCGTTGATGAACACGCTGTACGTCATGTCGTGCTGACGCACCGCCGCGTTGATACGCGTGATCCACAATGCACGGAACACACGCTTCTTGTTGCGGCGATCGCGGTAGGCGTATTGGCCTGCGCGCATGACCGCCTGCTTGGCGATGCGATAGACGTTATTGCGACGGCCGCGGTAACCCTTGGCCAGCTTGATGATCTTCTTGTGACGGGCCCGTGCGGTAACCCCACGTTTGACTCTAGGCATAGTTAGCTCCTGTGAGTTTTAGTTAAGGGTTAAGCGAACGGCATCATTGCGCGCACGGAGTTCATATCTGACTCATGAACTGCTGTGGAACCGCGCAGATGGCGTTTGTTCTTGGTGGTCTTCTTGGTAAGAATGTGGCGCTTGAAGGCTTGACCGCGCTTGACGGTACCGCCCGGACGCACCACGAAGCGCTTTGCAGCACTCTTCTTGGTCTTCATCTTCGGCATGACAACTCCATTATTAGATGGATATGGGTGTGCGGTCGGCCTGATGGCCATTACCCGCCCTTCGAAACCCAGTCCACTTGGTATGCAGCCGGCCGATACTGCTGGCCGCTGCTTTTCAGGAACTGCGCCCATTTATCTGGGCGCTGCTCCGAAACCTGCTGGTCTTCGCCACACATGCAGCGAAGTACAACTCAATCTTTTCACAGTAACAGTTGCGCGCCTCACGGTGCACAACCCGGCAACGCACTTGCAACCACGCGCGTTGCTTACTTCTTTTTCTTCGGAGCGAGCACCATGATCATCTGGCGCCCTTCCATTTTCGGCATTTGCTCGACTTGACCGACTTCGTCAAGGTCAGTGCGCAGGCGTTCCAGCATGCGCATACCGATTTCCTGGTGGGCCATTTCGCGGCCGCGGAAACGCAACGTGATTTTCGTCTTGTCACCGTCGTCGAGGAAGCGAATGAGGTTGCGCAGTTTGACGTTGTAATCGCCGTCATCGGTGCCCGGGCGGAATTTGACTTCCTTCACCTGGACAATCTTCTGCTTGAGCTTGGCCTCGTGCTGCTTCTTCGCTTCCGAGTACTTGAACTTGCCGTAGTCCATCAAGCGGCAAACCGGCGGCACCGCCTGAGGGGCGATTTCAACCAGATCTACATCTTGCTGTTCCGACATGCGGAAAGCATCGGCAAGTTTCACAATGCCGAGGGGTTCGTTCTCGACTCCGACCAGACGCACCTCGGGTGCAGTGATTTCACCGTTGATGCGGTGCGCAGACTTATCAGTAGCGATGTTACGTTTCCTCTAAAAATTAAAAAAACGAGCCGGGCTGCCAAGTGGTTTACCTGAACGACTGCACGTCCTGACGCAGACGCTCAATGAAGGCGCTGACGGGCATGACACCCAGATCAACACCGCCACGGGCACGCACGGCTACCGTTTGAGCATCACGCTCTTTGTCGCCGACCACAAGGAGGTACGGCACCTTTTCTAGCGTGTGCTCCCGTATTTTATAGCTAATCTTCTCGTTGCGCAAATCGGCCTGTACTCTAACCCCTTGTTTTTGCAACGATTGAGTCAAAGACTGCGCATATTCGGTCTGACTTTCCGCGATATTCATTACAACCACCTGCATCGGCGCCAGCCAGGACGGCATTGCACCAGCATGGTGCTCAATCAGAATACCGATGAAGCGCTCCATTGATCCGACGATTGCCCGGTGCAACATGATCGGGCGGCGACGGCTATTGTCCTCGGCGACGTATTCGGCGCCCAGACGCTCCGGCAGCACCATGTCGAGCTGCAGCGTACCGCATTGCCACGAGCGGCCCAGCGCGTCCTTGATGTGATATTCGACCTTCGGACCGTAGAAAGCGCCCTCGCCCGGCAACTCTTCCCACGTCACACCGCAGGCCGTCAGCGCGTCGCGCAGACCCTGCTCGGCGCGATCCCACGTTTCGTCAGTGCCGGCACGGGCGTCCGGACGCAAGGACAGTTTGATGTCGACGTTGTCGAAGCCAAAATCCTTGTACACGCTCATCGCCAGCGTGTTGAACGCGATCGATTCGCTGATGAACTGGTCTTCGGTACAGAAAATGTGCGCGTCGTCCTGCACGAAGCCTCGCACGCGCATCAGACCGTGCAGCGAGCCCGACGATTCATTGCGGTGGCACGAGCCGAACTCCGCATAGCGCAGCGGCAGATCGCGGTACGAGCGCAGACCATGGTTGAACACCTGCACGTGACCGGGGCAATTCATCGGCTTGATCGCGTAGTCGCGCTTTTCCGATTCGGTCGTGAACATGTTTTCACGATAGTTCTGCCAATGGCCCGACGCTTCCCAGAGCGAACGGTCCATGATCATCGGCGTCTTGATTTCGAGGTAGCCCGCATCGTTCACGCGGCGGCGCATGTATTGCTCGACCTGCTGCCACAACGTCCAGCCACGCGGATGCCAGAACACCATGCCCGGCGACTCGTCCTGCATGTGGAACAGGTCGAGCTGCTTGCCGAGCTTGCGGTGATCGCGCTTCTCCGCCTCTTCGAGCATGTGCAGATACGCTTCCTGGTCTTCCTTCTTCGTCCAGGCCGTGCCGTAGATACGCTGCAACTGCTCGTTCTTCGAATCGCCGCGCCAATACGCGCCCGCGACCTTCATCAGTTTGAAAACCTTCAGCTTGCCGGTGGACGGCACGTGCGGGCCGCGGCACAGATCCGTGAAGCCGCCGTGCGAGTACAGCTTGATCTCGTCGGTTGACGGAATCGACTCGATAATCTCGGCCTTGTACTTTTCACCGATGCTCTTGAAGTAGTCCACCGCTTCGTCGCGCGACACCACGCGGCGCGACACCGGCTCGTCCTTCTTCGCGAGATCCTGCATGCGCTTTTCAATCTTCTCGAGATCTTCCGGCGTGAAGGGACGGTTGTACGCGAAATCGTAGTAGAAACCGTTGTCGATCACAGGGCCGATCGTCACCTGCGCTTCGGGGTACAGGTCTTTCACCGCGTACGCGAGCAAGTGCGCCGTGGAGTGGCGAATGATGTCGAGGCCGTCGGCGTCTTTTTCCGTGACGATTGCGAGCGACACATCGTGATCGATCAACGCGGACGTATCGACCAGCTCACCGTCGATCTTGCCGCCGAGCGCGGCTTTCGCGAGGCCAGGGCCGATCGACGCGGCCACTTCCGCGACCGTCACCGGGTGCTCGTATTGACGAACAGAACCGTCAGGCAGACGTATCGAAACCATTGCGTTCTCCGAAATGCCGACCGGCGGCGGCATATACAACCATCAAATAAGACAAAAAAAATGCGGCCCCGCTTTCGAGGGGCCGCATTCACATTTCCTGCAAACTACATTGGCGAAAGTGGTCCTCGACTAGCGTCGCTCCGAAGTGGTTTCGGTCAACGTTCGCGGTGTCATAACCGTATTCGCCTTTTGCGCCAAGGCGCTTACTGCAGCTTGCGAAACCCCGGCAAACCGGAATTTCTCTTTCGTTGGTAGGCTCGATTGGACTCGAACCAACGACCCCCACCATGTCAAGGTGGTGCTCTAACCAGCTGAGCTACGAGCCTGAAGAAACGAGATTATATGGAGCGCCACATCGCTTGGCAAGTACTTTTGTACACCGGCACTGAAAAATCCGCGCTGCCGTTTCCGCGCATGTGAAAGACGGCACGCGGCCCCGCGTGCATCACACCTTGCGTTAACTTTTACGCCCCGCCCGCAACACGCCCGTGACTTCTCCAAGCAGCGAACAGGCGCGCTGAATCTGCGCCGCGCTCGACACCTCGACCGTGAACTGCATGAAGGCTGCATTACGACGCGTTTGTGTCTTCACACCGATCACGTTCATCTTCTCGCGCGCAAACACTTCGGAGATATCGCGCAGCAAGCCTTGACGATCCGTTGCATCAATTGTCAGGTCCACTGGGTACACCGACTGCCCGCGACCATTCATCACGTCTGCGGACCATGCGGTTTCCAATACGCGCTCGGGCGCACGCTCGGCCATTCGCATGAACGTCGGGCAATCGCTGCGGTGAATCGACATGCCCTTGCCCCGCGTAACAAAACCACTGATACCATCAGGCGGTGCCGGACGGCAGCAACGCGCGAGCTGCGTGAGCAACGCGTCGACCCCCACCACCAGCACACCGGTCGATGCGCCATGCGCGACACTCGAGCCGCTGCTGCGCTTTTCGAACTGCTCGGGTACTTCGACCTCCGGTTCGGGTGGCGGCGCATCCTGCAGTGCCTGCTCGACCTGACGCAAGCTGAACTCTTCCTTGCCGACCACCGAGAACAGGTCTTCCGTGGACTTGAAGCCGAGCTTCGTCGCAAGCTGGTCGAGATTGACCGAGGTCTTGCCTTCGCGCTGCAAAGTCTTTTCGACCATCGCCCGGCCCGTCGCGATGGTCTCCTGATACTCGACTGCGTTGAACCACGCGCGCACTTTCTGCCGTGCACGTGGACTATGCAGATAGCCAAGCTGCGGGTTGAGCCAGTCGCGCGACGGACCACCCTCTTTCACCGCGACGACCTCGACCGTCTGACCGTTCTGCAACGGCGTGTTGAGCGGCACCATCGCACCATCGACACGCGCACCGCGGCAACGGTGTCCTAACTCGCTATGCAGGTGATAGGCAAAGTCGAGCGGCGTCGCGCCTTGCGGCAACGGAATCACGCGCGCCTGCGGTGTCAAAACATAGATGTGGTCGTCGTCGAACGTGGCCTGACGTAGTTGCTCCCACGGCTGCGCCGCGCGCTTCTCGCCATGCTCACCCTCGGACACTTCATCCTTCCACGCCAGCAACTGGCGCAGCCACGCAATCTTCTCGTCGTACTTCTCGCTCGCCGTGACCTGGCCGCCGTAGCCGCGCGTGCCGGCCTCCTTGTAGCGCCAGTGCGCCGCTACGCCGTACTCGGCAAACTGATGCATCTCCTGGGTACGGATCTGCACTTCGAACGCGCGCCCGTCATCGCCGATCACCACCGTATGCAGCGACTTGTAGCCGTTCGGCTTCGGCCGCGAAATGTAGTCGTCGAATTCCTTGGGCACCGGTTGCCACAGGTTGTGCACGATACCGAGCACGGTATAGCAGTCCTTGATGTCCGGCACGATCACGCGAAACGCGCGCACGTCGTACAGCTCGGAGAAATCGAGGTCCTTGCCGCGCATCTTGCGCCAGATGCTATAGATGTGCTTTGGCCGCCCGCTCACTTCGGCGCGAATATGCGCGGCAGCCAGCTCATGCTGCAGACGCGCGATAGCCGCGGCCACATAACTCTCACGCTCCACGCGCTTCTCGTCGAGCAGCTTCGCGATGCGCTTATACGTGGCAGGCTCTTCGAAGCGCAACGCGAGGTCTTCGAGTTCCCACTTCACCTGCCAGATGCCGAGACGGTTTGCGAGCGGCGCGTAAATATCGAGCGTCTCGCGCGCTACGTCGGGAGACGGCGTCATCTTGGCCGCCGCGTAGTAACGCATCGATTGCAGCCGCGATGCGAGCCGGATCAGCACAACGCGAATGTCCTGCGCAAAGGCAAGCAGCATCTTGCGCAACGCCTCGACCTGCGCACGCCGCGCCGCCTGGGCGTCGCGTCCCGCTTCGGGAATGGCGTTCTGCGCCGCGCGCAAACTGACGGTACCCAAACGCAGCAACTTGCGCACATCGCCCACGAGTTGCGCGACCTCTTCGCCAAAGTTATCGGCGATCACGCGCTCCGGGTCTTGCAGATGCGGCGTCAGCGCGAACAAGGCCGCCGCCAGCACCGCCGGCGGGTCGACATTGAGCGTGCGCATGATCGCTGCAGTGCCCGCCGCATGATCGGCCAACAATTCGCCCGATGACAGCCGCACCTCACCCGCATGCTCCCGCACGAATGCCATCGCTTCTTCGAAGGAAGGCAGCGGAATCGGGACGGTCGTAACGGTATCGGTATTCATGGTGCGACGGCCCAACGGGCCAGACGGATCAACAGGGATTCAACAACAGTTTCAGATGCGGACCTAGCTGCGCTGTGCGGCCACGACGACCACTTCAACCAGGCACTTCGGGTTCGCAAGTTTCGCTTCGACCGTCGCTCGCGGCGGGGTTTCGCCTTGCGCGACCCACTCGTCCCACACAGCGTTCATGCCAGCGAAGTGAACCATGTCGGCGATGTAAATCTGCACCGACAACAGATGCGACTTGTCGCTGTTCACTTCAGCGAGCAGACGGTCGATATGGCCAAGTACTTCACGGGTCTGACCGGTGATGTCCTGATCCGCGTCCTCGGCAATCTGGCCGGCGAGGTACACGGTGCCGTTATGCACAGCGATTTCGGAGAGTCGCTTGCCGACGTGATGACGAATGACTGCCATGGCAATTCCTGATGATGGTTAAGATTGAACAATGCGGTTGAACGATCCTGCGTTCCGCGGCGGGTCGCTCGAAAGAGGCGCGCCGCACAACCCCATATTATGACGCGTCAGCGCCAGGTCCGATGAAGAAGCGGCGCGCAATCCCGATCTGCTCGGCGCTGAGAAACGCGGGCGCATGACCCACACCGGGGATTTCCACGCTCGACACCTTGTTGCCCTCGGCAATCATCTTCTCGACCGTTTCACGCGACAGCAGGTCGGACTTTTCTCCGCGCACTACCAGCACCGGTCCCTGAATCGCCTTTAGCGCGCCCCACAATGCAGCCTCTCCACCCGCCGCCACTTCGTCGGTAATAGCAGCGAACGGTTGGCCGATGCGGGGGTCGTAGCGGAAATACCAGGCACCGTCGCGCTCCTGCAGCAGCGGCGTGTTGATTTCGCGCCATTCTTCCGGGGTCAACGGGCCGAAGGATTGCGCCAGCAAGGCGGCGTAATCGATGCCCTGCTGCAGCGTTTCGAACTGCATGGGCTTGCCGAGATAATCGCCGATTCGCTTCACCGCGGCCGGTTCGAGATGTGGACCGACGTCGTTCAGCAGCAGCTTCTCGATCGGAGAGCCCGGCAGGCCCGCGAGACCCAGCCCGATCAGGCCGCCCATCGAGGTGCCGAACCAGTCCACCTTTTCCACGTCGAGCCGCGCGATCAGCGTGACCATGTCCGCGACGTAGTGCGGCACGGCATAGTAGTTGGGGACGTTCAGCCACGATGAAAGACCGCGGCCGACCACATCCGGACAAATCACGCGATATCTGTCCGAAAACGACGCTGCCAACCGGTCGAAATCACGCCCTGAGCGCGTGAGGCCATGCACGCACACCAGCACCCGCGGATTCGCCGGGTCGCCCCATTCCGTGTAGGCAACACGATGCAAGCCACCGGGGCTCGCACACTGCACGAAACGTTGACGGGGCGTAGCCGTGCCGGCGGCAGTATGCAGAGCTGGGGACGTGACGGTCATCAGATTTCCTTGGCGAGCACTAACTAGTGAAGACGATTGTAAACCGCTTTGCCGCGTGCCAAGGATCGTCCTGAAGACATAAGCAAATGCGCCAAGCCAACGCCCAAAACAAAGCGGGCGAAGACCCAACCCGTCTCGCCCGCTTTACTGCATCCTTCGCAGCATTCTTCACATCGGCCGTGCTTCAGCAGGACTCAACTGCAACCCTGCATCCACTCAACCGTGCCGCACACCCGCCCAATCAGCCCACAGCGCTCACATCGAGCGGCGCACCGGTCTTGGCCTTGATCTCATCCACCGTCACGCCCGGCGCCAGCTCCGTCAGCTTCAGACCGTCCGCGGTCACTTCGATCACGCCGAGGTCAGTAATGATCTGATCGACCACGCCCACACCCGTCAGCGGCAGCGTGCATTCCTCGAGGATCTTGTGCTGGTCGCCCTTCGCGACGTGCTCCATCAGCACGACGACGCGCTTGACGCCCGCCACCAGATCCATCGCACCGCCCATGCCCTTGATCATCTTGCCCGGAATCATCCAGTTCGCCAGATCGCCCTTCTTGCTGATCTGCATGGCGCCCAGAATGGCGAGGTTGATGTGGCCGCCGCGAATCATCGCGAACGAGTCCGCCGACGAGAAGATCGACGAACCCGGCAGCGTCGTCACTGTCTGCTTGCCGGCGTTGATGAGGTCAGCATCCACTTCCTCTTCAGTCGGCGACGGGCCGATGCCAAGCAGGCCGTTTTCCGACTGCAGCCACACTTCGACACCCGCCGGCACGTGGTTCGCCACCAGCGTCGGCAAGCCGATGCCGAGGTTCACGTAGAAGCCGTCCTGCAATTCCTTCGCCGCGCGCGCGGCCATTTCGTCACGAGTCCATGCCATGATTACGCTCCTTTCGCGCGGACGATGCGTTGTTCGATGCGTTTCTCCGGATGCGCATTGAGCACAATGCGCTGCACGAAGATGCCCGGCGTATGGATGGCGTCCGGATCGAGCTCGCCCACTTCCACGATTTCCTCGACTTCCGCCACGGTGATCTTGCCCGCCATCGCGCACATCGGGTTGAAGTTGCGCGCCGTGCGGCGATAGATCAGGTTGCCCGATTTGTCGGCCTTCCACGCCTTGACGAGCGCGACGTCGGCCGTCAGCGAATGCTCCAGCACGTAATGGTTTTCGCCGAACTGGCGGGTTTCCTTGCCCTCGGCAATCAACGTGCCGTAGCCGGTGTTGGTGAAGAACGCTGGAATGCCCGAGCCGCCCGCGCGCAGCTTCTCGGCAAGCGTGCCTTGCGGCGTGAATTCGAGCTCGAGTTCGCCGGCCAGGTATTGGCGCTCGAACTCCTTGTTTTCGCCCACATACGACGAGATCATCTTCTTGACCTGGCGTGTTTCGAGCAGCAGGCCAAGGCCGAAACCGTCCACACCCGCGTTATTGCTGATGCAGGTGATGCCTTTGACGCCCGAATCGCGCAGCGCCGAGATAAGCGCCTCAGGGATGCCGCACAGGCCAAAGCCGCCGACGGCGAATGTCTGGCCGTCCTTGACGATGTCCTTGAGCGCGGTAGCCGCGTCTGGATAGACCTTGTTCATCAGTGTGTCCCTTCCTTTATGGAAACCCGAAAATCCGGTACGCCGGCCGCCGGATTGGTGCGATGCGTGGTGATGCGTGGTGATGCGGGTTGAGCCCAGAACGTCATTCTAGTCATCCGCAGCCAGCCTTGCGTCGACATCGCACAGCCGGCCCGGCAGACCCTTCACCCGCGGCCTCGCTGCAGCCGTATGATTTGCCCGAAAGGGTACGATGCGCGGGCCATACGGCACAATACGCAAAAATACATAAGTGATTTTCCGCTTCCGCACCTGCTTGCGCACCTTTCATGCCCGCACTGGATTACCAAACCGCCTTCCACCTCGCGCCGATCGGCCTCGTGCTGTCGCGCGAGCGCTTCATTGAAGACTGCAACGACCAGTTGGCGTCGATCTTCGGCTGTCCGCGCGAGTCGCTGCTGGGGCAGTCGTTTCAGGTGCTGTACCCGTCGGCGGACGAGTTCGAGCGGATTGGCGAACGCATTCCGCCCATCATGACCGCGCACGGCAGCTACGCCGACGACCGGATCATGAGGCGCGCCAATGGGGAATTGTTCTGGTGTCACGTGACGGGCCGCTCGCTCGAGCGCGCTAACCCGCATGCCGCGGGCGTGTGGACTTTCGAGGATCTGAGCGCGACACGGCGCGTCGCTATCGAGCTGACTCCGCGCGAGCGGGAAATCGCCGCGCAACTGGTGACGGGCAAGACCAGCAAGCAGATTGGGCGCGTGCTGGACATCAGCTCACGCACGGTGGACGTCTACCGGGCGCGGCTGATGCGTAAATACGATACGGGCAATGCGACGGAACTGCTGCAGAGGCTGCTCGGGCATTGACGGTTGCGCAAGAGCTTGCAGCAGGTTCGCTACATGGAGCCGCTCTGCACGAAACCGGACGAATGCGCTAAAACGCGAACTCTGGCCGACAGCGGAGCCGCCTCAAACCGGCTTGACGAGCACCGCGTTTTCGATAGTCGAGCGCAGCAGATCGGGAATCGGCGCCGACTTGCCCGCCGCGTAGTCGATCCACACGCAACGCGCGGCGCCCCGTGCATAGACGGTCGACGGGTCATCGGCGCGCCTCAGTTCGAAACCGGTGTCGAAACTGCTGCGGCCTGGTGTGCCGACCGACATCCGGCCAATCACGTCGCCAGGATAATGGAGCTGCTTGAGGAACTCCATCGATGCGTTGACGATCACTGGCCCCTGCCCTTCCTCATTGCCGCCGAGAATACCCAGTTGCTCGAACCAGGAAATCCGCACCTGCTCCATGTAGCGGAAATAGACCGTGTTGTTCACATGGCCGAATGCGTCCATGTCGCCCCAGCGGATCGGCATGGACATTTCAAAAACGGGGTGGTGTTCGCTCATCGTACTTTTTCTACAGGTTGAAACGGGGCGCGGTTCTTAGACACAACTGAGGCTCAAACCCACGCCCAATCAGGAAAGCCCAAAGCCATCGTCGGCGGAAATGATCGAGCCGTTGATGAATTGTGATTCATCAGCGGCCAGCAAAAGCAGCAAGCCGTCGAGATCTTCAGGCTGACCGACACGGTGACGCGGCAGCATCGAAACCAGCTTCTGCCCCTGGTCGGTGGACCAGTGGTGATGATTGATTTCGGTGTCGATATAGCCCGGGCAGATCGCGTTCACGTTGATGCCGTGGCGTCCCCATTCCTGCGCCATCGCCTTCGTCATATGAACGACCGCGGCCTTGCTCATCGAGTAGAGGCCAATCTGCGGCAACACACGCAGACCCGCCACCGAAGCGATATTGATGATCCGGTACGACGGCTTCTGACCGCCGTTGCCACGCATGATCATGCGCTTGGCGACTTCCTGGGCCACGAAGAACGCGCCGCGCGTGTTCGTGTCGAACACGTATTCGAAATCGGCGGGCGTGACTTCCGCTAGCTTCTGCGTGGTCGAGACGCCCGAGTTATTCACCAGAATATCGATGGTGCCCGCCTCCGTCTCGGCATGCGCCACGGCCGACTTGATGCTCTGGTAATCGGTGACGTCGAGCGACACCACGTGCGCAGCGCCGCCGGAGGCTTCGATTTCGGCGCGCAATTCTTTCAGGCGTTCGGTGCGGCGGCTGGCCAGCACGACCTTCGCGCCAGCCTGCGACAGCACCTGAGCGAAGCGTTTGCCCAGCCCGCTCGAGGCGCCCGTAATCAGCGCAACCTTGCCTTCCAGATTGATCGAACGGCCCATTGTGTTTACCTTGTTCGGTTGGGGTTACACGCGCGGCGAGGCCGCGGAACTTCGTGAATACCTGGGGCATACCCGGTGAAACGCCGGGCCGCTACCGTATCACATAAATAGAACGATCGTGCTAATCTTTATTCATTGGGTTGCGGCGCCGGAACCGTTCGCCCACAATACGATCCCGAAAAAAGCATTCTAACGGTAAGAGGAGCATCAATGACCCCCGCAAGTCTCATTGAGCAGTACGGCCCGCGCGAGTCGATGGAATACGACGTGGTGATCGTCGGCGGCGGCCCCGCTGGCCTGTCCGCGGCGATCCGTCTGAAGCAGCTGGCAGCGGAAAAAGGCGTCGAAATCGGCGTCTGCGTACTGGAAAAGGGCTCGGAGATCGGGGCGCACATCCTCTCCGGCGCGGTCATGGACCCTCGCGCGCTGAACGAACTGATCCCCGACTGGAAGGAAAAAGGCGCGCCTTTGGACGTTGAAGTGACCGAAGACCGCTTCCTGTTTCTCTCCGAAAGCGGTTCGAAGAGCGTGCCCAACTGGGCGCTGCCTGACAACTTCAAGAATCACGGCAACTACGTTATCAGCCTCGCGAACGTCACGCGGTGGCTCGGCCAGCAGGCCGAGGCGCTGGGTGTGGAGATTTTCCCGGGCTTTCCGGCGGCCGAGGTTCTGTACAACGACGACGGCTCGGTCAAAGGTGTCGCCACCGGCAACCTGGGTATCGGCAAGGACGGCCAGCCGACCGAGAATTTCCAGCTCGGCATGGAACTGCACGCGAAGTACACGCTGTTCTGCGAAGGCGCGCGCGGCCATCTGGGGCGGCAGTTGCAGGATAAATTCAAACTGCGCGACGGCGCCGATCCGCAGGTCTACGGTATCGGCATCAAGGAACTGTGGGAAATCGATCCGGCCAAGCACAAGCCGGGTCTGGTGATCCATACGGCAGGCTGGCCTCTCGAATCCGACACCTACGGTGGCTCGTTCCTCTATCACCTGGACAACAACCAGGTGATGGTCGGCTTCGTGGTGGGCCTCGGCTATACCAATCCGTACCTGTCGCCGTTCGAGGAATTCCAGCGCTACAAGACGCATCCGTCGATCCGCGCGTTCCTCGATGGCGGCAAGCGCGTCTCCTACGGTGCACGCGCGATCACCGCCGGCGGCCTGCTGTCGCTGCCGAAGCTGGTGTTCCCGGGTGGGGCCCTGGTGGGCGACGACGCGGGCTTCCTGAACGCCTCGCGCATCAAGGGTTCGCACGCCGCGATCAAGACCGGCATGCTGGCCGCCGACGCCGCGTTCGATGCCGTGCAGGCCGGCCGCACGAGCGATGAACTCACGGCGTATCCGGAGGCGTTCAAAACCTCCTGGCTGCACACGGAGTTGTACCGCGCACGCAACTTCAAGCAGTGGATGAGCAAGGGCCTGTACCTGGGCACGCTGATGGTGGGCATCGAGCAGAAGCTACTGAGCGGCAATGTGCCGTGGACTCTGCACCACCAGCATTGGGACCACGAGATGCTAAAACCGGCGTCGCAGTGCAAGCCGATCGTGTATCCGAAGCCGGATGGCAAGCTGACGTTCGACCGGCTGTCCTCGGTGTTCATCTCGAACACCAATCACGAGGAGAACCAGCCGGCCCACCTGACGCTGAAAGATCCAAGCGTGCCGGTGAACGTGAACCTGAGCACGTATGCGGGGCCGGAATCGCGGTATTGCCCGGCAGCGGTGTATGAGTTCGTGAAGAACGACGATGGCAGCGAGCGTCTGGTGATCAATGCGCAGAACTGCGTGCACTGCAAGACCTGTGATATCAAGGACCCGACGCAGAATATCGTGTGGGTCACGCCAGAAGGCGGCGGTGGGCCGAACTATCCGAATATGTGATGCGACTGGTGGCGCTGGGGTGTTAGCACATTAGCGCGGAGTCACAGGACGCAAAAGCGCCGCTCGCCATGATGGATGAGCGGCGTTTTTTTTCGTCTGCGGGGTTGGGGCTTGCTGAAACGCTGTAACGATACCGCCCCGGTTCAATGCCTTGGCAACCGTACCAGCGCTTCCAGTCTCTCGCGTACGCTCGCCAGCACAGGCGCCCACGCACCGATCGCCGGCTGACGAAACAGCTCGACCGAGTCATACCATGGCGTGCGTTGCGTCGTTTGGTCGCCCCAAAACCACGCCGACACATGATCGATCATCAGACACGTCGGCACACCAAGCGCGCCGGCCAGATGAGCAGGACCGCTGTCGATGGTCACGACAAGGTCTAGATTGGCGAGTAGCGCCGCGACGTCATCGAAACCAGCCTCGAAATGCGGCGTGGGATCGACAATCTGAATGCCGTGCTCGCGCCATTGCTCGATCGTCGCAGAACGCCCTGGCGACAGCGCGAACCAGGTGATGCCTGGCACCATCAGGAGCGGCTCCAGCTGGTCGACTGGCACCGAGCGGCGCGCATCACGAATGTGCTGCGGATTGCCGTTCCACACCAGCCCGACTTTAGGCCCACCACTCACTGCCGTCTGCCCGACACGCTCGCGCCACAGCCCGGCGCGAGCCGAGTCGGCACTCAGATAGGGGCGTCCCCAGCCTGCCGAATCGAAGATGCCGAGCCGTAACGGCAAGCTCATCAGCCCACAGTGGAAATCCGGCTGGGTGATGAGGCTGGTTTCGAGCGCCACATCGGAGGGCAACATGCGCTCGAACAGGTGCCGCAGCGGCCCGTCGTGGCCAAAGATCACCCGGCCGCCCTCGCGCCGTGCCCGCTCAGCGAGCAGCGGCAAAAAGCGCACGGCCCACAGGCAATCGCCGTTGCCTTGCTCGCCGTACACGATCAGCGTCTTGCCGGCCAACGACTCACCCTGCCAGTAGCTGCTGATCTCGGCGAGCGCACGATGTGCGTCGTTCAGGTCGTCGCCAAATGCGATGCGTGATTCGTAGTTTGCCCAGCCGTCGTCATAGCGGCCGGAGCGTATTTCCAGCTCCGACAGATCGAACGTCGCGTGCGCGTTGTTCGGCGACAGTTCGAGCACACGCCGCAACAGTGTCTCGGCTTCGGCAAAGCGAGCCTGTTCCTTGATGCACAACGCGAGCTTGTGCAGCGCGACCGGATTACCCGGCACCACCCGCACGGCCTCGCGCAACAGACGCTCAGCTTCGTCGAAATCGTCGCGTTGCTGGATGGCGGCGGCGCGCCAGACGAGCGCGTTAGCATCTTCCGCGTTGCGCGCAAGCAGCAACGACGTCGCCGAGTCGACCAAAGGCCAGTCGCGCAGCATAAATCCGGTTTGAGCAATGATGTGAAGCAGCGTCGGATCGCAAGCGGGATCGAGCTGATAGGCCTGCACCAGTGCGACAAGCGCTTCGCGCTGCTGGTCCCGGTTACGCCCTGCCGCCTGCAGCAAGGCTTGGCCGAACGCCAGCCAGTCCGTGGCGCTCGCTTGCGGCGTGGTGACTCGCGCACGCAACTGCGACAGCGCGTCCGCGCCGTCGGCTGCACGGGGATTCGGGTCGATCATTGCGGAATTCCGACACAGACGATAAGTCGCGCGGAACGCGACTTACGGCGCGCTCGCCGCGATCTTCGGCGTAGTAACGACCACATCACCGCACTGCGCGCGATGGCGCAGCGCATGGTCGATCAGCACCAGCGCCAGCATCGACTCGGCGATAGGCGTCGCACGAATACCGACGCAAGGATCATGACGCCCAAAGGTCTCGACGATGGCCGGTTGCCCAGCCTTGTCGATGGAGCGCCGCGGCGTACGGATACTCGAGGTCGGCTTGATGGCGATCGATACCGTGATGTCCTGCCCCGTCGAAATCCCGCCGAGCACGCCGCCCGCGTGATTGCCGACAAAGCCTTCCGGAGTCAGTTCGTCGCCATGCACCGAGCCGCGCTGGGCGACGCTGGCAAAGCCCGCACCGATCTCGACGCCCTTCACCGCATTGATGCCCATCATGGCATGCGCGATATCGGCGTCGAGGCGGTCGAACAGCGGCTCGCCGAGCCCGACCGGCACGCCCGAGGCAACCACGTTGATGCGCGCGCCGATCGAATCGCCATCCTTGCGCAGCGCGTCCATGTACTCTTCGAGCTGCGGCACCACCTCGGCGTTCGCCGCGAAGAACGGGTTTTCGCGCACGTGCGACCAGTCGACAAACGGCACTTCGATCTCACCAAGCGTCGCCATGTAGCCGCGAATCTCGGTGCCGAAGTGCTCGCGCAGCCACTTCTTGGCCACGGCGCCAGCCGCAACAGTAGGCGCCGTCAGACGCGCCGACGAACGGCCGCCGCCACGATAGTCGCGGATACCGAATTTCTGCCAGTAGGTGTAATCAGCATGGCCCGGACGGAACGTATCCGCGATGTTGCCGTAGTCCTTGCTGCGCTGGTCCGTGTTGCGAATCAGGAGCGCAATCGGCGCACCGGTGGTGACGCCTTCGAACACGCCCGACAGGATCTCGACCTTGTCCTCTTCCTTGCGCTGCGTGACGTGACGCGAGGTGCCCGGCTTGCGGCGGTCCAGTTCGACCTGGATATCTTCTTCGACCAGCGTCATTCCCGGCGGGCAACCGTCGATCACACAGCCGATAGCGGGACCATGCGATTCGCCAAAGGTCGTGACAGTGAAAAGCGTACCAAGCGTATTGCCGGACATGAGCGTCGTCCAAAGAGATGCGGGGAAACCGCTATTATGCCAGCCTCGTCTAAGGCGAGGGCCGCACCAGACGGGCGTTGGCCGAACGGACAAGTGACGGCGGCCCACGCAAGTCGCCGCCCGCCACGCGGGTCGGCGCGCGCTAGCGAGGCACAGCACAGCACAGCACAGCAACTCAGGGTAGCAGAGCAGCAGTCCCTACTTCCGCGCCCCGCGCAACTCCGTCACGATCTGCTGCAGCCCCTCCGGCGTCACCTGCGCCGGATCGAGCGGCTCGCCGACCGCCAGCGTCAGCCGGCTCATCACACCTTTTTGCACCGGTCGCGGCCAGCGCGTCTCGGCGCCACGTGAAAACACGCTGCCCCACAGCCCGCGCAGGGCCATCGGCACCACCGGCGCCGGCGTGCGACGGATGATCTCGGTCACGCCATGACGGAACGGGTTCAGATCACCGGTCCTGGTCAGCTTGCCTTCCGGGAAAATGCACACCAGGTCACCCTCAGCGAGCGCCCGCGCGCAGGCTTCATAGGCCCGCGTTAGCATTTCCGGGTCCTCGTGCGACGGCGCGATCGGAATAGCCTTCGCGTGACGAAACACCCAGCCGGCAAACGGCGACCTGAAGATGTGGTGATCCATCACGAAGCGGATCGGACGCGGGCTTTCGGCCATGATGACGATCGCGTCCACATAGCTCACGTGATTGCACACCAGCACCGCCGCGCCCTCCTCCGGAATGCGCTCGGCATGCACGAGCCGGATCCGGTAGAACGTATGCACCAGCACCCATGCGATAAAGCGCAGCAGGAATTCCGGCACCAGCGAGTAGATGTAGGTGGCCACCACGATGTTGAGCAGGGCAGTCACCAGGAAAAGACCCGGAATGCTGACGCCCGCGGTGGTCAAGGCCATCGCCATCAGCGCCGAGACGATCATGAACAGCGAGTTGAGAATATTGTTGGCTGCGATGATGCGTGCACGATGGCTCGGCTGGCTGCGGCTCTGGATCAGCGCATACAGCGGCACGCTATAAAGGCCGCCGAACACGGCGAGCAGGAACAGATCGGCAAGCACGCGCCAGTTGGCGGGCATCGTGAGGAATTCGCCGACGCTCAGCAAATGCGCTGCCGGCGGTAACGCGTGGCTTGCAAAGAACAGATCAATGGCGAACACGCTCATACCGATCGAGCCGAGCGGCACGAGGCCGATTTCGATGCGTCGCTTCGAGAGCCGTTCGCACATTAGCGAACCGAGCCCGATGCCGATGGAAAACGTGCCGAGCAGCACGGTGACGACATCGGGATTGGCCGACAGCACGTCCTTGGCAAAATTGAAAAACGACGACAGAAACGTCGCGCCGACAAACCACAGCCACGAAATACCCAGCAGGCTCAGAAACACCGTGCGGTTTTCGTGGGCGATTTTCAGATTGCGCCACGTTTCGCTGACCGGATTCCAGTTGATCTGCAGATCGGGCTGCGGCGCCGGCGTAGCGGGCACAAACATGGACACGACGCGCCCCACCAGCGCAATCCCGACGCAGGCGCAGGCCAGCACCACGGCGCCATGTTCGACGAAGCCCGCCGCTTCTCCGCCGATAATCGTGCCGATCAGGATCGCGACGAAGGTGCCCATTTCGACCATGCCGTTGCCGCCGACCAGTTCCGTTTTCGCCAGATGCTGGGGCAGGTACGAATACTTGACCGGGCCGAACACGGTGGAATGGACACCCATCAGAAACGTGCACAGATACAGCAGCGGCGCGCTATGCAGCCAGAAACCCGTGCCGCCGATCAGCATCACAGCGATCTCGAACGTCTTCACAAAGCGCGTCAGCATCGCCTTGTCGTACTTGTCCGCGATCTGGCCGGAGGTGGCCGACAACAGCACGAACGGAAGGATGAAGATCGCCGAGATCAGGAACGCCGCGGTCTTCGCATCGACCCCGGAAAAGCGCGCCGTCTGATACGTTACGAGCGACGTAAAGCCGATCTTGAACACGTTGTCGTTCATGGCGCCCAGGAACTGGGTCCAGAAAAACGGCGCAAAGCGTCGCTCGCTGAGCAGGCGGAACTGGGATTCGTGTGCGTCGCTAGTGCGGGTTGCGCGGCGGGCGGCGGGTATCGGACGATCGCTCATGTAGTTGGGAAATAGGAGAAAGGACCGCGCGGATGCAAAAAAGGCGCGCGCTTTCGCGCACGCCCCTGGACCTATACCTCAGGCTTGTGGCAACTTGATGGCCGCTGCGACCGGACCCGGCCAACACGGTCATCGCCGGGCATTTAGCCCGTCTGTTGCTCCCGCTCTTCCGGCCAGTCGCGGATATAGGCCTTGAGCATGCGGTTTTCGAAGCCCTGCTCCTCGACCACGGCCTTTGCCACGTCGTAGAACGAGATCACGCCCATCAGCGTGCGGCTCTCCATGACCGGCAGATAGCGCACGTGGTGCTCGAGCATCATGCGGCGCACTTCGTTCACATCCGTTTCCGGCGTGCACGTGAGCGGATGGTCGTCCATGACCTTACGGATAGTCGCGGTGCCGACGCTGCCGTGATGTTTGCTGAGTGTCAGGATGATTTCCCGGAACGTCAGCATGCCGACCAGATCGCCATATTCCATGACTACCAGCGAGCCGATGTCGTGCTCGGCCATCGCATTGACTGCGTCGAGCAGCGGCGTATCCGGCGTGACGGTAAACAGGGTATTGCCCTTGACCTTGAGAATGTCGCTGACTCGCATGATTGTCTCCTTTGTCGACCGGGGTTAGCGCTTTGGCGCCTACTCGCGGTCCCATGCACGGGTGATTGCGGAATCTGGTGAAGCCGTTAATACATGACTGATTTCGATCCTAGCGGAAAGGCCTGTAAAAGGAAAGCGGGCCGCCCACCAAGGCGGGACGGGCGTGGCAGCGCCCCATACAGGGAAAATCGGACTTGAAGCCGTCAACCCCGATGATACGATGCCTCCACTTTGACCCTTCGCGGAGCTGCCCGTGGCTCCGCCGCCCAGGATGTCCGCCAACCGTTTCGATACGCTTGCGCTGCATGCCGGCGCAGCCCCCGATCCCACGACCGGTGCGCGCGCCACGCCGATCTACCAGACCACCTCGTTCTCGTTCCGCGACACCGACCACGCCGCCGCGCTGTTCAACATGGAACGCGCCGGCCACGTGTATTCGCGGATTTCGAACCCGACCGTGGCCGTCTTCGAAGAGCGCGTCGCCGCGCTGGAAAACGGCGCCGGCGCGATCGGCACGGCCAGCGGCCAGGCCGCGCTGCATCTGGCGATCGCCACGCTAATGGGCGCCGGCGCACACATCGTCGCGTCTGGCGCCCTGTATGGCGGCTCGCACAATCTGCTGAACTACACGCTGCGCCGCTTCGGCATCGAAACGACTTTCGTCAAACCCGGCGATCTGGACGGCTGGCGCGCCGCGCTGCGCCCGAACACCCGCCTGCTGTTCGGCGAAACCCTAGGCAATCCCGGGCTCGACGTGCTGGATATTGCCGCGGTCGCCGGGATCGCGCATGAGCACCGCGTACCGCTGCTGGTCGATTCGACCTTTACGACGCCGTACCTGCTCAAGCCCTTCGAGCATGGCGCGGATTTCGTCTACCACTCGGCGACCAAGTTCCTCGGCGGTCACGGCACTACCATCGGCGGTGTGCTGGTTGACGGCGGGACCTTCGACTTCGACGCGTCCGGACGCTTTCCCGAGTTCACCGAACCGTATGAGGGTTTCCACGGCATGGTGTTCGCCGAGGAAAGCACCGTTGCCCCCTTCCTGCTGCGCGCCCGCCGCGAAGGGCTACGTGACTTCGGCGCGTGTCTGCATCCGCAAGCCGCCTGGCAACTGCTGCAGGGGATCGAAACGCTGCCGCTGCGTATGGACCGGCACGTTTCGAACACCCGCAAAGTGGTCGAATTTCTCGCTGCCCACGCCGCGGTCGAATCCGTCGCGTATCCCGAACTGGACTCGCACCCGGATCACGCGCTCGCCATGCGCCTGCTGCCACGCGGCGCTGGCGCCGTGTTCAGCTTCAACCTGCGTGGCGACCGTGCCGCCGGACGGCGCTTCATCGAAGCGCTCTCGCTGTTCTCGCATCTGGCGAACGTCGGCGACGCCCGTTCGCTGGTGATCCATCCCGCCTCTACCACCCATTTCCGCATGGACGCCGCCGCACTCGCCGCGGCGGGCATCGCCGAGGGCACCATCCGCCTGTCGATTGGCCTCGAGGATCCGGACGATCTGATCGACGACCTCAAGCGCGCACTCAAGGCCGCGCAGAAGCCCACCAGCGGCAGCGCCGCCAAACCAAAGAACAGTCCCCAAGGCTCCGGCAACCCCAGCGGCGGCGCACCCAGGGAGTCCGCATGATCCTCGAGGTCCAGAACAAGGCGGCCTACGCGTACACCGGCGGCAAACCGTTCGACTGCAGCCTGCCTTGCGCGGTGTTCATCCATGGCGCCGAGCACGACCACAGCGTGTGGGCGCTGCAAACCCGTTACTTCGCGCATCACGGCTTCAGTGTGCTGGCCGTCGACCTGCCGGGCCATCATCGCAGCGCTGGCCCCGCGCTCACCGATATCGCCTCCATGGCCGACTGGCTCGCCGCGCTGCTGGACGCAGCCGGCGTGGCACGCGCCTGCGTGATTGGCCACAGCATGGGCTCGCTCGTCGCGCTCGAATTTGCCGCGCGCTATCCGGAACGTGCGAGCGGTCTCGCGCTGGTCGCCACTGCCGTGCCGATGGCCGTCTCCGACGCCCTGCTCGACGCCGCGCTCAACCGCGAGCCGGAGGCGATCGGCATGGTCAATCAATGGTCGCATTCGACGCTGGCCGCGAAACCATCCTGCCCCGGCCCGGGCTTCTGGCTGCACGGCATGAACCAGCGGCTGATGGAGCGGCTATCGGCCAAAGGCGAACCCGGTTTGTTCCACACCGACTTCACGGCCTGCAATGCCTACGCCGATGGCCTTGCACGCGCAGCCCAGGTGCGCTGCCCGGTACAGCTGATCGTGGGACGGCGCGACGCCATGACGCCGCCGCGCGCCACGAAAGCGCTCGCTCAGGCTTTTGCAGAAGCCGGTGCAACGGTCGCCACGGTAATGCTCGATGCCGGCCACGCGCTGATGACCGAGCAACCGGACGCAACGCTGGACGCGCTGTTCAGTTTTGCGTCGGGCCTCGACAGCCAATCCGCATAAAGCTATGCAGTTCCGCTCAATCGCTTCTGTAAGCTCGACAATAGCGCCGCCCGGCGGCGCGCACCATCGGCCGAATGGCCAGGTTGCGCGCATCCGCCGATAGCCGCACAATGATTCAGGCCCATCCGGTTTCAGGCGCACAAACGATGCACTTGTCGCTGGCCGGGTTCGCCATGCCGCATAAACGGGCATGGCGGGGGATGGACCACAAGAGAGCAGCGAAACGGAGGCCAAGATGTCTCAAACCGCTCATACCGAACGCTTCGCGAATTTCGCGGAGTTTTATCCGTTTTACCTCGAGGAGCATCGCAACGTTGTTTCGCGGCGCCTGCACTTTGTCGGCTCGCTGGGCGTGATCGGCTGTCTGGCCATGGCATTAGCCACCGGCGATTGGCTGTGGTTGCCGGCTGCGCTCGTCAGTGGCTATGGGTGTGCATGGATCGGGCATTTCTTCTTCGAGAAGAACCGCCCGGCCACATTCCGGCACCCCGTCTACAGCCTGATGGGCGACTGGGTGATGTTCAAGGATATCTGCGTCGGGAAGATTTCCCTTTAGCGCAAAGGCATGCCGTTCACGCCGTCTGATGCGGCATTGACGAATTCCGTCCCTCGGCTTCGGCCGCTGCCCGCACGGCACGCGCTGAGGCCCGCAGGGCGAGCAGTGACGCGAGCGACACACTCAGCTTGTCGTTCTCCAGCGCCGCGAGCAACGTCGCGCCGTCCACCCGCGTGGACTCCAGATTGAGCTGATATTCGAGCTCCGCGCGATCGATCACGAACAGGTCGAAAAGCCGTTCCACTGTCACCTGGGCGGGATTGGCCAGCAGCAGGAAACGCGGGCGCGAGCCGTCTTCCTGCAGACGCGCGATCCACTCGATCTCCTCGAGCGTATCAATCAAATGGGTGGTCGTATCCATATCCCGGCGCAGCATGCGCGCGAGATCCTGCAACGTGTACCCAGGCTTGCCCGCTTCGCGCGCCTCGGAAAGCCGCGCGAGCATTTCGAGCGCATCGAACAGATTGCTGCCCGCAAAGCGCGGCCGGTGAAACTGCCCTATGCGGATCGCCGGTAGCGCCGACGCCACCATCGCCCCCGCCAGCGTGATGAACCAGCTCAGGTACATCCACAGCAGGAACATCGGCACCGCCGCAAACGCGCCATACACCGCCGTATAGGTCGGAATGCGCCGGATGTAATAGCCGAAGCCACGTTTCGCCAGTTCGAATGCGATGGCCGCGCCCAGGCCGCCAACCACTGCATCGCGCCACTCCACCCGGCAATTCGGCAGATACACGTAGAGCATGGTGAAAGCGAGCACCGTAAGCGGCAGCGCTGCTCCGGTCAGCGCCCAATCGATCAGCGGCGTGATGTGCTGCGCGGCGCTGAACGCCATCGAGCGTGTGAACAGATACGAAGAAATCGACAGGCTCACGCCAATCAGGATCGGCCCCAGCGTGATGACGGCCCAGTAGACCAGTACCCGCTGCGCAAAGGGCCGCGGCTTGCGCACCCGCCAGATCACATTGAACGCGGATTCGACGGTCATCATCGTCATCACCGAAGTGACGAACAGGACGATCATGCCCATCGTCGTCAGGCCCTTGGCCTTGGCCGCGAATTCGTTGAGGTACCTGAAAATCTGGTCGTTGATCTGCGACGGCATCAGATGGTCGGCCAGAAAACCCTGCAGCGACATCTGGAACGAACCGAAGATCGGGAACGCGGTGAACAAGGCGAACGCCACCGTCGCAAGCGGCACGAGCGAGAGCATGGTGGTGAACGTCAGACTGCCGGCCACCTGGGGAATGCGATCTTCGCTGCTGCGCTTCGCGGCGAATTGCGCGAGACGTTTAAGCGTATCGAGGTCGAAACGCACCCTGGACAACAAACCCTGCCTCCTTGCTTCATGAACCGTGTAGGGCTCGCGCCGGTTGCCCGCGAGCCGCCTGTGCTGCGGACCCAACCCCTATAATACCTGCTCACTCGATCAGGCCTATGAAAGACATTCTCGTGCTCTATTACAGCCGTTACGGCGCCACGCGCGAGCTCGCGCTGGCGATCGCGCACGGCGTCGACAGCGTCCCCGGCATGCAGGCGCGCGTGCGCACCGTGCCGCCCGTCTCGACCGTCTGCGAGGCGACCCAGCCCGATATTCCGGCGGAAGGCCCGCCCTACGTCGAGCTGCGCGATCTGGAAGAATGCGCGGGCCTCGCGCTCGGATCGCCGACCCGCTTCGGCAATATGGCCGCTGCACTCAAATACTTTCTCGACGGCACCACACCGCAGTGGCTATCCGGCGCCTTGGCCGGCAAGCCGGCCTGCGTGTTCACGTCCACGGGCAGTTTGCACGGCGGCCAGGAATCCACGCTGTTATCGATGATGTTGCCGCTTCTGCATCACGGCATGCTGATCGTCGGCATCCCGTATACCGAGACCACGCTGACCACCACGCTGACGGGCGGCACGCCCTACGGCGCATCGCATTTCGCGCGGGCCGATTCTGCGGAACACGGTATTTCCGCAGATGAGAAAACGCTTGCCGTCGCGCTCGGGGCACGCGTCGCACGCACGGCCGCCGCCATGAGCGAACGTCCGTGAGCACGCCCGATTCAGTTTCGACGCCCGCGCGGCGGCGCGGTGCGGCGCTCGGCTCAGCAGCGGCCCTGATCGCGCTGATCGTGCTTTCGGTCGCATGGGAATGGTGGCTTGCGCCGCTGCGTCCGGGCGGCACCGCGCTCGTTCTCAAAGCCATACCGCTGCTGCTCGCCCTGCCCGGCGTGCTGCGCCAACGGCTTTACACGCTGCAATGGGCGTCGATGCTGATCCTGCTGTATTTCGCCGAAGGGATTGTGCGCGGCTGGAGCGAGCGCGGCCTCTCCGCTCAGCTCGGCTGGCTCGAAACGTTGCTTGCTGTCGTTTTCTTCGTTTGCGCGCTGGCGTATGTCGGCCCGTTCAAACGGGCGGCAAAGCGTGCGAAACGGGCCGCATAAAGCCATGCACCTATGCCGCCTGTCCGATTGCGGCCCGCAACGCGCAGCTCCCAAAGATCAACCGTAGACGAGGCGACGTCGCGTGTTCGCCTCTCTCTTCTGACCGACCATCATGACCCATTCCGCTTCTCAAACGGCACCTAACCTGGCCTCAGGCGATGCCTTCATCGCGGCCTGCCGCGACGCTATCGGTGTAGCACACGTTCTGACCGAATCCCACGACACCGCCTCCTACCTCACCGACTGGCGTCGCCGCTACACCGGCGCGGCCTGCGCGGTACTGTGTCCGGCGACACCCGCCGAGGTTGCCGCTCTGGTGAAGCTGGCAGTGGAATATGGCGTCGCACTGGTGCCGCAAGGCGGCAACACGGGCCTGGTCGGCGGAGCCACGCCGGATGCCGGCGGCGCACAAGCGGTGCTCAGTCTGCGCCGTCTAAACCGCGTCCGCGATATCGACCCGCACAACAACACGATCACCGTCGAAGCGGGCGTGATCCTCGCCGACGTGCAGGCCCGCGCGGAAGAAGCCGGCCGTCTGTTCCCGCTGAGTCTGGCGGCCGAAGGCAGTTGCACGATCGGCGGCAATCTCGCCACCAACGCGGGCGGCACCGGCGTGCTGCGCTATGGCAACACGCGCGAACTCTGTCTCGGTCTCGAAGTGGTGACCCCGCAAGGCGAGTTGTGGGACGGCCTGCGTGGCCTGCGCAAGGACAACACCGGCTACGATCTGCGCGACCTGTTCATCGGCGCGGAAGGCACGCTCGGCATCATCACCGCGGCCGTGCTGAAGCTGCATCCGCAGCCGGCGGCGCGCGTCACGGCGCTTGCCGCGCTCGCCTCGCCGCACGCTGCGCTCGATTTTCTCGCACTCACGCAGCGCTTTGCCGGTCCGCTTCTGACCGGCTTCGAGTTGATGTCCGATTTCTGCCTGCGACTCGTTAACCGGCATTTCGCTCAGATGCGCTATCCGTTCGCCGAGCCGCACGCGCAAGTCGTGCTGCTCGAACTATCGGACAGCGAAAGCGAAGAACACGCACGCGCCCTCTTCGAACGGCTGATGGAAACGGCGCTCGAGGAAGGACTGGTGCAGGACGCAGTGGTAGCGGAAAACCTCGCGCAATCGCGGGCTTTCTGGAATCTGCGCGAACACATTCCGCTCGCGCAGGCCGAAGAAGGTCTCAACATCAAGCACGATATCGCCGTGCCAATCTCACGCATCGGGCACTTCATCACAGAAACGGACGCCGCGATTGCGCAAGCCGTGCCGGGCGTACGCATGGTCACGTTCGGTCACCTTGGCGACGGCAATCTGCACTACAACGTGCAAGCCCCCGAAGGCGTCGATGCGAAAGCGTTTCTCGCGGAGTACCAGAGCCCGATCAACCAGATCGTCTACGACAGCGTGCATCGCCATCGCGGCAGCATCAGCGCGGAACACGGGCTCGGCCAGTTGAAGATCGACGAGGCGATGCACTACAAGCAGGACGTGGAAGTGCAGTTGATGCGAGCCGTCAAACGCGCGCTCGATCCACTCAACCTGATGAATCCCGGCAAGGTGCTACGCTAGGAGTACAGGCTTTCCATCCACAAAGGAGTGCCGTTCGTGAAGATCCGTGTGCTGTCCGACCTGCATCTGGAGTGCGACGAGCCGGAAGTGATCCCGCATGCGCAGGCGGATCTGATTGTGCTTGCCGGCGATATTCACAATCACGCAGCGGGTGCGCGCTGGGCCGCCGAGACGTTCGACGGGGCTGCGCCCGTCGTCTATGTGCCAGGCAATCACGAGTACTACGACGGAGAATTCGGCGCGCTGGAAGCGGCCATGCGCGATGCGGCAGCATCGGTCGAGAACGTGCACTTTCTGAATAACGCTGCGCTGGTGGATCCCGCTGGCGAATGGCGCGTGCTTGGGACCACCTTGTGGACCGACTTCACGCTCTATGGCGCTGACGAGGAGGCGCTGGCGATTTCGACGGCAGCAGCCCAGCGCGTCATGCTCGACTTCAAAGGTTTGATCCAGCTCACGTGGCCGCACGACGTCTCGGCCGCGGCGAACACCACTGCCACACGCGATTTCACCCCTGCCGACTCCCTCGCGCTACATGCACAGGCGCGCGCGTGGCTAGAGCGGGAATTGAGCAAGCCATTCGCGGGGAAAACCATCGTGGTCACGCATCACGCGCCGCACCGGTTGAGTCTCGCCGAGCGTTACGCGGATGACCGCGTGTCGGCCGGCTTCGTCAGCCATCTGCCGACGCTGGTGCGCTCACCGGTTGTGCTGTGGATTCACGGTCACACTCACACGGCGTTCGACTACACCGTTGAGGGCACGCGGGTCATGTGCAATCCGCGTGGCTACCTCGACCGCCGCACTGGACAGCCGGAAAATCCGCAGTTTGCGTGGGACAGGGTGGTCGAAATATAAGATGCTTGAGCCGACACGGGCAGCGTCATCGACGCTACCCGCACACGCTCAGCGGCGGCGCTGATATCCCGCTGCGTCGCGACGTTCGGCGCGGATCGGCACCAGTTGCGGCTGCGCACGCAGGTTGCGCAACAGATCGCGCGAGGCGGCAATTCCAATCAGTCCCAGCATGACGGCCACGCCGATCAGCAGATGCGTATCCATGAGTCCCTCTTCGTTCCAGTAAATTCAGATTCCTGACTGCAACCCACTCGGTCCGGCCAGCGCGTTGACCCAACGTTATCAAATCAAATCGGCGGGAGAAGTAAGGAAATGTTGCGATGCCGAAGATCTGTAACAGCCTGTGATGCACGGCGAGAACGGTCAGTCAACGCGAACCGGCGGACGGCGTGCGCCAGGACCCGCCGTCACGTGCGGATGAATTTACGCAGTTCGGCCTGATCGGTGGCGAGCGTCGAGGGTAGTTCGTCACGCAGAAATTCGACCCAGGTGCGGATCTTCGCGTCGAGATACTGGCGCGACGGGTACAGCGCATACACGTTCATCTCCTGGGACGTGTACTCCGGCAACACCCACATCAACTGGCCGCTACGCAGGCCACTGATCGCCGAATAGATCGGGATGAGGCCAATGCCCATGCCCTCGCGCACCGCCACCGCCAGCGCCTCGGCGACATTCACCTGAAACGTCGCCGCGCCCAGCGCCAGGGTCTCCTGACCATTCGGGCCGTCGAAGGTCCATTCGTTTGTCGGAAATACCGGCGTGACCATCTGCAGACAGGTGTGGCGGCTGAGATCCGAAGGCGTCTGCGGTACGCCATTACGTTCAAGGTAAGCAGGCGACGCACAGGCAACGCTAAATGCGCTGCCCAGGCGCTGCGAAACGAGCCCCGAGTCCGGCAGATCGTGCGCCAGCACGAGCGCAACGTCATAGCCCTCGTCGAGCAGGTCGGGCATGCGTTGCGCCAGCGTCAATTCAACCTGTACTTCCGGATAGCGCTGCTGATAACGCCCGACGGCCGGCACCACATAGTGCTGGCCGAAACTCGTCATGGCGTGGACTTTCAGCTTGCCGGACGGCTTTGCGTGAGCATCGCCCGCTTCGGCTTCGGCCTGATCGACGTAGGCCAGAATCTGTTCGCAGCGCTGCAGATAACGCTCGCCGGCTTCGGTCAGCGCAATGCGGCGCGTGGTGCGATTGAGCAACCGGGTGCGCAGATGCGCCTCGAGATCGGAGACCGCGCGCGACGCATACGCCGTGGTCGTATTGAGGTGCTGCGCGGCACCGGTGAAGCTGCCCGCCTCGACGACGCGGGTGAAAACACGCATGTTTTGAAGCGTATCCATACCTATCCTCACTGAGACGAAGCGATTGTTACACGCTTCGCAAGAGCGATTATCTCAATTTCCGTAAAAATGCCTTACATCTTTGCGGGTTATTCGTAAATACAGCGAAAAATATAATGGCGCACAAGGTACTTTAGTCAATAAAGGAGTAAATCGTGCAGCCTCCGGTACAAAAAGGGATCACCGCGATCGCGGTTCTTACGATCTCCATGATAATCGCCGGCTGCGCCAGTACCGGAGGCATCGCGCCTCAGGCACGCGGAATGAATCCGTCCTCGCTCGATGCCGGCGCGGCGATTCGTGCCGCCGATGCCGAGGCGCAGTGGCCCGCTGCGGACTGGTGGCGCGTCTATAACGATCCGCAGCTCAATGCGTGGATCGACGCGGCTCAGGCCGGCAATCCGATGCTCGCCGTTGCGCAGGCACGGGTGCGCGAAGCGCAATCGCTGGCTGGCGTGGCGCACGCGGCGCTCTCGCCGCAGGTCAACGGCAATCTGTCGCTCGAGCGTCAGCACTGGCCAGACAATATCTATTACGGTCCGGGTTCGCTCTCGAACACCAACTCCTACGACAACACCGGCACGCTCGGCCTGTCCTATCACCTTGACCTGTGGGGCAAGGACAAGAACGCCGCCGAGCAGGCGCTCGACGCCGCTCACGCCAGCGCAGCCGACGAACGCGCCGCGCAACTCGAACTCGAAGCGAACGTGGTGCGTGCGTATATCGGTATGTCGATGAATTACGCGCTGCTCGACATCGCCCAGGCGACGCTGCAACAGCAACAGCAGATCGTCGATCTCGCCACGCGCCGTCTCAAAGGTGGTCTCGGCACGCAGCTCGAAGTGAGCCAGGCCGAAACGCCTGTGCCCGAATACGAACGCCAGATCGACGCACTCGAAGAGCAGATCGCGCTGGGCCGCAATCAGCTTGCGGCGCTGGCAGGCAAAGGTCCCGGCGCGGGCGATTCGATCACCCGTCCAACGCTTTCTCTCGACGCGCCCGCAGGCTTGCCTTCGACGCTGCCTGCCGAGCTGCTCGGCCATCGTCCCGATATCGTCGCGGCGCGTTGGACGGTGGCGGCACAGGCGCGCGGTATCGACGTCGCCAAGGCCAACTTCTATCCGGACATCAATCTGCTGGCATCGATGGGCGGCTATGCTGCGGCCGGTCCGCTGTTCCAGTTCCTGAAGGCGACCAACGGCGGCTGGACCGCGGGACCGGCGATGTCGCTGCCGATCTTCGACGGCGGCCGGCTGCGCTCGCAACTGGGCGCCGCGGATGCCGGTTATGACACGGCAGTCGAGCAGTACAACCAGACCATCGTCAGCGCGCTGAAGGACGTGGCGGACCAGGTGGTGCGGATCCGTTCTCTCGAGACGCAGGCCAACGATGCCGATCGCTCGGTCGCTGCCGCACACAAGAACTATGACCTCGCGAAGGAAGGCTACCGGCGTGGTCTGACGGACTATCTGAATGTGCTGGTGGCGCAGAACCAGTTGCTGCGTGCGCAGGAAGGCGTCGCACGTGTGCAGGCCGAGCGGCTGGGTGCGCATGCTTCTCTGATGACGGCGCTCGGTGGCGGCCTCGCCGATCCGGCTGACGGCCCGAAGACGGATGAAACGCTGCCGGCGCATGGGAAGGGCAAAACGGCGACGGCGGCGCCGCCGACCGCCAACGCAATGACTGGCGGTCAAGCCTCGGCCTACGCGCCCACTGTGCAGTAAGGGCCGCGAATCATGTCCACCTCCCCCTCCTCAGCCCCGCGCCAGCCACTCACTTTGACGGCCTTCTACGCGGCCGCCGCCGATTGGGCCCGCACCGACGGCCTGACCTGGATCTATATCTTCAAGGCGCTGGCTGCCGCGTTTCTTTCGCTATACGTAGCGATGAAACTCGACCTGCCGCAACCGCGTACCGCGATGACGACCGTCTTCATCGTGATGCAACCGCAAAGCGGCATGGTGTTCGCGAAGAGCTTCTACCGGATCTGCGGCACGGTGGTCGGGCTCGTCGTCATGCTGGCGCTGATCGGCCGGTTTGCGCAGCAGCCGGAACTCTTCATCGCGTCGACGGCGATCTGGGTCGGCATCTGTACCGCGGGTGCCGCGCGCAACCGAAATTTCCGCACGTATGGCTTCGTGCTGGCCGGCTACACCGCCGCGTTGATCGGCTTTCCGGCGGCACAACATCCAGACGGCGCGTTCATTTCCGCAACGACGCGCGTCGCGGAAATCGTGGTCGGCATTGTCTGTTCCGGCGCAGTCAGCGGTCTGGTGTTCCCGCAATTCACCGGCGAACAGATGCGCACCACCATACGCGGCCGTTTTAGTGCGTTCGTCGAATACGTTTCGGCGTCGCTGTCGGGCCAGGTCGATCGCGCGCAGATCGAGGCCACCAACGCACGCTTTGTCGCAGACATCGTGGGCTTCGAAGCGATCCGCAGCGTCGCCGTGTTCGAAACCCCGGCCTCGCGGATGAGAGGCGGCCGCCTGTCGCGCCTGAACAGCGAGTTCATGACTGCATCGACGCGCTTTCACGCCTTGCATCAGTTGATGAACCGGCTGCATGAGGCCGGCGCGTCTGCCGCTATCGAAGCCATCGAACCGTACTTCAAGGAGATCGCGCCACTCCTCGACAAATCCGGCGAACCGGTTCTGACCGCCGCCGATGCCGTGCGCGTGACCGAACAACTGGAAACCTACAAGACCGAGTTGCCCAACCGGCTGCGGGCAACGCGCGAAGCGCTGGAAGCCCGCCCCGACGTGCCGCTGCTCGATTTCGACACCGCCGCCGAACTGCTCTACCGCTTCATCGACGATCTGCACGCGTATGCGGCCACGTATGCCTCGCTGGCGAGCGATACGCACGAGCGCGAGCGCTGGATCGACCGCTATGAGCCGCGGACCAACGCATTGTTTGCAGGGGTCGCCGGCATGCGCGCGACGATCGTGATCGCGCTGCTGGGCGTGTTCTGGATCGCGAGCGCGTGGCCGAGCGGCGTCACGCTGCTGCCGGTCGGCGCGGCGACCTGTGCTCTGGCGTCCACATCGCCGAACCCTACCCGCATGGCATTTCAGATGGCGGGCGGCACGCTCCTGTCGTCGCTGATGGGGATGATTGTCGTATTCGGGCTGTATCCGCGCGTCGACGGTTTTCCGCTGCTTTGCGTTGCGCTCGCGCCGTTCCTGCTGCTCGGCGTATTCATGACGACGCGCCCAAAGCTGGCCGGCTACGGCGTGGGTTACTGCATTTTCTTTTGCTTCCTCGCGGGTCCGGACAACGTGATCCACTACGATCCGACCGGCGTGATCAACGATGGGCTGGCGCTGTTCCTGTCGATGCTCGTGTGTTCGATCGCATTCGCGCTGCTCCTGCCGCCGTCGCTGCCGTGGATGCGCAACCGTCTGTTGATCGACCTGCGCCGCCATGTCGTGACGGCCTGCAACTCACGTCTGACACGCCTGCGCTCCCGCTTCGAAAGCGGCGCACGCGACCTGATGTTCCAGATCAACGCGCTCGCCGAGACAGAACCCGAGGTCAAGCGCGACAGCCTGCGCTGGCTGTTCGCCGTGCTCGAAGTGGGCAACGCGATCATCGATATGCGGCGCGAGATCGGCGCGCTGCCGCCGGACGCCCGCTACGCGAAAACGATGCCGTGGCGCGTTGCTGAACGCAAGATGCGCGACGCAATCGCAGCGCTCTTCGACCGGCCAAGCGCACAACGGATGGACACCGCGCTCGCAGCGACGATCGACGCTACTGCGGCCGTCCAGCAAGTGCTGTCGACGTTCACACCACCGCGTGAGGAGCATCATCGACTGCAACGCATCCTGAGTCATCTGCATTTCATTCGTACCGCGCTGCTCGATCCGCAATCGCCACTAGAGACGCTGGTGGGCTCGCGGACCGGGAAACAAGAAGGAGTTCGCCATGCCACGTGAAGTTGCTGTGCTTGACGCTTACGTGCCGGCCATTGTGTTGATGTTCATTGCCGGCGCTGTGCTTACCTGGGTGTTGGATCGCGCGATTGCCTATACGGGACTGTATCGCGTGGTGTGGCATCCGAACCTGTTCCGGGCCAGCTTGCTCGTATGTGTGTGCGGCGTGCTGGGTCTCGCCGTTTATCGTTGATCAGAGTCGAATCATGACCATCCGAAATATTCTGGGTTTTGTGGCAACAGCCGTCGTATTCATTGTTGCGCTGCTGATAGGCCGCGCCTTATGGGTCCACTACATGGACGAGCCGTGGACACGCGACGGACGGGTGCGCGCGGACGTCGTGAACATTGCGCCGGACGTCTCGGGCGCGGTGGTGGCGCTGCCGGTACACGACAACGAGCTGGTAAAGAAAGGCGATTTGCTGATGCAGATCGACCCCTCGCATTACCAGATCGCGGTCGAGCAGGCACAGGCTGCCGTCGCGGCACGCAAGGCCGAGTTGCAGATGCGCCGCGACGACGCGCAACGCCGCGCGGACATGGACAGCCAGGTGGTGTCGAAGGAAAGTCAGGAAAACGCGACGCATACGGCGTCTGCTGCGGAAGCGGCATATGAGCAGGCGCTGGCCGCGCTGGATGCCGCGAAGTTGAATCTGGAGCGCACGCGCGTGGTGTCACCGGTGGATGGATATGTGACGAATCTGAGCGTGTTCCAGGGGGACTATGCCATCGCGGGCGCGGCGAAGCTCGCTATTGTGGATAGTCATTCATTCTGGGTGTATGGCTACTTTGAAGAAACGAAACTGCCGCACGTGAATGTCGGCGATAAGGCTGAGATGCGGTTGATGAGTGGTGGTGTGTTGCAGGGGCACGTGGAGAGCATTTCGCGGGGGATTTACGACCGCGATAATCCGCAGAGCCGCGAGCTGCTGGCTGATGTGAATCCGACTTTTAACTGGGTGAGGTTGGCGCAGCGGGTGCCCGTCCGGATTCAGATTGATCATGTCCCCGATGGGGTCGTTTTGTCGGCTGGGACTACTTGTACTGTTGTTGTTAAGGCTGGGTGAGGTTTTTGCCTGCGGCGCCTTGGTTTGGTGGTTGTTCTTGCGGTGTTGGCCTTTCCTTGCATTCTTAGTGGTCTATTAGCGATGCCCCTGTGCGGGGCGGCACTTACTTTCTTTGCCGCCGCAAAGAAAGTAAGCAAAGAAAGCGGGCTTGCAACCGCTAGCCTGTAGATGTCCACCACTGACATGAAGTCGGAGTGGTCCGCACACGAGAACTGCCTTCGCACCACACCCGTTAGTGACAAGGTAATCATCAGCTCCAGCGTCGCGCTACGCGCCCCGCCGTCGGGCATAACCCATCCTGCTGGTTATTTAGGTATGCTAGCGATATTGATGAGTCTTCGTTCATCAGGATGAGGCGTTTTATCCGTCCTGCTGCCCGGGGCGCTGCAATCAACCGGTTACCTCCTTTGCAAGTGGTCCGGGGCCTCTTCCCGTGACCGTTTCCCATGCGGACGCGAACAAGCGCGAAGTGGCCGTAGCCAGGGCCGCAACGTTGTCCGCAATTCGCACCTCGGACCGGCGAAGTCCGTCAGATGGGTTCCAGGGTCGCGGCATCCGAACAGAAATACGGACATTACGGATATTTTTGCGGATACCGTCTGCACGGGCGGCCAGGATTGCTCGCCCGCCGGATTGCGCCTCGACTTTCAACGATCAATTTGCAGAATTTTCCGCACGAATTGGGATGGCACGCAGGGTAAAAACCCTTAGGAGCCAAATAAGCTCCGCATCGCGGCCTCCCAATCTTTGTAGTCCTGCTGAATCAGGCCGCTCCTCTCAAACAATCGCAAGGAGGCCAGGCCAATGACAGACCTGCTGGGCGCACTTCAGGTCCTACCGGGGCGACAGGCGTACCACCTCGACGTACCCGGCACGGACAGCGCGGCGGCGCTCTCTGTGGTGTCGTTCGAGGCCACCGAGAAGATGGGTGCACCGACTGAGGTGCGTATCGTATTGACCCATCCGCAACCGCTTGCGCGCTCCGAATACCTGAGCCGTGACGCGTCGTTTGTCATCGTGCCGGACGATGGACCACCCCGGAAATTCTCCGGCTTTATCGCGCGCTTCTCAACGATCCAGAACACGAATGATTACGTCAAGTACGAAGTCGTGTTGAAGTCGCATTTCGGGCGGCTGGCAGCAGTGACCCGAAACAGGATCTTCCAGCATGGTTCAACGCCCGACATTCTGGCGGAGATGTTGCGCGGTCACGGAATGCTTGAGCACCAGTTCAGTTTCCGGCTACGCCGCCAGTATCCGAAGCATGCTTTTCGCATGCAGCACGGCATGAGCGACCAGAATTATGCGCATATGCTGCAGGAGAAATCGGGCATCTACAGCTATATCCAGGAGACAGAATACGGCGACCAGGTGGTGTTCGGGGACGACGTAGATCATTACATTTACGACGAACCGCAACGCGTCGTGCCGTACCGCGAAGCAGCGGGACTTGAGGCGGGTGGCGTCGAGGCGGTGACGGCGATAAAGACCCACACCGTGACGGTGCCGCAGTCGTTCATGGTCGCGGATTACAACCCGGAGCAAGCCTGGGAGCGTTTGCGCGATACGTCCAACGTTGCGCCCAGCGATCCCACCACTTACGGCCAGTCCTATATTTATGGCACTCACCACCTGGACCAGGCGGGAGCGAAGTGGGAAGCGCAGCTTCGCCACGAAGCGGCCATCGCCTGGCAGGTAGTCTTTGAAGGCGACAGCAACGTGCTGAACCTGCAGCCGGGGCGCGTACTGGAAACAGATCTTGTTTTACCCGATGCGCCCAAAGGCCAGTTGATTGTCGAGGTCACGCACAGCGGCGCGCGCGATACGCCCTACTCGAACAGCTACAAGGCAATCCCCGCTGACCGGCGCTTCCGTCTCAGGCTCGAGACGCAAACCTGGGCCAGAGTGACCGGCACGCTCAGCGCACGCGTCACCAGCCCGGACTCCTACAAATACGCATACATAACCGCAAACGGCCACTATACGGTGCGTTTTGATGCGGACTTCGAAACGTGGCCCAACGGCGGAGAAAGTGTTCCGCTGCGCCTCGCGAAGCCGTTCGCGGGCAAGCTGCAAACCGGCATGCACTTCCCGGCGCTGGACGATGCCGAAGCCGTGATTACCTGCCGCGACGGCGACCCGGACAAGCCCGAAATCGTTGCGTTCCACCATCACAGCCAGGCGCGCGACCTGGTGACGAATGACCGGCGCTGGCTCTCACGGAATGTGATCCGCACCCAGGCGAACAACAAGATCCGCTTTGAGGACTGGGCGGGCCAGGAAGGCGTCAAGCTCAGCACGGAGCACTCGGGCAAATCGCAACTGAATCTCGGCTACCTGGTTGACAACAAACTGGAAAAGCGCGGCGAAGGCTATGAGCTTCGCACATCCGGCTACGGAGTGAGCCGTGCAGGTAAGGGAATGATGGTCACGGCATATGACCGTCCAGGCGCGAGCGGGAAGCAGCTCGACATGCAGGAAACCATCGCACAACTGGAAAGCGCGCTGGCGACTGCGAAGGCGCTGGCAGCATCGGCACAAAGCGCCAAGGCAGAGCCTGCCGACACTGATGCGCAGCAGCAGACGAAGGAATATCTCGACGGGCTGAAGAAGCCGGGTCTGCTGATGAGCACCCCGGCATCGGCGGCTGTTGTCGCGGCCGGCGGCGTGCAGTTCGCGGCGCAGGACAGCATCAACGCTGTAGCCGGGAAGAACGCCGACTGGAGCGTGCTGAAACGCTTCACGGTCGCAGCGGGTGAAAAGATTTCGCTGTTCGCGCAGAAGTTCGGTGCCAGGATTTTTGCGGCAAAGGGTCCGGTCGAAGTGCAGGCACAGAATGATGCCATGTCGCTGCTGGCCTCCCAGGATCTGACGATGGAGAGCGTCAACGGCACGGTACGCATCAGCGCGAAGAAGGAACTCACCCTCGAATCAGGCGGTGCCTTTATCCACATGAAGGACGGCAGCATTACGTTAGGCGGCCCGTTCGACCTCTTTCTGAAGGTCATTACGATTCAGAAGAAAGGCGCGCAGAGACTGTCAACCGCGGTTCCGCCATTGCCGGAATCGACGGGGGCGTTTGATGAGGCTTTCGTCGCGCATTGGGCCGGGTCCGAAGTTCCTGTCGCCAATACGCGTTATCAGATGTTCTCTGAGGGCAAGCTGATTGCCGAAGGTACAACCAATGAACATGGCGAAACGTCGCTGGCGCAGAGCCATGTCCCCCAAGGCGTTTCGATTCGCTTGAAGGGCAATTAAAAATGGCAGATGAAGACAAGGATGTGGGTTACGCGGAATCGTACATGACGCTGAAGTCATACACGAAGCGTGCCCGCGTGGAGCGTACCGCCTGTGACGATCATGTCCCACCTGCTGCGGATTCGATAATCGGACATTGCGAGTACTACTACAGGCCGTTGCAGTGCGAATACACGGAAACAGTCGAGAAGGTCACGGCGGGCAGCGCATGGGCCAGCGTAAAAGCCTTCGCCACGTCCTGGGACCCGTGGACCGACAAGGAAGTCTCTGCCCGTCTGCTGCACCAGCGGCAGACGCTAATCCAGCCCGAATGTACCTCTTCCGACTGGTCCCGGCATAGCAACTTCATGATGCGGCACATCGGCTGCGGGCATAAGCCGCCCAGCTATTACGTCAGCTACGGTTACTTCTACTGTTCGAACTATGGTGCGAAATTGTTTCCGACGCTTAGCCCTGCTGGGCAAGCATGGCTTGTTCTTGCGAGGCGATATCTTCAGTTGGATATGGAAGATGGGCTCAACCAAAATATGCAGGGAAACAGAATCCAGATGAGCAGCGCCAAGCCAGGAAACGGCAGCTTCAAAATGGTGGTTCCTCAATACAAGCTTGAACTGGACAGCGACACGTTCAAGAGCTTTGCGTTCAAGACACACCCACTCGCCTACCTCGATGGCGGGCTGGCCGGTTTGCAGCTTCCGGACATGATGAAGATCATGGGTGGTCCGGCGATGGAGGAATGGGGCGACTGGCGAACCTACCAGCAGGTATGGGACAGCGGCAAGGTGGTTGCAGGCGACACCGTCGGCGATGCGTGGGATGCCACGAAGGCCGATATTGACGACCCGGTAAGCAAGGCGCTAGGGCGGCTGATGGGCGCGAAGTGACATGCGGACGCTCAAGCGCAGGACATTCATTTTCGGCGGCCTCCTCCTCGCCGCTATCGCAACTTACGGACATCACAGCATGACGACTCCAAGCTGGCAGACCATTTCAAGAGCGTTCATGAAGAACGACAAGCCGTATGGCGGCGGAAATAGCCATTTTAGTGGCAAGGACGTCATATCACTAAAGGTCGCTAGCCCCGAACTACGATATCGCGTTGTAGATTTGGACAAAGGATACAACGCGGCGCAAGCCGTTCCCGAAGAGTCATGGATGGACAATTCCAACGAACGGCTCAATCGCTCAACAGTTAGCTTTCTACGCGGAACGATTGACGGAGGCTTGACACGCTACTTCCAGCAGCCGGGACAGGATGCGGCCTGGTGGTATTCGAAGGACTGGACCACGCAGTATGTCAGCACGGACTGGATGGACTACAAGATTCCTGAGCCAAAGAATGGCTTGACACCGCATATCACGAAGCTCTGGCGCTCGCGCGATGGCGGCAAGAACTGGACGCAACTCGACTGGCTGGAAAACCGGAATATCAGCCAGCTACTTTTCCTTGATCCTGACCGGGGATACGCGGTTGGCTGGGGACCGTGCGTCTGGCGCACGGCGGATGGCGGCCGCACGTGGAAAGAGATCACGGTTCCGCTCCAAGCAACTGAGGACGACGAACCGCGAAAGACCTTCGACGGCGTAGACCTTGGTCCGGACGGCACGCTGCGTGTGGCCTACTACGTGCCGGAAGAAATAGCGGACATGCAACCTGAAAGCATCGTGGAGCGGCTGAAATGGGATAGCGACGCGTTCGAGCCTGACGTGAAGCTTCCTGATCAGGTAGTCGTTTCGCTCCAGTCCGAGCAGGTACCGCCCGATTACGCCTATTCGGTTTATGCGCTATCCCGGCTCGGCCCGCCGCGCAACTGGAAGGACTTGAGTGACAACGGGCACCGGACCGGTGCGCTATCGACATGGGGAAACCGTGGCAATCAGACGGTCGAGCAACCCCATACCTTCGATGCACGTCTGATGCTGGACGGACTCAGCGTGGGCAAGCGTGGCGTACTACTCGTGTATGCAACGGATGCCTCCGGGGAAGGTGCGCCACGCGACATGACGTTTGCCAGCAAGGACTATGGCAAATCGTGGACCGAGACCGATGACGGTATCACGCAAGGTGTTTATTTCGACCCCGCCACCAATACACAGTACGGCCTGTACGGCTATACGCTGAAAAAGCGACTCTGGTAGGCGTTCGCCTGGCTCCCGTGCTGGTGATTGCTGCCCCGCGCCGACGGGGCTCTCGCTAGTCCCCCAGAAGGAGCGACGATTGCGACCTTACATGCGCGGTCCATACCTCCATCGTCGGATCGCGCTGTTCCATCAGATCGATTCGGTGATACCAATGTCTCATGCTGCTTCTACTCTTTCAGCGTCTTGACGAGTGCGAGCGCGGAGCCGATAGCGGCACGCGGTGCGGCTCCTTCGCTTTCATCCGTTCACCGGAAATGGTCCAGATACCGCTTTCAGCCTGTTCTTGCGAGGCGATATCTTCAGTTGGATATGAAAGATGGGCTCAACCAAAATATGCAAGGAAACATAATCCAGATGAGCAACGCCACGCCGGGAAACGGCCGCTTCAAAATGACGGTTTCTCAATACAAGCTGGAACTAGAAAGCGATACTTTCAAGAGCTTTGCATTCAAGACACCCCCGCTCGCCTATCTTGATGACGGACTGGCCCGTTTGCAGCTTCCGGACATGATGAAAATCATGGGTGGCCCCGCGCTCGAAGAATGGGGCGACTGGCGAACCTGCGAGCAGGTATGGGACAGCGGCAAGGTGGTTGCAGGCGACACCATCGGGGACGCACGGAACATAGCGAAAGCCGATATCGATGACCCGGTGAGCAAAGTGCTCGGGCGGCTAATGGATGCGAAGTGACATGCGGATGCCTAGGCGCAGGACACTCATTTTAGGCAGCCTTCTGGCCGCCATCGCAATTTACGGATATCACAGCATGACGACCCCAGGCTGGCAGACCATTTCAGCAACATTCATGAAAAATGACAAACCGTATGGGGGCGGCGACTCCCGGATCAATGGGAACGAGGTTATCAGTCTCAAGATTGCTGACCCGGTAATCACGTTCAAGCCCGTTAGTCAGCGGAACGACCCGGACTACGCGGAGCCTAGCGAAGCATGGATGAATAATTCCAGCGAGCGGCTGAATCGGCGCACCGTTAGCTTTTTTCGCGGCACCATCGACGGAGGGTTGACACGCCACTTCCAGCAGCCGGGACAGGATGCGGCCTGGTGGTATTCGAAGGACTGGACCACGCAGTATGTCAGCACGGACTGGATGGACTACAAGATTCCTGAGCCAAAGAATGGCTTGACACCGCATATCACGAAGCTCTGGCGCTCGCGCGATGGCGGCAAGAACTGGACGCAACTCGACTGGCCGGAAAGCCGGAATATCGGCCAGCTGCTTTTCCTTGATCCTGACCGGGGATACGCGGTTGGCTGGGGACCGCACGTCTGGCGCACAGCGGATGGCGGCCGCACGTGGAAAGAGATCACGGTTCCGCTCCACGCAACTGAGGACGACGAACCGCGAAAGACCTTCGACGGCGTAGACCTTGGTCCGGACGGCACGCTGCGTGTGGCCTACTACGTGCCGGAGGAAATAGCGGACATGCAACCTGAAAGCATCGTGGAGCGGCTGAAATGGGATAGCGACGCGTTCGAGCCTGACGTGAAGCTTCCTGATCAGGTAGTCGTTTCGCTCCAGTCCGAGCAGGTACCGCCCGATTACGCCTATTCGGTTTATGCGCTATCCCGGCTCGGCCCGCCGCGCGACTGGAAGGACTTGAGTGACAACGGGCACCGGACCGGTGCGCTATCGACATGGGGAAACCGTGGCAATCAGACGGTCAAGCAACCCCATACCTTCGATGCACGTCTGATGCTGGACGGACTCAGCGTGGGCAAGCGTGGCGTACTGCTTGTGTATGCAACGGACGCCTCCGGAGAAGGTGCGCCACGCGACATGACGTTTGCCAGCAAGGACTACGGCAAATCCTGGACCGAGACCGATGACGGTATCACGCAGGGTGTTTATTTCGACCCCGCCACCAATACACAGTACGGCCTGTATGGCTATACGCTGAAAAAGCGAACCTGGTAAACGTTCGTGTATAACGTCGGCGTTCGTCTATCCTGCCCCGTCTTTCAGGCCGACGTTTGCCTTTACGGCGGTGGCAAGGAAAGGCAAACGCAACCAAAAAAAACACCCAACCCAACGCGCCCCAGGCACCCCAATCTCACCCATTCAACCTAAACCTCCCCACCATCCCCTTCAAAGCCTTAGCCTGATCATCCAGAGCCCGCGCAGCAGCAGTAGCCTGCTCAACCAGAGCCGCATTCTGCTGGGTCCCGGCATCCATCTGCGTAACCGCGAGGTTAATCTCCTCGATACCAGAACTCTGCTCGGCAGAAGCAGCCGAGATCTCCCCCATGATATCGGTCACCCGCTTGACCGCCTTCACCACCTCATCCATCGTATTCCCAGCATCCTGCGCGAGCGCCGACCCATTCCCCACCCGCTCCACCGACGTGCTGATCAGCCCCTTGATCTCTTTGGCCGCGCCAGCACTGCGCTGCGCCAGATTCCGCACCTCAGCCGCCACTACCGAAAATCCGCGCCCCTCTTCCCCCGCGCGCGCGGCCTCGACAGCCGCGTTCAAAGCGAGAATGTTCGTCTGGAATGCGATGCCCTCAATCACCCCAATGATGTCGCCAATGCTCTTCGCGCTCTCGTTGATCTCGTTCATCGTCGACACCACACGGCTCACTACCTCGCCGCCCTTCTCCGCAATCTCCGATGCATTATTCGCCAGCGTGCTCGCCTGCCTGGCGTTGTCGGCGTTCTGCCGTACCGTCGAGGTCAACTGCTCCATGCTGCTCGCCGTGCGCTCCAGCGCCATCGCCTGCTGCTCGGTGCGCTCCGACAAGTCCTGGTTGCCCATCGAAATCTCGCCCGATGCCGTCGCAATCGCGTCAGCACTCGCCGCGATGTCCGAGACCGTCGTCGAGAGCCCGCTCTGCATGTCGTGCAGCGCCGATAGCATGCTCGAATGATCGTTGCGTGCCAGCGCAATCTGGTTCGACAGATCCCCCGCCGCAATCCGGCTCGCAATCTCCTTCGCGTACACCGGCTCGCCACCCAGTTGACGCGCCAGCCGTCGCACCACCCATTCGCTGATCACAAACGCCAGCACGATCAGGCCGATCGTCATCGCCGCCATCGTCACGTACGACGAGTGGTAGATGAACGCCGAGGCGTCGATGGTCGCCTTTGCGGCCACGCTGCGCTGCTCGACCAGCGCGTCCACCATCTTCTCGAGCTTTTCGGTCTCCACCAGCAACGACACATCCTGCATGCCCACCTGCCAGTTCATCTGCGACAGATCGAGCGGCTGTGCCTTCACCAGCTTCACGAAATCGCGCAGGTGGCCGCTCCACGTCCCGACCGCCGCGGCGAATTTCTTCTGCTGCGACACCTGATCCGCATCGGCGGGATCGACATACTGCTGCAGCGTGTTCATCTGCGTCGACAGGCCGGCGAGACCCTTGTCGATGTCCGAGCCGAGTTCATCGCGCTCCTTGGCCGTCGTCGCGGTCAGCAGCATCTTCTGCGCACGGCTCGCGCGCAGCACATAACCTCGCGCTTCCTCTGCCGCCCGGCTCGCGACGTGGCCCTGGTCGTAGATCGATTGCGCCGATCCGTTGAGCCGGCTGATCTGCGCCAGCGAAAACACCCCGATCACCAGCGTACCGATCAGCACCGCGGCGAAAGCCAGTCGGAGCGTCGCCTTCACGGACAAACCCTTGAGCCGCCCAACCGGCGCGCGCGAACCGGACGGACCGCCCGCCGGTTCGTCACTCGCTACGAAACCGACACCCGGCTGGCTGCCCAGCGAAACTGCTTTCATATTTGGTCCTCACGTATGACCAGCCGGAAAGGTCGGTTCCGGCATTCCTTGTTATCTCTTCGGGTCTACGGCACCAGCGGCAGCAATCTTTAGAGCCGCCGTCGTGCAGTGTTCCGCCCCCAATGCGCGTCCACTATGTGAACAGCGTGCCAGCGACGGCTTTATACACAGCCAAAATTCCCCCTGACAGAACGCACCGAAACATTGCAAATGGTCGGTCTTTGTGACCGACGCGCGGCAGATCGCCCCACCGTGGTGCCAGCATTACGCCGCTTGATGTCTGATTCGCGACAAAACTTGTCCGAACATTTCATGCAAGCCACATTACACTTCATGAAACGTCAGATAGTTCCCCGTAGTGTGACGATATGGCGCAGACGGTATCGTCACCCAGCGGATCCGGCCCGCTCACTTTCTCCCCTCTCTCACGCGCATGGAAACGAGCCTCGATAAAAACGCCCTCGCTGGCGGTTCAAGCATCCCCGCCGCTGCCCCTCTGGCCGTCAAGGCCCAACGCACCGTGTACTCGGTGCTCGGCGCAATCAGCTTCTCGCATCTGATCAACGACATGATCCAGTCGCTGATCCTCGCGATCTATCCGATGCTGAAGGACAACTTTTCGCTGTCGTTTGGGCAGATCGGCCTGATCACGCTGACCTACCAGATCACGGCGTCGCTGCTGCAGCCGCTGATCGGCATCTACACCGACAAGCATCCGAAGCCGTATTCCCTGCCTGTCGGTATGGGCTTTACGCTGGCCGGCCTGCTGCTGATGTCGGTAGCGCCGAATTTCGGCATTCTGCTGGTGGCCGCGGCACTCGTCGGCTGCGGTTCGTCGGTGTTCCATCCGGAGTCGTCGCGAGTCGCGCGGATGGCCTCGGGCGGCCAGCACGGTCTCGCGCAGTCGCTGTTCCAGGTGGGCGGCAATGCCGGCTCGTCGCTCGGGCCGCTGCTCGCCGCGCTGATCATCATTCCGCACGGCCAGCGCAGCATTGCATGGGTCTCGGTGGCGGCACTGGTCGCGATCGTCGTGCTTACGCAGATCGGCCGCTGGTACAAGCGTCATCCGGCCACCAAAAAGGCCAAGGGAGCGCAGGTCGGCCACGCGACGCTGTCACGCAACAAGGTGCTGTTCGCCATGAGCGTGCTGATGCTGCTGGTGTTCTCGAAGTACTTCTATCTGGCCAGCATCAACAGCTACTTCACGTTCTATCTGATCGACAAGTTCCATCTGCCGGTCCAGGCCGCGCAGATCCACCTGTTTGTGTTCCTCGCGGCGGTCGCGGCGGGCACGATCATCGGCGGTCCGGTGGGTGACCGGATTGGCCGCAAGTACGTGATCTGGGTGTCGATCCTCGGCGTCGCGCCGTTCACGCTGCTGATGCCGTATGCCAACCTGTTCTGGACCGGCGTCCTCACGGTCGTGATCGGCGTGGTGCTGGCGTCGGCGTTCTCGGCGATCCTCGTCTACGCGCAGGAGCTGATTCCGGGCAAGGTCGGGATGGTTGCGGGCCTGTTCTTCGGCTTCGCGTTCGGCATGGGCGGGATCGGCGCGGCAGTGCTCGGCCAACTGGCCGACGCGACCAGCATCGCTTATGTGTACAAGGTCTGCTCGTTCCTGCCGCTGATCGGCGTGCTGACGGTGTTCCTGCCCGATGTCGAGGGAAAACGCGCGAAAGCGTGAGTTTCGTGTGACGTGGATGGACGGAGAAAGGCGCTGCGGCGCCTTTTTTTCGTTTTGCGGGCCGAGCCGGCCAAACACCATTGCGATCGAGGCACCGGGTTTGCTGACACCCTGCCTATGGTGAACCCGCGTTGTCCGCGCCTGCACGCCTGCTCTATGCTGTGCGGACACGCACCGTCACGCTCGCTCACAACATATCGCAGGAAGGATCGCCGCCGATGACCCGTTACCGCGAGTTCCACCGCCGTTCCATCGAAGCCCCTGAAGACTTCTGGCGCGACGAAGCGCGGCGCATCCATTGGGAGACGCCGTTCGAGATGGTGCTCGACCGCTCGAATCCGCCGTTTGCGCGCTGGTTCGTCGGCGGCCGGACCAACCTGTGCCATAACGCGGTGGACCGGCATCTCGCCGAACGCGCCCAGCAGAATGCGCTCGTCTATGTCTCGACGGAAACCGGCATCGAACGGCGCTACACGTACGCGGAGCTATACGCCGAAATCAACCGCATGGCCGCGGTGATGCGCTCGCTCGGCGTCAAGCGTGGCGACCGCGTGCTGATCTATCTGCCGATGATCCCCGAAGCCGTGTTCGCGATGCTCGCCTGCGCCCGGCTCGGCGCGATTCACTCTGTCGTGTTCGGCGGTTTTGCGGCGCCGAGTCTCGCAGCGCGCATCGACGATGCAACCCCGGCGCTGATCGTGACCGCCGACGCCGGCGCGCGCGGCGGCAAGGTGATCGACTACACGCCGCTCGTCGACGAAGCGCTCGCCCGCGCGCAGCACAAGCCGCCGCATGTGCTGCGGATCGACCGGCAGCTTGCACCGGAGCGTCTGAACGCCAGCTACCTCGTCGACTACGAGCCGTTACGCGAGCAGTTTTTCGACGCGCATGTGCCATGCGAGTGGCTGGAGTCGAACGAGCCATCGTACGTGCTGTACACGTCGGGCACCACCGGCCGTCCGAAAGGCGTCGTGCGCGACGTGGGCGGGTATGCGGTGGCGCTGGCGGCATCCATGGAATACATCTACGAGGGGCGCGCGGGCGACACGATGTTCACCGCTTCGGACATCGGCTGGGTGGTCGGCCATAGCTACATCATTTATGCACCGTTGATCGCGGGCCTGACTACGGTCATGTACGAAGGCACGCCGATCCGACCGGACGGTGGCATCTGGTGGCGGCTTGTCGAACAGCATCGGATCAACCTGATGTTCACCGCGCCGACCGGCTTGCGCGTGCTCAAGAAGCAGGACCCGGCACTGCTGAAGAAGTACGACCTGTCGAGCCTGCGCACGCTGTTTCTGGCCGGCGAGCCGCTCGACGAACCCACGGCCTCGTGGATCTCCGACGCGCTCGGCAAACCAGTGGTCGACAACTATTGGCAAACCGAGACCGGCTGGCCGATGCTCGCCATCCAGCGCGGCGTCGAGGCGTTACCGCCGAAGCTAGGCTCGCCGGGCGTACCGGTGTACGGCTACAACCTGACGCTGCGCAACGAGCAGACCGGCGACGTCTGCGCAACAGGCGAGAAAGGCGTCATCACACTCAGCTATCCGCTGCCGCCGGGTTGCATGTCGACGGTGTGGGGAGACGACCGGCGTTTCGTCAGTACGTACTGGTCGAGCGTGCCGGACCAGCAACTCTATTCGACGTTCGACTGGGGCATTCAGGATGACGACGGCTACGTGACGATCCTCGGGCGCACCGACGACGTGATCAACGTCGCGGGTCACCGGCTCGGCACGCGGGAGATCGAGGAAGCGATCTCGAGCCATAAGGCCGTGGCTGAGGTTGCGGTGGTGGGTGTCGCGGATCCGCTGAAGGGCCAGGTGGCGCTGGCGTTCGTCGTGTTGCGCGATGCGGACCGTTATGCGGCGGACAAGGCGCGCCTGAAACTCGAGGCCGAGCTGGTTTCGACGGTCGACCGTCAACTCGGCGCCATTGCGCGGCCGGCGCGGGTGCATTTCGTAGCGATGCTGCCGAAGACGCGTTCAGGCAAGCTGCTGCGCCGCGCGATCTCGGCGCTGGCGGAAGGCCGCGATCCGGGCGACCTGCCGACTATCGAGGATGCGAGCGCATTGCAGCAGGTGCGCGACGCGCTGGCGGCGGGCGCGGGTGGGAAGGCCTAAACGCGCGCCTGCAAGAACCGCTTGAGAATACCGTTCGAGTAGGTCCCGGCGATCTCGGTCAAAAACGAAGCAAACGACGCGGGTGCATGGGCGTCCGCCGTATCGGACACCGTGCGCACGATCGCACACGGCACGCCGTACTCGTGACAGACCTGCGCGATCGCTGCGCCTTCCATCTCGACCGCGAGCGCATCCGGCAATGCCTCGCGCAGCGCCTCGACAGCCGCCGCGCTGGCAACGAACTGATCGCCGCTGATGATGAGGCCCCGGTGCACCTGAGGCAGTTGCGTGCCAAAGCGTGCCGCGACCGCCTCGCCCTCTTCCGCGACAAAACGTTCCGTCGCCGCCGCGAGTTGATCCGCCAGCACCTGATCCGCAGCGAACCGCGCGATGCCGAGCAACGGCACCTCGAAACGCGGAAACAACGGTGACGCATCCAGATCGTGTTGCACCAGAGTATCGGCGACAACTACATCGCCAATCCGCACTTCACGCCCCACGCCGCCAGCGACACCGGTAAACACCACTGCGTCGACATCGAACGCATGAATCAGCGCGCTGACCGTTGCCGCGGCGGCCACCTTGCCGATCCGCGCCAGTGTCACGACACAGGGCGCGCCATGCACAGTGCCGAGGTGATAGTCACGGCGCCCATGCGTGACCGTACGGACACCAGACTCCGCCCGCATCGCCTCGACCAGATCACCGAGTTCCTGCGGCAACGCCGCCATCACCCCGAGCGGACGACGACCGCCCGCCGCTCCGGTTTGCGCCGCGCTCATTCGACCGCCTGCAGTTTGGCGACGGCGAGCGCCAGCCACTTTTCGCCGTGCCGCTTGAACTTGACCTGCGCTTTCGCATCGGCGCCACCGCCTTCGAGCGCGATGATCGTGCCTTCGCCAAACTTGGTGTGAAACACCTGCTGGCCGACCCGGAAACCGCTTTCGGCCGCGCGCGTTTCATTGGCGAAAGCCGGCAGCGGCGCCGAGGTCGAAGACGACGGGCCCGTGTAACCCGGCCGCGCAAACCAGTCGCGGCCATAGCCGGCGTTATCGGAGCGGCCACCCCAGCGCGAACCCGCCTCGACCTTGGGCGTGAGCCACTTGAGCGTTTCCTGCGGCAACTCGTCGAAGAAACGCGAGCGGATGTTGTAGCGCGTCTGGCCATGCAGCATCCGGCTCTGCGCGAACGACAGGTACAACCGCTCCTTCGCACGCGTAATCGCAACGTACATCAGACGACGCTCTTCTTCAAGGCCATCGGTTTCCATCGCGCTGTTCTCGTGCGGAAACAGGCCTTCTTCAAGGCCCGTGATGAACACCGCGGTAAACTCGAGGCCCTTGGCCGCGTGGACCGTCATCAACTGCACGGCTTCCTGGCCCGCCTGCGCCTGGTTGTCGCCCGCCTCCAGCGACGCGTGCGACAGGAAGCCGGCGAGCGGCGTCATCGTGTCGGGGTTTTGCGCGGGGTCGGTGACGTCCGGCGCATCGAGGACGACGATGTTGGGGTCGTCCGTTTCCGCCACGAGCTCCGGCGCGGACGTCGCACCCGGACGCAACGGAATGGAGCGCGCCGGCGTATCGAGACCGTAGCCTTCTTCACTGACGAACGCTGCGGCCGCGTTGACCAGTTCCTGCAAGTTTTCGAGGCGGTCCTGACCTTCGCGCTCGGTCTGATAGAACTCCGACAGACCGCTCGCGCGCACGACATATTCGACCGTTTCCGGCAGGCTCATCTGCTGCGTTTCCGCGCGCATCTTGCCGACCAGATTGGCGAAGCTGGCCAGACTCGACCCTGCCTTGCCGGCGACGTACGGAACCGCCGCGGCCATCGAGCAGTTGTAGAGACGCGCGGCGTCCGCGAGCTGCTCGATCGAGCGCGCCCCGATGCCACGAGTCGGAAAGTTGACGACGCGGGAGAACGCGGTGTCGTCGTTGGGGTTGTCGATCAGACGCAGATAGGCGAGCGCATGCTTGATTTCCTGACGTTCGAAGAAGCGCAGGCCGCCATACACGCGGTAAGCGATACCCGCGTTCACCAATGTATGTTCGATGGTGCGCGACTGCGCATTGCTCCGGTACAGCACGGCGACTTCGCTGCGCGAGGTGCCGGTGCTGATAAGCGCCTTGATTTCCTCGACGATCCAGCCGGCTTCCTGGGTATCCGTGGCGGCCTCATAGACACGCACCGGTTCGCCGTGGCCCGCATCGGTACGCAGATTCTTGCCCAGACGCCGCGAGTTATTGGCGATCAACTGATTGGCCGCATCGAGGATGTGGCCGTGCGAGCGATAGTTCTGCTCGAGCTTGATCAGATGACGGACATTGAACTCCTGTTCGAAGTCGCGCATGTTGCCGACATTTGCACCGCGAAACGCGTAGATAGACTGATCGTCGTCACCGACGGCGAAGATCGAATTGGTCTGCCCGGCGAGCAGCTTGAGCCACGCATACTGCAGCTTGTTGGTGTCCTGAAACTCGTCGACGAGGATGTGCCGGAAGCGCGCCTGGTAGTGGGCGCGCAGCGGCGGATTGTGCGCGAGCAGTTCGAAGCAGCGCAGCAGCAGTTCGGGGAAATCGACGACACCTTCGCGCTGGCACTGCTGGTCGTAGGCCTCGTAGAGCTCGACGAATTTGCGGTTGAAGTTATCGGTAGCGTCGACGTCTTTGGGGCGCAGGCCCTGCTCTTTGGCGTTGTTGATGAAGTACTGGAGATTCTTCGCCGGGTACTTTTCATCGTCGATGTTCAGGCCCTTCATCAGACGCTTGATCGCGGAGAGCTGGTCGGCGGTGTCGAGAATCTGGAAGGTAGCGGGCAACGCGGCATCGCGATGGTGAGCGCGCAGCATGCGGTTGCAGAGGCCGTGGAAGGTACCGATCCACATGCCTCTGGTGTCGATGGGCAGGAGCGCTTGCAGGCGCGCCATCATTTCGCGGGCGGCCTTGTTGGTGAACGTCACCGCGAGGATGGTTGCGGGCGACGCCAGGCCTTGCTGGATGAGCCACGCGATGCGCGTGATGAGGACGCGGGTTTTGCCGCTGCCCGCGCCGGCCAGAATCAGTGCCGGTTCGTTTGGCAGCGTTACCGCTGCGTGTTGTTCGGGGTTCAGGTTACTGAGGAGTTCGGGCATTTTCCAGGGGTCGGCGGCGGTTTGTCCGTCATTATAAGGTTCGGGGGTAGGTTTGGTTTTTGCCTTCGGCTGGTTGTTGTGCCTGCGGCGCCCTGGTTTGGGTGAACCGCCAAACCGGGGCGCCGCAGGCAACCCTCCCCGGCATCCTCACCCCTTATAATCAAAGATTCCACAGCATCCCAGCAGACCACGAACAATGAGCGACAACACGCTTGCCAAGAGTTTCGAACCCCACAACATCGAAGCCCAATGGGGCCCGGAGTGGGAAAAACGCGCCTACGCCGCGCCAGCGTTCGCGGAAAACACGAAAAACTTCTCGATCCAGCTGCCGCCGCCTAACGTCACAGGCACCCTGCACATGGGCCACGCCTTCAACCAGACGATCATGGACGGCCTCACCCGCTACCATCGCATGCTCGGCGAAAACACCCTCTGGGTCCCCGGCACCGATCACGCCGGTATCGCCACCCAGATCGTCGTCGAACGCCAACTCGACGCCCAGAAGGTCTCGCGCCATGACCTCGGCCGCGAAAAGTTCGTCGAACGTGTCTGGGAATGGAAGCAGCAATCCGGTTCGACCATCACCAGCCAGGTCCGGCGCCTCGGCGCCTCCATCGACTGGTCGCGCGAATACTTCACCATGGACGACAAGATGTCCGCCGCCGTGCGCGACGTGTTTGTCCGTCTATATGAACAGGGCCTGATCTATCGCGGCAAGCGCCTCGTCAACTGGGATCCGGTCCTCATGACCGCCGTCTCCGACCTCGAAGTCGCCAGCGAAGAAGAAAATGGCCACCTCTGGCACATCCAGTACCTGCTGACCGATGGTTCGGGTCATCTGACGGTTGCCACCACCCGCCCGGAAACCATGCTCGGCGACGTCGCCGTCATGGTCCATCCGGAAGACGAACGCTACGCCAGCCTGATCGGCAAGACCGTGATGCTGCCGCTCGCCGACCGCGAAATCCCCATCATCGCCGACGATTACGTCGACCGCGAATTCGGCACCGGTGTCGTCAAGGTCACCCCCGCACACGATTTCAACGACTATCAGGTCGGCCAGCGCCACAAGCTGCCGCAGATCGAAATCCTCACGCTCGAAGCAAAGATCAACGACAACGCGCCCGAGAAGTACCGCGGTCTCGATCGTTTCGAGGCGCGCAAGCAGGTGGTCGCGGATCTGGAAGCCATCGGTCTGCTCGAGTCCGTCAAGCCGCACAAGCTGATGGTGCCGCGTGGCGACCGTACCGGCGTCGTGCTCGAACCGATGCTCACGGACCAATGGTTCGTCGCCATGAGCAAACCGGCGCCGGAAGGGACCTACAATCCCGGCAAGTCGATCGCCGAAACTGCGCTCGACGTGGTCCGCAACGGCCAGATCAGGTTCGTGCCGGAAAACTGGACCACCACGTACTATCAATGGCTCGAAAACATCCAGGACTGGTGTATCTCGCGCCAACTCTGGTGGGGCCATCAGATTCCGGCCTGGTATGGCGAAAACGGCGAAATCTTCGTCGCCAAGACTGAAGAAGACGCCCGCGCGCAAGCGGTTGCCAAGGGCTATACCGGCGCCCTTAAACGCGACGAAGACGTGCTCGACACGTGGTTTTCGTCGGCACTGGTGCCGTTCTCGTCGCTCGGCTGGCCGAACGAGACGAAGGAACTGGCAGCGTTCCTGCCGTCGTCCGTGCTCGTCACCGGCTTCGACATCATCTTCTTCTGGGTCGCGCGGATGGTCATGATGACCACCCATTTCACCGGCAAGGTGCCCTTCGACACCGTTTATGTGCACGGCCTCGTGCGCGATGCCGAAGGCCAGAAGATGTCGAAGAGCAAAGGCAACACGCTCGATCCGATCGATATCGTCGACGGCATCGATCTCGATTCGCTGGTCGCCAAACGCACCACCGGCCTGATGAATCCGAAGCAGGCAGCGTCGATCGAGAAAAAGACCCGCAAGGAATTCCCCGAAGGCATCCCCGCGTTCGGCACCGACGCGCTGCGCTTTACGATGGCGTCGATGGCCACGCTCGGCCGCAACGTCAACTTCGACCTCGCGCGCTGCGAGGGCTATCGCAACTTCTGCAACAAGCTGTGGAACGCGACCCGCTTCGTGCTGATGAACTGCGAAGGCCACGACTGCGGCTTCGGCAAGCCCGCCGATGCGTGCGGTCCGAACGGCGAGGGCAACTGCGGCCCGGGCGCCTACCTCGACTTCTCGCAGGCAGACCGCTGGATCGTCTCGCACCTGCAGCGCGTCGAGGCTGAAGTGGCCAAGGGCTTTGCCGACTACCGCTTCGACAATGTGGCAAACGCCCTATACAAGTTTGTCTGGGACGAATACTGTGACTGGTATCTCGAGCTGGCCAAGGTGCAGATCCAGAACGGCGCGCCGGAGCAGCAGCGCGCCACTCGCCGCACCTTGTTGCGTGTGCTCGAGACGGTCCTGCGCCTCGCGCATCCGGTGATTCCGTTCATCACCGAGGCGCTGTGGCAGAAGGTGGCGCCCCTTGCCGACCGTTACCCGCAGGGTATGGCCGAGGGCGAAGCTTCTATCATGGTGCAGCGTTATCCGGTGGCGGAGCCCAGCAAGCTGGACGAAGCGGCCGAACAGTGGGTGGCTGATCTGAAGGCTGTAATCGACGCCTGCCGCAACCTGCGTGGCGAGATGAACCTGTCGCCGGCCGTCAAGGTGCCTCTGCTCGCAACCGGCAACGCGGAACGCCTGCGCACGTTCGCACCGTACGCCCAGGCGCTGGCCCGATTGTCGGATGTGCAGATCATCGCCGACGAGGCTACGCTCGACGCTCAGACACATGGCGCGCCAATTGCTATCGTAGGGAATGACAAGCTGGTGCTGAAGGTGGAAATCGATGTCGCAGCCGAACGCGAACGCTTGTCAAAAGAGATTGCGAGATTGGGCGCCGAAGTGTCGAAATGCAATGCAAAGCTGCAAAATGAGAGCTTTGTTGCGAAAGCCCCGCCCGCAGTCGTTGAGCAGGAGCAGAAAAGGCTGGCAGAATACGAAACGACCATCGGCAAGCTGAACGCGCAACTTGCGCGCCTGCCAGCCTGATTGACGCTCCACGTCTGCGCCTGCGCACAGACGTAGCCACCACAGGATTCAGGGGTAATTACATGCTAAAAGTTACAAAAGCGGTATTTCCGGTAGCAGGTCTTGGCACCCGGTTCCTCCCCGCCACCAAGGCGAGCCCGAAGGAAATGCTGCCCATCGTCGACAAGCCACTGATCCAGTACGCAGTCGAAGAAGCGATGGCCGCCGGTATCACCGAAATGATCTTCGTCACGGGCCGCAGCAAGCGCGCGATCGAGGATCACTTCGACAAGTCGTACGAAATCGAAGCGGAGCTCGAAGCACGCGGCAAGGACAAGCTGCTGGAACTCGTGCGCAGCATCAAGCCGAGCCACGTCGACTGCTTCTACGTACGCCAGCCCGAGGCGCTCGGCCTCGGCCACGCGGTGATGTGCGCGGAAAAGCTGGTGGGCGACAACCCGTTCGCCGTGATCCTCGCGGACGACTTGCTGTACGGCAAGCCGCCCGTGATGGCGCAGATGATCGAGGTGTTCGACCACTATCACAGCTCGGTGATCGGCGTCGAAGAAATCCCGCACTCGGAGACGAAGTCCTACGGGATCGTCGACGGCAAGGAGTGGGAAGATTCGATCATCAAGATGTCGGGCATCGTCGAAAAGCCGGCTCCGGAAGTGGCGCCGTCGAACCTCGGCGTGGTTGGCCGGTACGTGCTGAAGCCGCGGATTTTTGAGCATCTGCGCGCCTTGAAGCCGGGCGCGGGAGGCGAGTTGCAACTGACGGATGCGATCCAGTCGCTGCTCGCCGATGAGCAGGTGCTGGCGTACAAGTATCACGGCACGCGCTTCGATTGCGGCAGCAAGCTGGGTTATCTGAAGGCGACGGTGGAATTCGCGCTGCGTCACCCGGAAGTGGCTGCGGATTTCGAAGAATATTTGCGGACTCGCTCGCCGGTGCTGGAAGGGTAAGCTGGCGGACGGATAGAAGCGCGGAAAACCGCGCGGCAGATGTTAAAAAGGCGCTGTTGCTCCGCGGATCGCGGGCACGGCGCCTTTTATTTTGAGTGCTGCGGTTCTGACGTAGGTCGATCCTCGCGTGTCTGCTCCGATCCGCTGCGCCTTACCGCCGCCGCATCAAAAACACAAACACCTTGTCCTGCGTCGACACCTCGACGATTTCATTACCCGTCTGCTTGGCGAACGCGGCGAAATCGCGTTGCGAGCCGGGATCGGTGGCGAGCACCTTGAGGATCTGGCCGCTTTCCATATCGGCAAGCGCCTTTTTGGCGCGCAAAATGGGGAGCGGACAGTTGAGCCCGCGCGCATCGACTTCCTTGTGAACCTGAATTTGCATCGACGATGACCTTCGGGATAAGGCGCCGCGAACGACGCCGGACAGAGGGTCAAATTCTACAGCAGCCGTCATATCCACGCCGGAAGCGCCGATATGACGACCATCACAGGAACACGCTGGGGCGCCTTTTCGGGCATCGCGTCGTCAAAGCCAAACCCCGGGGCCTTATTAGCCTTACAACGTCACCGCCTGCCCCGTCTGCAAAGACTGCCGCAGCGCGCTGCCAATCCGCGTCGCCTCCAACGCATCAGCTAACGTCGCACCCGCCGACGCCCCACCCTGCACCGCCGCCACAAACGCCCGCGCTTCGTACAGGAACGCGTCTTCAAAACGGTCGAAGAAGGTCGGTGTGCATTCGTTGCGAATCCCGCTCGCGTCCGAAATCTCGACGCGATTCAAACGCGGATTGTGGCCAATCGTCATCGCGCCCGCCGTGCCGATCACTTCGCTGCTGGTATCGTTGCCGTGCGCCATGGTGCGCGACGCGTAGAACATCGCGAGGCTGCCGTCGTCGAATTCGCAGATCGCCACGCCGTTGTCGACATCGCCGAATTCGCGCAGCCCTTCGTGCAACGCGATCGTCCCGCTCGCAAACACGCGTTTGGCGCGCGGTTTGCCGAGCAGCCAACGAGCCACGTCGATGTCGTGCACCGTGCAGTCGAGAAAAATCCCGCCCGAGGTCGGCGCGAAGCGCACAAAGAAGCCGTCGGGGTCGTTCTTGTCGGTGTTCTGCGAGCGCACCATGAACGGCCGGCCAATCACGCCTGCTTCGATCTTCTCGAACGCGTCGCGATAGCTCGGATCGAAGCGGCGCATGAAACCGATGGTCGCCTGCAAATGCGGATGCTGTTCCGCTTCCGCCAGCACTCGCTCGCACTCCGCCAGATCCAGCGACAGCGGCTTCTCGCAGAACACATGTTTGCCGGCCCGCAACGCGTCGATAATCTGTTGCGCGTGCAACGACGACGGCGTGACGAGCCAGACGGCATCGACCTCAGGATCCTCGAGCAACGCGGCATAGTCTTTGTACAAACGCGGCGACGACAAAGCCTCAGCGGCCCACGCCAACTCTTCTTCTACTGGACTGCAAGCAGCGACGAGCACGGCCCCCGGCACGCGATAAGCGAGATTCTCCGCGTGACGCTTGCCGAGCCGTCCAAGCCCGACTACGCCAACACGAACGGGTTTGCGATTAGCAGTGGTCGCCATCATGCACCCTCCCCGAGACGCACCGGCCGGCCTTCACGCCACGAGCGCGTCGCTGCATCCGCGAGTTCAAGCGCCTTCAGGCCATCTGCGACAGTCGTGCGAACCGGTTTGCCCTGCGTGACCGCCTCGAAGAAGTGTGCAATTTCCGCCGCGTACGCCGCGCGGTAACGCTCAAGGAAAAACGCTTCGGGCACGTCACTCGAGACTTCCGTCTTCGAATAGGCAACCACCTCGGTAGGACGCACGTTGCCGGCCTGCAGCATGCCCTCGCTGCCAAGCACTTCGAAGCGTTGATCGTAGCCATACGCTGCACGCCGCGCCGTGTTGATCTGGCAGAGCCGCCCGCTCTTCGTGCGAATCGTCACGGCTGTCGAATCGATATCGCCCGCGTCGGCAATCGCCGGGTCGCTCAGGCAACTGCCCGTGGCGTGCAGCGTCTCAGCTTCATCGTCGAGAATCCAGCGGAAGATGTCGAAGTCGTGGATCAGCATGTCCTTGAAGATCCCACCCGAATGCTTGATGTAGTCAACCGGCGGTGCGCCCGGATCGCGGCTCGTGACAATCAGCATTTCCGGCGTGCCGATTTCACCAGCGTCGATGCGCGCCTTCAACGCGGCAAAGGTCGGATCGAAACGGCGCTGAAAGCCGATCATGCACACCACGCCCGCGCGTTCCACTGCCTGCGCGCAGGCACGCGCGCGTTCGAGCGTCAGATCCACGGGCTTTTCGCAGAAGATGTGCTTCTTCTGCGCGGCCGATTGCTGGATCAGGTCTGCATGCGTATCCGTGCTCGAACAGATCACCGTCGCACCGACCGACGCGTCGCCCATCGCGCCGTCTATGTCCGCGACCTGCGCGCCGTGCAAGGCAGCCAGCGCTGCCGCCGCATCCTTGTTCACGTCCACCACGTACTTGAGCCGCACGCCCGGTTGCCGCGCGAGATTGGCCGCATGAATCCGGCCAATGCGCCCTGCACCGAACACTGCTACGTCGATTGTCTTGCCGCCTGCTAGGTCAGTCATCGTATCCTCCAGTGTCTTTCGATTCTTCTACGTTCAATTCGAGCTTGTACGCGAGCGCGATGAACAGCGCCTGGCACAGGCAGATCGTGCTGGTGAGCGAGCGAAACGCGAACGCGCTCCCCTCCTTCACATAAAGTTGCGTGGTGGCGTAGCGCGCGAGCGGCGACAACTGGCTGTCGCTGATCACCAGCGTTTTTGCCTGGTGATGATGCGCCACCCTTAAGCAGTACTGTGTTTCCTTGCCGTACGGTGCGAAGCTGATCGCGATCACTACGTCGCCCTTCCTGACGCTGCGGATCTGCTCGCGATACATGCCGCCGAAACCGGACACCAGGTGCACGCGCTTCGGCGTGTGCTGCAGCGCGTAGACGATATAGCTCGCCACCGGAAACGAACGCCGCACACCCACCACGTAGATGTTGTCGGCCTGTTGCAGCATCTTCACTGCGGCGTCGAACTGCGCGTCGTCGAGGCCTGCTTCGAGCTCATCTAGACCGCCGCGGCACGCCGCAACGAATTCGCGCGCCACGGAACCGCCGGACAACGCACCCGGCTTCTCGTCGATCAGCTTGCGAATGCGCTGCTGATAACTCGGCGACGATGTGCCCTGCCCCGTATAAGCCTGGCGAAACACCGCCTGCAGATCGGAGAAGCCGGAGAAGCCGAAGCGCTGCGCAAACCGCACGACGGCGGATGGATGCACGCCGCAGCTCGCCGCGATGTCGCTGGTGCGATCCACCATCACGCTTGAGCGATGCTGCTCGATATACGTCGCGACGTTTTTCAACTGACGCGGCAACGAGTCGTAGTTTTCCGCGATGCGCTGCATCAAATCTTCGACGCTGGGCAATTCTTCTGTGCTCTCTTCCGCCATGGCTCTTCCTTTGATGCTTTATTGCGCTGCAAAACGGCCCCCATCAAGGCTCTGCGCACCACGCTAACGTTGCCGATTATAGGCAGGCGCATCGTCAAATGGAACATATTTTCCATTTTTCTTTGTCATGAAATTTTCATTGCAAGTGGGCAAAAGATGGCCTAATCTTGGTCCTGAGCGATGGTGTAGCGAGCATGCGTGCTCACGCGAAGAGGGCTCGCAGGTATGAAGAAACACCATACGTTCCCTTCAATAACGAAGACCGAGAAAGGTGGAGACGATGAGACTTTGCAATGGCAAGGCAACGCTGAGGATTCTGGTGGCAGCACTGGCGCTGACGGCGGGATTGGCCGCCACAACCGCGGCCCGCGCGGCCGATGCGCACTTCGTGTTGATCAGCCACGCACCCGATTCCGATTCGTGGTGGAACACCATCAAGAACGCAATCAAACAGGCCGACGAGGATTTCAACGTCGAGACCGACTACCGCAACCCGCCTAATGGCGACATCGCCGACATGGCCCGCCTGATCGAACAGGCTGCCGCACGCAACTACGACGGCGTGATCGTTACCATCGCCGACTACGACGTGCTGAAGGGCTCGATCGGCAAGGTCACCGAAAAGCACATTCCGTTAGTCACGATCAATTCGGGCACCGAGCAGCAGAGCGCCGATCTGGGCGCGATCATGCACATCGGCCAGCCTGAATACGCGGCAGGTAAAGCAGCAGGCGAAAAAGCGAAGGCCGCAGGCGTCAAGTCGTTCCTGTGCGTAAACCACTACGCGACCAACCCGGCGTCGTTCGAACGTTGCCGCGGCTTTGCCGATGCGCTTGGGGTCGACTTCAAGACCTCCACGCTCGATGCAGGCACGGACCCCACTGGCATCCAGTCGAAGGTGAGTGCGTATCTGCGCAATCACCCGGACACCGGCGGCGTGCTCGCACTCGGGCCGCTCTCGGCTGCGCCGACGATCAAGGCGCTGCAGCAAATGGGGCTGGCCGGCAAGCTCTGGTTCGCAACGTTCGACTTTGACGACGACATCGCCAAGGCCATCAAGGACGGCACGATCAAGTTCGCCATCGACCAGCAACCGTACCTGCAGGGTTACATCGCCGTCGCCGTGCTGGCCATCGCCAAGCACGACCACACTACCGACCCCGTGAAGATCCGCCAGGCTCTCCAGGCTAACCCGAAGTTCCAGGCTCGTCTGTCGACCTATGGTCTCGCCCCCTCCTACGGTCCGCGCAACATTGGCTCTGGTCCGGGCTTCATTACGAAGGAAAACATCGACAAGGTAATCAAGTACGCAGGTCAGTACCGCTAAGCAAGGTTTGATTGAGTTCGGGCACGGGAAACCGTCCCAGCAGGCATGAAGAAAGCGCGTGCCGCCAGCCGCCACTGGCCCGGCCGCACGCGCTCCCCTTCGCAAGGTTTCACTTGCACTTCACTTGCATTCAGCGCCTTCAAGCGACGCGTCGCCACGACGCGATCCGCTGGCGCATCAAGGAGAGCTTCAATGGGCGTCGCCAACCCCTTCCACGCCAAACATCCCCGTCCCGAGCAGGACGCTGCCGCAGCAGCAGCCGGGACCGCTTCAGCCGATGAACGCGTGCGTCGCGAATCGTGGTTCAAACATCTGTTGAGCCGCCCTGAATTTGCCGCCCTCGCCGGCACCGTCATGGTGTTCCTGGTGTTCGGGCTTGCCGCCGGCAACTCCGGCATGTTCAACCTCGACGGTGTGATGAACTGGTCGCAGGTTGCCGCCTATCTTGGGATCATCGCAGTCGGCGCCTGTCTGCTGATGATTGCCGGCGAGTTCGATCTTTCGATCGGCTCGATGATCGGCTTCTCCGGCATGATGGTCGCGTTGCCTACGATGTATTTTCACTGGCCGATTGCGCTGTCGATCGTGTTCGCGTTCGCCGGTTCGATGCTGCTCGGCGCGCTGAACGGCTACCTCGTGATGCGCACGCGGCTGCCTTCCTTCATCGTGACGCTGGCCTTCCTGTTTATCCTGCGCGGCCTCACGCTCGCCCTCTCGGTGATGTTTGCCGACCGCACCATCATCTCCGGCGTGGGCGACGTCGCCTCGCATGACTGGATCGCGCATACGCTGTTCCAGGGCGTCGCCTTCAAGGGCGTGTTTACCTGGCTCGGACACATCGGTCTCGTGAAGATGCTCGACAACGGCCTGCCGCTCGTCCCTGGGATTCCGAAAGTCATTCTGTGGTGGTTCGCACTTGCCGCGGTTTGCGCATTCGTCCTCGCCAAGACGCAATTCGGCAACTGGATTTTCGCTGTGGGCGGCGACGCCAATGCGGCCAAGAACGTCGGTGTGCCGGTACGCCGTGTGAAGATCTCGCTGTTCGTCCTGACTGCCTTCTGCTCTTGCCTCTATTCCGTGCTGCAAGTGTGCGATATCGGTTCGGCGGCAGCCGACCGCGGCCTGCAGGCGGAATTCGAGGCCATCATCGCCGCGGTGATCGGCGGCAGCCTGCTGACCGGCGGCTACGGTTCGGTGGTGGGCGCATCGTTTGGTGCACTGATCTTCGGCGTCGTGCAGATCGGCATCACCTACACGAACATCGATTCGGACTGGTTCCGCGTGTTCCTCGGCGCAATGCTGCTGTTCGCGGTGCTGTTTAACCACTACGTGCGCAGCCGCGTCGCGGCATCCCGCTAAACGAGGAGTTCACGATGGATACCACCCAGAATACGACAGCAGCCGCCGTGCAGCCGGCCACGGGCGACTACATTCTCTCGCTCGAAAACGTCAGCCGTTATTTCGGTAACGTGATTGCATTGAAGGACATCACGATCCGGCTCAAACGAGGCGAAGTGCATTGCCTGCTCGGCGACAACGGCGCAGGCAAATCCACCCTGATCAAGACGCTGGCCGGCGTGCATCAGCCGAGCGAAGGCACCTACCTTGTCGACGGCAAGCCGGTGCGTTTCACCTCGCCCAAAGACGCGCTCGATCTCGGCATTGCGACCGTCTATCAGGATCTCGCGCTGGTGCCGTTGCTTTCCGTGGCGCGCAACTTCTTCATGGGACGCGAGCCGCAGAAAAAACTGTTCGGCTTTATCAACGTGATGGATCTCGACCATTGTGCGACAGCCTCGCGTGACAAGCTCGCCGAAATGGGCATCAACGTGCGCGACCCACATCAACCGATCGGCACGATGTCGGGCGGCGAGAAGCAGTGTCTCGCTATCGCACGGGCCATTCACTTCGGCGCGCGGGTGCTGATTCTCGACGAACCGACGGCAGCACTCGGCGTGAAGCAGAGCTTCAATGTGCTGAAGCTGATCCACACCGCGCGGGCCAAAGGCATCTCGGTCATCTTCATCACGCACAACGTACACCACGCCTATCCGATCGGCGATTCGTTCACGCTGCTCAATCGCGGCAAGTCGCTTGGGACCTTCACCAAGGACACCATCAGCAAGGACGAAGTACTCGACATGATGGCCGGCGGCGCCGAAATGCAGAAGATGATCGGTGAACTCGAAGGCGCGACGATCTGATTGCGCCACGCCTTCGACGCGGCGCTCGTTTCGTGCCAACGTCGTGTGGCCCGCGTCGTCAGTCAAGCACCAGGACATACAGGAAATTCCATGGCTCTTACCAGCACAACCACGCCGTCCGTTGCCAGCACCACCAGCCGCTTTGCGCAGGGCCGCAGCCGCGACATCATCTGTCTCGGCCGCCTCGGGATGGATCTCTACGCGCAACAGGTCGGCGCGCGGCTCGAAGACGTCACGAGCTTCGCGAAGTATCTCGGCGGCTCGTCGGCCAATATCGCTTTCGGCTGCGCCCGGCTTGGGCTCGCGTCATCGATGCTCGCGCGTGTCGGCAACGACCATCCGGGACGCTTCCTCACCGAAACGCTCACCAAGGAAGGTTGCGACGTCAGCCACGTGCGCGTCGATCATGAGCGCCTGACTGCGCTCGTGCTGCTCGGTCTCAAGGATCGCGATACCTTCCCGCTGATTTTCTACCGCGAAAACTGCGCCGATATGGCAGTGGACGAAGCGGACTTCGACGAGGCGTACATCGCCTCGTCCAAAGCACTGCTGATTACTGGCACCCACTTTTCCACCGAACAGGTGAACCGCACCAGCCGCAGGGCGCTCGATTACGCCCGCCGCAACGGCGTGCGCACGGTGCTCGATATCGACTACCGCCCCGTGCTGTGGGGACTCACGGGCAAGGCCGACGGTGAAACCCGCTTTGTTGCCAGTGAGGACGTCACTGCGCACATCCAGCGCATCCTGCCATTGATGGATCTGGTGATCGGCACCGAAGAAGAGTTTCGCATTGCCGGCGGCAAGCATGAACTGATCGAAGCGCTCGCGATGGTTCGCGCGGTGACGCCGGCCACTCTGGTCGTCAAACGCGGTCCGCTGGGTTGCCAGATCATCGACGGCGATGTGCCGGCCTCGCTCGACGACGCGCCGATTCACGGTGGTGTCGAAGTCGAAGTATTGAATGTGCTCGGCGCGGGCGATGCATTTGCCTCCGGCTTTTTGTCTGGGTGGCTACGCGATCAGCCGCTCGAGGCTTGCGCGCGTGCAGCGAACGCGAGCGGTGCGCTCGTCGTCTCTCGGCATGGGTGCGCCCCGGCCATGCCGACGCCCGCGGAGCTCGAGTACTTCCTGAGCGAGGCCAAGGCCGATCCGCAACGTATGCGCCGCCCGGATCGCGATGCGAAACTCGCGCGGCTGCACCGCGTTTCCCCTGCCCGCAAGCAATGGGACGAAGTGCTCGGTTTCGCCTTCGATCACCGCAACCAGTTCTTCGATCTGGCCCAGCAGACCGGCGCGGACGAAGCACGCATCGCGAGGTTGAAGAGCCTCTTTGTCGAGGCGGTTGCGCAAACCGAAAGCGCACTCGGCCTGCAAGGACGCATCGGTGTACTGATCGACGACCGCTATGGCCAGGATGCGTTGAACGACGCCACGGGCCGCGGCTGGTGGATCGGCCGACCGGTGGAACTGCCGGGTTCGGTACCGCTGGTGTTCGATCACGGGCGTTCCATCGGCACCACGCTGATTGCGTGGCCGCAGGAGCATGTGGTGAAGTGCCTCGTGCAATACCATCCCGACGAGCCGATCGAACAACGGCTCGAACAGGAAGCACAATTGCGCGCGCTCTACGATGCCACCCAGGCGAGCGGCCATGAACTGCTGCTCGAAGTGATTCCGCCGAAGCACGCGCATTTGCCGTGCGGATCCGACACCGTGTATCGCGCATTGAAACGCTTGTACAACATCGGCATCTATCCGGAGTGGTGGAAGCTCGAGCCCATGGAAGCTGCGCAATGGCAGGCAATCGACGCGCTGATCGCCGAACGCGATCCGTACTGCCGTGGCGTAGTATTGCTGGGACTGTCGGCGGCGGTTGAACAGTTGAACGAAGGCTTCCGTGCTGCCGCGCAATCGGCGACCTGCCGCGGCTTCACCGTTGGCCGGACCATCTTCCACGAGCCTAGCCACGCCTGGCTCGCAGGGACGATCCGCGACGACGAACTCATCGCACGTGTGCGACAGACGTTTGAAGCGCTGATCGCTTCGTGGCGCGCAACGCGCGGCAATCCGGCTACGCACGGCACTAAGCCACATCACGTTCACCAGGAGCAGGCTGCATGAACCAGCGCATCTTGCATCACGATCCGCAGGCGTCCGGGACGGCAGCGCCTGCGCCGGCCTCCGGCACGGTGCGTCTTACCACCGCGCAGGCACTGGTCCGCTATCTGGCCGCGCAGCGCGTGACGACCGAGGACGGTAGCGGTACCGAGCCGCTATTCGGCGGCGTATTCGCGATCTTCGGCCACGGCAATGTCGCGGGAATAGGCGAAGCGCTGTACCAGCATCGTCATGAATTGCCGACGCTGCGCGCGCACAACGAGCAGGCGATGGCCCACAGCGCGATCGCCTACGCGAAGGCCCATTTCCGGCGCCGGATGATGGCGGTCACGACTTCGATCGGACCCGGCGCGACGAATCTGCTGACCGCTGCGGCGCTCGCGCACGTGAACCGTTTGCCGGTCCTCCTGTTGCCCGGCGACGTGTTCATCTCGCGCGAGCCCGATCCGGTCTTGCAACAGGTCGAGGACTTCCAGGACGGCGGCATCTCGGCCAACGACGCGTTCAAACCCGTGTCGCGCTACTTCGACCGGATCGTGCATCCGGCGCAGTTGCTGACGGCTCTGCCCCGTGCGCTGCGCGTGTTGACCGATGCCGCGTTGTGCGGCCCTGTCACGCTCGCGCTGCCACAGGACGTGCAGGCCACCGCCTGGGATTTTCCGGCCAACTTCTTCGAACCACGCGTGGTCAACTTCCATACACCTGCGCCGATCGCAGAAGAAATCAGCGCTGCAATCGAGCGCCTGCGGCGCGCGGAGCGGCCGATGATCGTCGCCGGTGGCGGCGTGCTGTATGGCCACGCGGCTGATGCATTGCATGCGTTCGCCAGTGCACACGGCATCCCCGTTGCAGAAACGCAGGCCGGCAAAGGTTCGCTGGCATGGAACGATCCGCTCAACACGGGGGCGCTCGGCGTAACCGGTTCGCCCGCAGCGAATGCACTCGCACACGACGCCGACTGCGTGCTGGCGATTGGCACGCGTCTGCAGGATTTCACAACCGGCTCGAACACGCTATTCACCCAGGCCGACGTGATCGGCATCAACGCAAACGCGTTCGATGGCCTTAAACATGGTGGATTCGTAGTGCAGGCAGATGCGCGCCGCGCGCTAGAGGCACTCTCCGCAGAACTCGGCAACTGGCATGCCGACCGTGCATGGACCGCGCGGGCACAAAAACTCGCAGCGGGCTGGCGCGACGCGGTCGGTATGCTGACGCATGCGCCGCAGCACGAAACCGTGTTGCCGTATGACGCGGATGTGATCGGCGCCGTGCAGCGCTCGAGCGCCAGGTCCGCCGTAGACGATATCGTCGTGTGTGCAGCAGGCACGTTGCCGGCCGAGTTGCACAAGCTCTGGCGCGCGGGCCGTCCCGGCGCGTATCACGTCGAATATGGCTATTCGTGCATGGGCTACGAGATTGCCGGCGGCCTCGGTGCGAAACTCGCCCGGCCCGAGCGTGACGTCATCGTGATGGTGGGTGACGGCAGCTACCTGATGATGAACAGCGAGATCGCGACCTCGGTCATGCTCGGCGCGAAGCTGATCATCGTCGTGCTCGACAATCGCGGCTACGGGTGTATCAATCGGCTGCAGCAGGCCTGCGGCGGCGCACCGTTTAACAATATGTTCGACGATTGCGAACAGGGTCCGCTGGGCGCACCGCCGGTCGATTTCGCCGCACATGCACGCGCGCTCGGTGCGCAAGCCGAACACGTCGCGAACATCGCCGAGCTTGAAGCGGCGCTGCAACGTGCGCGAGCTGCCGACCGCACGTACCTGATCAGCATCGACACCGACGCGGCGCGCACCACCGACGACGGCGGCTGGTGGTGGGAGGTGGCCGTGCCGGAAGTGTCCGAACGCGAAGGCGTGCGCGCAGCGCGTGCGCAATATGAAGCCCAGATTGCCGAGCGCGCCAAGTCCGCCGGCGACACCAAAAACGATTGAGGACACTGGCATGACTCAGTTCGAAGTACGAATCGGCATCAACCCGCTGTCGTGGATGAACGACGACCTGCCGTCGCTGGGCGGCGAAACACCGCTCGAGGTTGCGCTAACCGAAGGACGCGCGATCGGCTATGACGGATTCGAGCTTGGTAACAAGTTCCCGCGCGAACCAGAGGCCTTGAAAGCGCTGCTCGCGCAATACGACCTGGCATTGGTATCCGGCTGGTACTCGGGACGACTCGCACGACGCAGCGTCGAAGAAGAAATCGCTTCTGTGGACGCGCATCTGGAACTGCTGGCGCGCAACGGTTCCACAGTGATGGTGTATGGCGAGGTGGCCGATTCGATCCAGGGCGCACCCCAACCGCTCTATCAGCGACCGCGCTTCTTTAGCGACGCGCAGTGGGACGCCTACGCCGCGCGCCTGGACGAATTCGCGCGCTATACGCTAAGCCGCGGCGTGCGGCTTGCTTACCACCATCACATGGGTGCGTACGTAGAGACGCCTGCCGATGTCGACAACCTGATGTCGCGCACGAGCGACGCCGTCGGGCTGCTGTTTGACGCGGGACATATTACATTTGCCGGCGGCGACCCGGTCACGGTGCTGGACAAGCATATTGGGCGGGTGTGTCACGTCCATTGCAAGGACGTGCGGCCGGCGGTGATGAAACTGGCGCGCAATCGCAACTGGAGTTTTCTGGACGCCGTGATCGCAGGAGCGTTCACGGTCCCGGGAGACGGCACGGTTGATTTCCCCGCGATCATCGAACGCCTGAAGCGGCATGGTTATCGCGGCTGGCTGGTGGTCGAAGCCGAACAGGATCCGGTGATTGCACCGTCGTATGCGTATGCGGAGAAGGGGTACCTGACATTGCGGTCGCTGGTGGATGCACCGCTCGAAGCCGGTACTTCTGCCACGAAGGAGGCAGCATGAGTTTGCTCGTAAAGGCACAGCGCGAGGGCCAGACAATCGCGCGGGTGACACCGGAGACGGCGGCATGGCGTTACGTGGGTTTTGCGGCGTACCGGATGAACGCGAACGAGGTCGTGCACGTGTTCGAACCGGGCCGCGAGGTGTGTATTGTCGTGTTGGCAGGCTCGGTGGATGTGGAGACCGGAGATCAGAAGTGGAGCGCTCTTGGCTCGCGCGACAGCGTGTTTGAGGACGCAGCGCCGTATGCGGTGTACTTGCCGCCGGGTGCGCGCGCCACGGTGAGAGCGGTACGCGATGCGGAGGTGGGCGTGGCTAGCGCGCCTGCCAAGGGAGAGTTGCCGGCACGGTTGATCGAGCCTTCGCAGATGAAGCGTTCAACGCGCGGCAAGGGACTCAATACGCGGTATGTATGCGATATCCTGCCGCAGACTGAGGCCGCGGAGTCTTTGCTGGTGGTGGAGGTCAGGACGCCTGGCGGACATGCTTCGAGTTATCCGCCGCACAAGCATGACACCGATAATGTGCCGCTCGAGAGCTCGCTCGAAGAGACTTATTATCATCGGCTGGAGCCTAAGCAGGGGTTTGCTTTTCAGCGCGTGTATACCGATTCAAGGGATATCGACGAGTCGATGGCTGTTGAGGATCATGATGTTGTTATGGTTCCACGTGGCTATCATCCTGTTGTTGTTCCCTATGGGTATGATTCGTACTACTTGAATGTTATGGCTGGGGAGAAGCGGACCTGGCATTTCAAGAATGATCCGGCGCATGAGTGGATTATCAATAAGGACTAGGGTTTGGTTTGCCTGTGCGGAGCGGCACTTACTTTCTTTGTCCCACAGGGACCACCTTCGGGTCGCCGCGCACTACGTGCGCGGCGGATGGGTTTGCCAAGGAAGACGTTATTTTCTCCGTGCCAGATCAACGACTAATCCCCCGTCCTCACCCATCCGCACAACGCCATTGGCAACACCCCGCCGATACCCATAAAGATCAAACCGCATAGCGCCAGGCACCGAACTATCCCGTATCAAGGTCCGGCCATTCGTGACCAACGAATCAAACATCTTGATGTCGCCAGACTGAATCCACACAAAACTCCCGCCAGCCCCAGCAGGCGGCCTCGCCACCACCGCCCCGCTCTCGCGCTGAAACTTCAACACTAAACCCTCATCCGTCACAGTCGCGCTCGCCAGATGACCCTGCAACACCGGTGGCGGAAACACCGTGTACTGATCGAATACCAGTTCGTTGCCCTGTAACGCCACTCCCTTGCGCACAAACGGTGTCAACGAGGCTAACGGAATATCCAGCGCCCGCAACAACCCCGCCTGCGGCACTCCTAGCACCTTGACGGACGTCGGTGCGTACACCAGATGCCGTTCATCCCGCGCGACAATCGTCCCGCTCATCGTCGTAGGCAACCATGCGCCCGGGAAGTGATTCCATAACTTGATGCCGCCTGTAACCTGCAGCGCCCCGTTCTCCGGTGTCAACTGCAGATCGTTCAGCGAACGTGGTTCGTAATCCAGCAGGTAATCGTTGAACAGCGCCGCCATGGCAGGCCACGGCTCCACCACCTCGCCACCTATGATGTGAATGTCATACTGCTCCGGGTCGTCCAGATCAACTGGCTGTCCTGGCTTCTTCGGCACCATCTGCGCGTCGAGAGAACGCACGTGAAAACCGATTCGTCCCGAGACGAAGAAATCTACGTTTTCCATATGAATCAGTGGTGCCGGTCCCGATGAGTGCCGCTCGTCCGTGATCGCCGAGCCCGGCGTGAGCGCGTTCGCGCCGGAAAACGCGGCACGGGTTCCGACCGGGATCGCTCGCGCCTGCGCAGCAGTGCGCAAATCGGGTGGCACACTCTGCCATTGCAGTCGCGCGGCCGCAAGCGATGCCTGTTGGGCGCGGATAAAGCTGTCGTTAAAGCGTGCGCTTGCGCTACCGGTCTCTTGTGGGACGTCGTGCGAGGCGCCCGCCAGTGTGTCGAATGAGGGCAGATGCACATCCAGCGCGCCGGCCTCGTCGAAAGTGAAGTAGCCCGCCGCCATCTGCTCGCGGTAGTGGTACAGGTCGAGTACAAACGGCGCCTTGGCATCGACCGGTGTCAGCGCCATGTCGATGTTCATTGGCATCGAACGCATGAACTTGACGTCGCCCCCCTCCACCAGCATGCCGCGTGGCGGCATCGTCGCGGGCCATGCAATATCGTGCAACGTGTGATCGTCAAGCGTGAAGTGCACGCCCGCCGACGACGTGTCGATCTGCGTGATCGTCATGTGCAGTGCTGGTGGCGGCGTGAGTTTTTCCACCTGCATGACCACGTCGTCCCCTTCCAGACGCGCAATCGGTGTATCCACTTTCAGCAGGTCGGCCATCTTCACATGTGCTGCCTGCATCAGCCTGTCCGCGCCCACGCCGGCGACTTCGACGTGGTCTGCACGGAACACGAGCTCGTCGGCGTTGCGCATAGAGAGTGTGCCGCTGAGGACGATCGGCACCCAGCTGTCGCGATGCATTTCGCCCGTGATGCGCAATGAGCCGCCGTCCTGCGGCACGACGTGCATATTGCGCAGAGGCGAGCCCTGGTACTGGAACAGATAGCGGTTGAAGATCGCCGTGAGCTTGTTGCTGTCGAGTGTGACGTCGCCACGGTGGACGTCGATCGTCACGCTGGTCGGATCGTCGAACACAATCGGCGCACCGGCATGCGTCGGCGTAAGTGTGGCCGCCATGCTGTGGATCATGAAACCGATATCGCCGGTCACGCGAAAATCCACGTCGCGAGCGAACATCATCGAACCGTCGATGCCGGAGTCACGTAGCGTCAATGGACGAACACGCCGTTCGGTCATGCCACTGGCCGTTGGCAGGCGGTCGGCAATACGCTGCTCGTCGGCGAGCTGGCGTTGCTTGGCGATTTCCAGCGCGGGACGCGTGGAAGATGCGCCGCCGGGCGCCTGCGCAGACGCAGACGCAGTGTTCTCTGAAGCGTGCGTCGCCGAGGCGTCTGTAGAACTGGCATCCGCACAGGCTGAGACAGCCAACGCCATGGTGACCAGTACGGCTCCCGGAGCCACGCGCGCGCACCAGGCTGGCTGAGCGCGTTGCCGGTACGTGGGTCGGGCCTTGATATACCGGGTCCTCCGTCGGCGAGCGTGAGTCGGGGCCGCCAAGATCCGCACGCCTCGTGCGGCCGCCGCAATCGCCATAGCGAGCCATCTAAGCGTGCGCACGACGACGCGCGTCGACATGAGTCCGTTCGGTTGCACGCCGGCCTTTGCCTCTGCATTTCTCATGATGTCCCCTCCCTCCTGCGACTGCTGCACGTGATCGCGGGCGCTGCACAGGTTTGTCTATGGCAACGGCCGGGGCGGCCTGAAAACACCAATCGCCCCGCTTGCCTCTATTACCTGATTGTCTGTATTTGTCCTCGTATTGCCGACAAGATTTCTGGAGGACGCTCACCAAACGATCAAGCGTTTGAATCGCCAACCCATCTCCGCGCCGAGCCTTATGAGCGCTGGCGCAGAGAGATTTTTGAAATCCGGATTCAAACAGGGAGGATTGCCCGTCGATAGACAAAACAGGCGTAAAGACAAGTCGCGTTGCGCAACAGAAGCGAAAAAGACTAGGCCGTCACGACCACAAGCGGCTCAAGCGCCGCACGTAGCGCTGCAGGCAGCTCGACCGGCCGCCGCGTCGCACGATCTACATAGACGTGCACAAAGTGACCTTGCGCAGCAGCCTGTGCATCACCTTCCTTGAACAGACCCACCTCGTAACGCACGCTCGTCGAGCCGAGACGGATCACCCGCAGGCCGGCTTCGACACGCTCCGGAAACACCAGCGGCGCGAAGTAGTTGCACTGCGTTTCGACCACCAGGCCAATTGTTTCGCCGTGCTCGACATCGAGCACACCAGCGCGAATCAGATACTCATTCACAACCGTGTCGAAATAGCTGTAATAGACGACATTGTTCACATGGCCGTAGACATCGTTGTCCATCCAGCGAGTCGTGATCGGCAAGAAGTGACGGAAAGCCGCACGCGCGGCGGGAACGGGTTTGTTCATCGTAAGCAGTACGTAGATGATTGTTGGAGAAGGAAGTCTCGCGAACGCGAGCGAGCGTTTGCTGCTATTGTCCGGGCCGCTCGACGAACTCGAACGGCAGACCGCGACGGCGCATCCACTCGCCGAGCGCCTGTCCGGTGCCCGCGCGCCACGGCCGCAATCTGGCCGGTTCGACGAGCCGGTATTCGAGCAATTCGGGCGACAACGCGATCGTGCCGTAAGCCCGCACGTAATAGGCGATGATCAGTTCGTTCTTGCGCATGAATTCGTAGACGCCGACCAGTTCGACCGTCTCGGCCTGCAGCGAAGTCTCTTCGCGGACTTCGCGCGCAATGCCCTCCTCCGGCGTTTCGCCGTTTTCCAGAAAACCGGTGATCAGCGCGAACATCCCTTCAGGCCACGCAGCATTGCGCGCGAGCAGGATCTTGCCTTCGTACTCCACGATAGCGGCCACCACGGGCAGCGGATTGTTCCAGTGCACATAGCCGCATGTTTCGTCGGGGCAAACCTGACGCTCACGGCCGCCCTCGTGCTCGGCGTCAGTGCGCTCGACGAGAGGCGCAGCGCAACGGGGACAAAATCGGTAGTCGCTCATGGTGGGAAATCGTCTCTGGATAGGTCGGAATGGTATTGGGTTGTGCTGATTCAGCGCACACATCGCCGATGGTCAAGCCGCCCAACGCGCGGCGCAACCACACAGCGGTTATGTGGATTTCTCGCGGCATTCTTCGGGCGCTCACGCGGCGCAGAGTTCGCGCACCTGGGCCGCAAAGCGCTCGACGGTGTCGGGTTGGGTATCCCACGCGCACATCAGCCGGCAGCCACCCGCGCCGATGAATTCGTAGAACTTCCAGCCGTGCGAGCGCATCGCCTTCGCGACCGGCGCGGGCAACTGCGCGAACACCGCGTTCGATTCAGTCGGGAACATGATGCTCACGCCAGGAATCTCGGCGAGGCGGGTTTCCAGCAATTTCGCCATCGCGTTCGCGTGGCGCGCGTTACGCAGCCACACATCGCCGTCGAGCAGGCCCAGCCAGGGCGCGGAGATGAAGCGCATCTTCGAGGCGAGTTGTCCGGCTTGCTTGAGGCGATACGCGAAATCGTCAGCGAGCGCGCGGTCGAAGAACACCACCACCTCGCCGACCGGCAAGCCGTTCTTCGTGCCGCCGAAGCACAGCACGTCGACGCCCGCGCGCCACGTGATCTCGGATGGATGCACGTCGAGCGCGGCCACTGCGTTGGCGAAGCGCGCACCATCCATATGAACCTTCAGGTGACGACGCTTGGCAATCGCGGCAATCGCGCGCACTTCTTCGACGCTATAGACGGTGCCCACTTCGGTGGATTGCGTGAGCGTCACGACCTTCGGCTTCGGATAGTGGATATCGGCACGGCGCGTCACGACGGCTTCGATTGCATCGGGCGTCAGCTTGCCGCCAACTCCCGGCGCGGTCAGCAGTTTCGAGCCGTTCGAGAAGAATTCCGGGCCGCCGCACTCGTCGGTTTCGATATGCGCCAGTTCATGGCAGATCACCGAGTGATACGACTGGCACAGCGAAGCGAGCGCGAGCGAATTGGCCGCGGTGCCGTTGAAGACGAAGAACGCTTCGCAGTCGGTCTGGAACAGGTCACGCAAGCGGTCACAGACCCGCTGGGTCCAGGAGTCGTCGCCGTACGCGGGTTCGTGGCCGCTATTGTTGGCGGCGATCAGCGCATTGAGCGCTTCGGGACAGATACCCGCGTAGTTATCGGAGGCGAAATGTTGCATGGCTGGCGACGCGCCCGGCGACGGACGCTGGAGAGATGACCGGAAAGCGGTCATTTTAGTGCGCCAGCCAGTAAATTGTTTTTCGCCAGTCAGATTACGGGATGCTTTAGCGAGGCGGTGGCGGTGGCGGTGGCGGTGGCGGTGGCGGATGCGTCGGCTACGCCTGCTGCGACCTGTTTGGTCCGTTTGGCCTGTTTGGCCTGTTTGGCCGGTAAGCCACCCACATCAGTCCGAGCGCGCCGAGCAGCAGAGCGCCTGCCGCCAGCCACAACGCAAGGGAGAATGACCCGGTATGGACGGCGATTGGGGCCGCCACCAGCGGCCCGATGATCTGTCCGACGCCGTAGGCCGCAGTCGCGTAGCCCATCAGGCCGGCCGCGTGATCGCCACGCAGGCGGCGCGCCTCGCGCATCGCAAACAGGGTGATGGCGGTGAACGGCAGCCCGATTAACATACTACCGAGCCCGAAGCCGCCGGCCGTCGGCCAGACAATGCCGAGGGCCACGCCCGCCGCCTGCAGGACGTAACAGGCGGCCAGCAGGGTCCGATTGTCCCAGTGGTGCGGCAGACGCGCGGCGCCCAGTGCGCCCGCGATCAGCGCGAGGCCGAACATCGGCCAGAACAGATCGGGCCAGGCGGAGCCGGGCAGCGCATGATGGGCGATCACCGGCAGAAAGGTCGCCGTGATGATGTAGCCGAAGCCCGGCACGCCGTACAGCACGACTAGCCAGAAGGCGTCGGCACGATGCGGGGGATTAGTCGAGGAGGTCGTTGCAGAGGCTGTGGGCGAAGTCGAATGGGTTGGGTGACTAGCGTCGTTTCCGCCATTGCCGGCTGCAGATACCGCCGCGCCCGGCCCGGTGGGCACAGCAACAAACACCCGCCAGACCAGCGCGGACAGCACCGCTGCCGCGATCCCAAATCCCAGCCAACCCACCGTGGCCCCGAGGCGTCCCGCAGCACTCACGAACAACCCGGTCGCAATGATTCCAAACCCGGGCCCCGTGTAGATCACTCCGCCCCACCCATGTGCGCCCAGTTCGGCGAGCCGCCGCAATCCCCATTGCGACGCGAACACAAAGGTCCACGCGCTGACCGCGCCGGCAGCGAAGCGCACGATTGCCCAGACCCAGAAGTGGCTAGTCAGGCCCATCGCCAGGGTCAGCAGCACGGTCAAGGCGAGCCCCACGCGCACCATCCGCGCCGGTTCGACGCGCAGCGCCGCGCAGGCGAGCGCACCGGCAAAGTAGCCGGCGTAATTGCACGACGCAAGCCAGCCGCCGTGACGGATGTCGAGTCCGCCGCCATGCAGCATCAGCGGCAAGAGCGGCGTAAAGGCAAAGCGGCCAATACCGAGCGCCACCGCCAACACGACCATGCAGGCGATTGCGGCCTCGCGGGCCGGGTGAGGTCCGGCCGACGCGGCGAGTGGGCGAGTTGAGGCGAGATTGTCCATATGGCTGACTTCGAAAGGGGTCAAACGCGGCCAGATTGCGGGGCCGGGCGCAACAAATGCGATGCACCAGCGCCTTGAACCCATCATAGCTTGACGCTTCAATCACAAAAAATGAATAATATAGATACCAATGATCTCTTGGAGAGAACCATGGATCTGGCCGCATTGACCATTTTTCGCGCCGTAGTGCGCGAGAACGGCGTCACGCGCGCTGCCGCGAAGCTCAACCGGGTGCAGTCGAACGTGACCACCCGCATCAAGCAACTCGAAGAGCAGCTCGGCACCGAACTGTTCATCCGCGACGGCCGCAGGCTGGTGCTGACGCCCGCCGGTGAAACCCTGCTGCCCTATGCCGAACGGCTGCTGGCACTCGCCGACGAAGCACGTCAGGCACTGCGCGAAGATCATCCGAGCGGCCGGCTGCGGCTGGGCACCATGGAAAGCGCGGCGGCAAGCCGCCTGCCGGAGCTGCTCGCCCAATATCACCAGCGCTGGCCGGAGGTCGGGCTTGAACTGGAAACCGGGACGAGCGGTCGTTTGATCGAGCGGGTGCGGGCTTTCGAAGTGGACGCCGCGTTGATCGCCACCCCGCTCGCCCCCGGCTGGGATGGCGAGTTATTCGAATCCGTGCCGGTGTTTCGCGAAGAACTGGTGATGCTGACGCCGCGCGGCCATCGGCCGATTCGCGAGGGACGCGACATCGCGCTGTCGACGCTGATTGCATTCGAGCGCGGCTGCGCGTATCGCAGCTATGTCGAGAAGTGGTACATGGAGCATGGCATCCGCCCGGCGCGGGTGCTGGAGCTCGGTTCCTATCATGCGATCGTCGCGTGTGTAGCGGCGGGCGCGGGCGTGGCTGTCGCGCCACGCTCGGTGCTCGACCTGCAGCACGATATGAACAACATCGCGGTTCATTCGCTCGACGACCTGGGCATCATAGATACGCTGCTCGTCTGGCGACGCGGCCATTTCTCGTCTGCGCTCAAAGCGCTGCGCGAGACCTTGCTGGCCAGCAGCAATCTGGCGGAGCCAGTGGGTGGACAAGTCGAGGTAGGGTTGCCGACGGCGGCCTGACCGCTGGAGCGATGGTCGGGTTGCAACGCTTGGTGTCATGGCTACGACTACGTCCACAGCACCGCGCCCACTCCGTCACCGCACGGAAAACAAAAGAGCCGCGAGTTTTTACGCTCGCGGCTCTTTTGTTTCGGAGCTACAGCCACACACACGGGCGCTCCCGCTGGCTTGCTCCGGATGGCTTAAATCAGCGCTTACAACTGGGCTTCCACCCAGCCCTTCACGCCGGCCAACGCTGCCGGCAGATTCGCCGGCTCGGTGCCGCCCGCCTGGGCCATATCGGGACGGCCACCGCCTTTACCGCCCACCTGCTGGGCCACGAAGTTGACGAGTTCACCGGCCTTCACCTTCTTGCTCGCGTCCGCTGTCACGCCAGCGATCAGGCTGACCTTGCCGCCTTCCACCGAAGCCAGCACGATAGCCGCGCTCTTCAGCTTGTCCTTCAGCTTGTCGACCGTTTCGCGCAGCGTCTTGACGTCCGCACCGTCGAGCGTCGCGGCCAGCACGTGCACGCCCGCGACTTCAATTGCCTGGCTAACCAGTTCGTCGCCCTGGCTCGAAGCCATCTTCGACTTGAGCGCGCCGAGTTCCTTCTCCAGCGCCTTCACCTGATCCTGCACCTGGACGATCCGTTGCGTGAGCTCCGCAGGCTGCGCTTTCAGCGCAGCCGCGGCCGAATTGATGCGAGCGTCGAGTTCCTGCACGTAGCGCACCGCGTTGTCGCCGGTGATCGCTTCCACGCGACGGATACCAGCCGCAACGCCACCTTCCATCACGATCTTGAAGAAGCCGATATCTCCAGTGCGTTGCACGTGCGTCCCGCCGCACAGCTCGCGCGAGAAGCCAAGGTCGAGCACACGCACTTCGTCGCCGTACTTCTCGCCGAACAGCGCCATGGCGCCGCCCTTGACGGCTTCGTCGAACGGCATCACGCGCACGATGCCCGGCGCATTCGCCAGTACTTCGGCATTGACGATGGCTTCGACCTGACGGATCTGTTCGTCCGTCATCGGCGCGTTGTGCGCGAAGTCGAAGCGGGTCTTGTCGGCGTCGACGAGTGAACCCTTCTGTTGCACATGCGTACCCAGTACTTCGCGCAGCGCCTTGTGCATCAGGTGGGTGGCCGAGTGGTTGCGCTCGGTGCGTGCGCGCCGCACGGCGTCGATTTCCGCCTTCACGACGTCGCCAACCTTCAGCGTGCCCTGCTCGAGCGTGCCGTGATGGCCGACCACATCGGCTTGCACCTTCAGCGTGTCCACCACCGCGAATCGCACGCTCGCGTTGGCCAGCACGCCTGCGTCGCCGACCTGGCCGCCCGATTCCGCGTAGAACGGCGTGTGGTCCAGCACGACCACCGCCTGCTGGCCCTGAGTCGCTTCCTTGACCGATGCGCCATCCACGTAAAGCGCGATCACCTTCGCGTCGTCGAAGACGATTTCTTCGTAGCCGTGGAACGTGGTTTTTGCGCCCGAATACTCGAGGCCCTGGGCCATCTTAAACTTGCCGGCCGCGCGAGCCTGGTCACGCTGGCGGGCCATGGCTTCGTCGAACGCGGCTTCATCTACCGTCACCTCGCGTTCGCGGCACACGTCTGCCGTCAGGTCGAGCGGGAAGCCGTAGGTGTCGTGCAGCTTGAATGCGAGTTCGCCGTCGAGTGTCTTGCCACCCTTTGCGTCCAGATCGGCCAGTGCGCTTTCGAGAATCGACATGCCGTGCTCGATGGTCTCGAAGAAGCGCTCTTCCTCCTGACGCAGCACGTCGGTCACGCGTTGTTCTGCGTCCTTCAGTTCCGGGTAAGCCTCGCCCATCTGCGCGACCAGATCCGGCACCAGACGATTGAAGAACGAACCCTTCTTGCCCAGCTTGTAGCCGTGACGGATCGCGCGGCGCACGATACGGCGCAGCACGTAGCCGCGGCCTTCGTTGCCCGGAATCACGCCGTCGACGATCAGGAACGAACACGCGCGGATGTGATCGGCGATCACCTTCAGCGAGTTGTTCGTGAGATCGGCCACACCGGTTTCGCGGCCCGCTGCCTTGATGAGCGCCTGGAACAGGTCGATCTCGTAGTTGCTGTGCACGTGCTGCAGGACGGCTGCGATCCGCTCGAGACCCATGCCGGTGTCGACGCACTGCTTGGGCAGCGGCGTCAGCGTGCCTTGCGCGTCACGGCTGAACTGCATGAACACGAGATTCCAGATCTCGATGTAGCGGTCGCCGTCTTCCTCGGGTGATCCCGGAGGGCCACCCCACACTTCCGGGCCGTGGTCATAGAAGATTTCCGAGCACGGGCCGCAGGGACCAACATCGGCCATCTGCCAGAAATTGTCCGACGCGTAGCGCGCGCCCTTGTTGTCGCCAATGCGGATGATCCGCTCGGTCGGCACGCCCACTTCCTTCGCCCAGATGTCATAGGCCTCGTCGTCTTCCTGATAGACGGTGACCCAGAGCTTGTCTTTGGGCAGCTGGTACACGCCTGTCAGCAGTTCCCACGCGTAGTGGATTGCGTCGCGCTTGAAGTAGTCGCCAAACGAGAAGTTGCCGAGCATCTCGAAGAACGTGTGGTGGCGGGCCGTGTAGCCGACGTTTTCGAGGTCGTTGTGCTTGCCGCCCGCGCGCACGCTGCGCTGCGCCGTTGTAGCGCGCGAGTACGGACGCGATTCCGCGCCGAGGAACACGTCCTTGAACTGCACCATCCCCGAATTGGTGAAGAGCAGCGTGGGGTCGTTGCCGGGCACAAGGCTCGACGAGCGAACGATCGTATGGCCCTTCGATTCGAAGAACTTGAGGAATTTCTCGCGGATTTCGGCGGCTTTCATAGCGTACTGGGGACGGTCCTGACTGGATCTGGCGACATCCGGGACAGACACCTGGAATGCGCCAACCGATTGTTGCTTAAACGACTGATTATACGGGATCGGCGGCCTCGCGAGGCGGCGCAGCGCCGCCAGAGCGCAGGATTAGCCGTTCGGCCAGGTTTTGGCAGCGGGCGCTATGTTTCGGGGCGTGTCGTTCGACCTATGCCATTCGGCCGAATGGGCCTGAACGCGGGAATCGCTTAAGATTCCGGACATCGACGCTGCAATGCCATTGCATCGACACCAAAGCGCGCCACTGCGGGCGCATCGGCTTCGCAGTCTGGCCAACCGCAACAATTTTGCATGGGACCGGAGCAAGCGCTGAAGCGCCAACCCCGGCCGACACTGGAGACATCGACACAATATGGGCGCTCTCAGTCATATCCGCGTGCTGGACCTCACTCGCGTGCTCGCCGGCCCGTGGTGCGCGCAAACGCTCGCCGACTTCGGCGCGGACGTCATCAAGATCGAACGCCCGGAGGTCGGCGACGACACCCGCCACTGGGGGCCCCCATACCTCAAAACGCCGGACGGTGCGGATACTCACGAGGCCGCCTACTACCTCGCTGCGAATCGCAACAAGCGCTCGGTAACCGTGGATATCGCCACCCCCGAAGGGCAGCGCATCATTCGCGAACTGGCCGCGCAGAGCGACGTGGTGATGGAAAACTACAAGGTCGGCCAGTTGCAGAAATACGGCCTCGACTACGCGTCGCTGAAGGAAATCAAGCCGGACCTCATCTACTGCTCCGTGACCGGCTTCGGTCAAACCGGTCCGTACGCGCAACGGGCAGGCTATGACTTCATCGTGCAGGGTATCGGCGGTTTCATGAGCATCACCGGCGAGCGCGACGGCTTGCCGGGCGGCGGTCCGCAAAAGGCCGGCGTGGCGATCGCCGATCTGATGACCGGCATGTATTCGACCGTTGCCGTGCTGACCGCACTCACGCATCGCGACCGCACGGGCGAAGGCCAGTACATCGACATGGCGCTGCTCGACGTACAGGTTGCGATGCTGGCGAACATGAACTCGAATTTCCTCGCGAGCGGTCAGCCGCCGGCACGCTGGGGCAACGCGCATCCGAACATCGTGCCCTACCAGACCTTCCAGACGAGCGACGGCTGGATCATCGTCGCGGTCGGCAACGACGGGCAATTTCGCAAATTCGTCGAAGCCGGTGGCCGCGCAGAGTTGGCCGACGACGAGCGCTTCGCCACCAACCCTGCGCGCGTGCGCAATCGCGATACGCTGGTGCCGATCCTCGCGGAGATGGTCCGCACGCTCGGCAAGCAGCAATGGATTGCGGCGCTCGAGGCGGCCGGCGTTCCATGCGGTCCGATCAACGATCTGGCCGAGGTGTTCGAGAACGAGCAGGTGGTGGCGCGCGGCATGCGGGTCGATCTGCCGCATCCGTCCGGCGGCAACGTGAAACTGGTGCGCAATCCGATCAACATGAGCGGCACGCCACCGCAGGCGCTGACACACCCGCCCACGCTCGGTGAGCATACCGAGACCGTCCTGCGCGAGGTGCTGGGCTATGACGAGGACCGGATTGCAGCGTTGCGCGCGCAAGCGGTGATCTGAGAGCCGGGCGGCGCGCGGGGCGCACGGCCCGGCCCCCGCCGCGAGCCCTATTGGAATACCCCGCCTACGCCCGCACCGCGCGGGTCCGCCGCCGGTTGTGGGGTCGTGCCTTCGACGCGAATCAACTGCACATCGCCGTTGAACGACTGCCCGCTGAGCGTATAGCCCTTGGCCTTTAGCTGGTCAGCCAGTTCGCCAGTAATGGGATGATACGGCTCCCAGTAGATGGTCTTTTGCGGCAGCAATTGATGATGGAAGCGCATCGCGGCCTGCGCATCGGCCGGCGACATGCCGAAGTCGTAAATATCCGTCATCACCTGGAAAATCGTCGTGAAGATCCGCGAGCCGCCCGGTGTGCCGATCACGAGCGCCACCTTGCCATCCTTCAAAAGGATGGTGGGCGTCATCGACGACAGGGGCCGACGGCCGGCCGCGATCGTGTTCGGACCGTCGGCAACCGTAGCAGGCCGCTCCGTGTCCGCCGTCTCGGTCCCGCTTCCGGCCGTCGGATCGCTTCCGGCCGTGGGCTCGCTAGCGGATGCCGGGATGCTCGCGCTCGCCGCCGACGGCGCACTAGCGGTAGCTGGCGACGCGGCGCTCGCCGACACGCCAACGGGCCTGGTGATGAAGTCGTCCATCTGATCGTTGAGCAGGAAACCGCCGCCATCCACCACCACGCCGGAACCGAACGAGCCATTCAGCGTATAGGTGTTCGAGACCGCGTTGCCCCATTTGTCCACCACCGAGAAGTGCGTCGTCTGCGGCTTTTCTAACGTCCCGCCAGCAAGACCCGGTTTCACGGGCGCCGCGCCCGGCACCTCATCGGCGCTCACTTCGCCAGCACGGTGCGCAAGATAAGCATCGTCAAGCAGCTTGTCGACCGGTACTGGCGTCGCATCGGGATCGTCCATGTATTGCTCGCGGTCGGCAAACACCCGGTCCTCGATCTGTGCGATCAGGTGGATATACGGCGCCGAATTCAGCGCAAGGCCGTCGAAGTTCTGCTTCAGATCGGCCTTCATCTTGAGCATCTGGATCAGCCCGACACCGCCCGAGCTGGGCGGCGGCGCGGTGACAATCTGATACCCGTTCCAGTCGGCACGGAGCGGTTCGCGCCAGACCGCCTTGTACTGCTGCAGATCCTGTTTGCCGAGGAGGCCATGGCCAAGCATCTGCTTCACCACCAGATCGGCCGTCTGACCTTCATAGAATTCGCGCCCGCCGTCACTGGCAATCCGCGAAAGCGTCTGGGCCAGTTCGGGCTGCTGAAAATTGACGCCCGCCTTCAGGTTGGCGAAATAGGCGTCGAAATCGGTCTTGCCGGCAAACGCCGGCGCGGCGTCGGCGCGACTCTTCGCGAGCCGCGAGTCGACCTTGAAGCCGTCCGTTGCATAGCGGATCGCCGGTGCCAGCACCTGTTTCCACTTCAGCTTGCCGAAGCGCCGCTGCGCCTCCCACAAGCCATCAACCGTGCCCGGCACGGCCACCGCGCGAAAGCCCACCGTGCTCATGCCTGCAACCGGATGGCCCTTGTCGTCGAGGTACATATCGCGCGTCGCCCGCTGCGGCGCCCGTTCAAGATAATCGAGGAAATACGGTTTGCCACCTACGTACAGCGTCATGAATCCACCGCCGCCAAGACCGCCAGCGTCGGGATCGGTCACGGCCAAAGTGAACGCAATCGCAACCGCAGCGTCCACGGCATTTCCACCCTGCGCAAAAATCTGCTGCGCAGTGCTGGCGCTGTACTGATCGGGAACCGCTGCAGCCGAGCCGTCCAGAACCGGCTTCGGTTCCGCACTTTTCGCCAGCGCCGGCGTGGCCGTCACCAGTGCCGCCACGCAGCCTGCGCCCAGCACCGCTGCGCCCGCGAGCCGTTTCAGCCCGACGTAAAAGGCCTTGTTCATCATGAATTCCTTTCAGACAAGTTTCATATCCTGCAAGGCGGCCAGTCCGGCGCCGCGACGGTCGCATCCTAAGGTCGCCGTTCACGCGAAAACAAAGCGATTTACCTCCTGTTACACCGTGCAACCGCGCGCAAAAAGCCCTGAAACGTTGGCTGGAAGCCGCACTCAGCCGCATGCGGTCTGTCGGAAGGGAAGCTGTCAGGTAGAATTGACAGATAAGTGAGCGCATTGCGCGCCCTCGACCGACTTTCTCCTCTTCGCATGAATACTGAACGCAACGACGCGCCGGCGGCATCCAATTTCATTCGCAACACCATTGACGAAGACAACCGCTCCGGCAAGTGGGGCCAGCGCGTGGAAACGCGTTTCCCGCCGGAACCGAATGGCTATCTGCACATCGGCCACGCTAAAAGCATCTGCCTGAACTTCGGCGTAGCGCGCAGCTACGGCGGCATTTGCCATCTGCGTTTTGACGACACCAATCCGGAAAAGGAAAGTGTCGAGTACGTCGAATCGATCATCGACGCCGTGAAATGGCTCGGTTTCGAGTGGAAGAAAGACGGCAACGAACACCTCTACTACGCAAGCGACTACTACGACAAACTCTACGAGTTTGCCGAACTGCTGATCCAGCGCGGCAAGGCCTATGTGGATAGTCAGTCGGCCGAAGAAATGCGCCTGAGCCGCGGCTCGGCCACCGAAGTGGGCACGCCCTCGCCGTTCCGCGAACGTTCGGTGGAGGAGAACCTCGATCTGTTCCGCCGCATGAAGGCCGGCGAGTTCAAGGAAGGCGAACACGTGCTGCGCGCGAAGATCGACATGGCGTCGCCGAACTTCAACATGCGCGACCCGGTCATCTACCGGATCCGCTTTGCCCACCACTACCGCACCGGCGACAAGTGGTGCGTGTATCCGATGTACGACTACACGCATTGCATCTCTGACGCGTTGGAAAACATCACGCATTCGCTGTGCACGCTGGAGTTCGAAGACCACCGGCCGCTGTACGACTGGATTCTGAACGAGCTCGCCGAAGCCGGCATCTTCAACCGCCCGCTGCCGCAACAGATCGAATTCTCGCGCCTGAACCTGACGTATGCGATCACCAGCAAGCGCAAGCTGCTGCAACTCGTCACCGAAGGTCACGTGGACGGCTGGGACGATCCGCGCATGCCCACCATAGTCGGCGTACGCCGCCGCGGCTTCACGCCGGAGGCGATCCAGTTGTTCTGCGAACGCATCGGCGTGACGAAGGTCGATTCGTGGATCGACATGAGCGTGTTCGAAGGCGCACTACGCGACGACCTCGACGACAAGGCACCGCGCACGGCCGCCGTGCTCGACCCGGTCAAGCTGATCATCGACAACTACCCCGAAGATCTCACCGAAGAGTGCAATGCGCCGGTGCACCCGCATCATCCGGAACACGGCACGCGCGTGTTCCCGATCTCGCGCGAACTGTGGATCGAGCGTGACGACTACAACGAAACGCCGCCCAAGGGTTACTTCCGTCTGTTCCCCGGTAACAAGGTGCGTCTGCGTTACGGCTATGTGATCGAATGCACGGGCGCGGACAAGGATGAGAACGGCAACGTGACCGCGGTCCACTGCAACTACTTCCCCGACAGCAAGTCCGGCACTGAAGGCGCGAACACCTACAAGGTCAAAGGCAACATTCACTGGGTCAGCGCCGTGGGCGCCTGCCCGGCCGAAGTGCGCATCTACGATCGTCTGTTCAAGGAACCGCAGCCGGACGCAGGCGGCCGCGATTACCTCGAAGCGCTTAATCCGGATTCGAAGCGGGTGGTCAACGCCTACCTGGAGCCGGGTGCGCGTGACGCGCTGCCCGAACAGCGGTATCAGTTCGAACGGCATGGCTACTTCGTCGCCGACCGCCTCGATTCGAAACCGGGCAAGCCAGTATTCAATCGCATCGTGAGTCTGCGAGACAGTTGGGGCAAGCCAGCGTAAGCTAGACCAATTGAGCCGGGTCAACTGGGGTGACGGTGCCCACACCGCTCCGGGAGGAACGATGATGTTTGCAGCCTGCCATCCGTCCCACATGCGCGCCGCGCTGGTCGCGCTTGCTACGGCATGGCTCGCGTGCTCCGCGCAGGCGCAGGAACTCACCGGTACGCTCAGGAAAGTTCACGACGACGGGGTCGTCCTGCTCGGCGTGCGCGAAGCCTCGATCCCCTTCTCCTATTTCGACGGCCAGACCACGGTGGGCTACTCGCAGAGCATCGCGATGGCGATCGTCGAGCAGATCAAGAAAACACTCGGCCTGCCCGATCTCAAGATACGCGAAGTTGCGGTGACCTCGTCGAATCGCATCCCGATGCTGCAAAACAGCCAGATCGACCTCGAATGCGGTTCGACCACGCACACGCATGAACGCGAGAGCGAAGCGGCCTTCTCCGACAGTTTCTTCCAGTACGCGGTGCGCATGCTCGTGAAGCGCAGCAGCGGCATCACCGATTTCCCGGATCTGGCCGGCAAACCGGTGGTAACGACCGCGGGGACGTCCGACGAACGGCTCGTGCGCGAGTTGAACGTCGAGAAGCATCTCAACATGCGCATCACCAGCGCGCGAGATCATTCGGACGCGTTTGTCGCGCTCAAACAGGATCGGGCCGTGGCCTTTGTGATGGACGAACCGATTGTGTACGGCTTCAAGGCGACTGACGCGCATCCTGACGACTTCCTGGTGACAGGTACGCCGCTCGGCTATGAGGTCTACGCGTGCATGTTCCGCAAAGGCGATGCGCCGATGCGGGAACTGGTCAACGGTGTGGTCGAACGGATGCAGACATCGGGCGAGGCGGAGCATCTCTACAACGTGTGGTTCACACAGCCGATTCCGCCTCACGGGATCAATCTCAATTTTCCGATGTCGGCGGCGATGCGTGCCTTGTTCGCGCATCCGAACGATCGCGCGCTCGACTGAGCGCTCCTCGCATCACAGCGTGTGATGCAGTTCGGCCAGCGAAAGCGTGGTCTGAAACAGCCGCGTCAGACTGCGGCTCGCATACCGTTCCACTTCGTCCGGCGCGGCCCAGCGGTATGCATCCATTTCGGGAATCAGCTTGCCGTCCGAGCGGCGCGGAAACATCGACGTGCAAACGCAGCGCGTGAGGTCAAGCTCATCGTCATGAGCACGCGCGGCGAACAGATGCAGATCCTTGTCACGCCGGTAGACGAAGAGGCCGAGATCCTTCAACCGCCCCGCGTCGATCACAAGGGCGGTCTCCTCGACCATCTCGCGCAGCGCCGTGACGTGCGGCGCCTCGCCCTCCTCGCCATGCCCTTTCGGGATATCCCAGTGGGACGTTTCGGTGGCGTGCGCGAGCAGCACACGTCCATGCGGATCGAGCAGCACGATGCCGCACGAAACAATGCGCGCACTCATCCTGTGACGCCGCGGCGCAGTTGCGGCGCTCCGCCAGCATCGAGCGGCAACGCCGTCATGGCCGCGCTCCAGCCGTCACGCATCAAGGCTTCTTCTGGAGTTGCCATGCGCCGCTGCCGGCGCGGCAGAATTGCGGGCGTAGCGTCATCGACTGCCCTTTCGCGTTCAGCACGACGGCTACGTCGCGGCAGGTGCGGTCGCCGTCCTTGGCGGTGCTCTGCGGCGTGATGGTCGCGTCGATGTGTACGGAGTTGCCCGTGCCATCGTTGACCCAGGTGGCGGCTTCGCCATCCTGCTTGCCATCGAGCGCGCTAAACACGGCCGCCTTCACCGAGTCGATGTCGCGCTGCTTCATGTAGCTGATCGGCGTATTGCCAAGGAAGCCGAGATTCGCTGCGTATGCGCCGACGGATGCCGCCAGCAGCAATCCGCCCAACGTGACGTGAAACAGGGCACGGGTTCGCATCGACATTGAGTGTTCTCCTCGAAAGATCCTTCTGGCGGTCACGAAGCGGTTCGTGATCTGGACCTGAAAAGGATAGCATGACGCTCATGTCCGAGTGGGGTCAGCGCGTGTTTTCAGACTCGTCCCATGGTTGCGTTCACGGCGAATTCCTAAGATTCAAGGCTTAGCGCAAATCTTTGCGCGCATCCTACTCTGCCGCCGCTCCCATGGAACTCTCGTTCGCTCTCAAAGCTTTTTCCGTGATCCTGGTGCTCTTCTGCATCGCACTTATGCCGTTCTTCGTTCGGCGTGACCCCGCGCCGGTGCATAGCGTTGTCAGCGCCGAGGCACTGCCCCGGGCGCAATGGCCGGGCGTCATCACTCGCATGGGTGCGGTCACGTTGTTGGCATCGTTCGTGTTGCTGATCGGCGGCTGTTATCTGCTGCTCAATGGCTGATCACCGATTGATCAACCGTTGATCCTCCGCCCTCTCTTCAGCTTCACGGCGTCCCAGATGTGCCGCCTGCATCCTCCCAAACTGTATCTGTCCTCTCCCACTGCGCTCCCCTAGAATGTCGCAGCCCGCCACCATCTGGAGTGCGCATGCTGCAAATACTCGGGAAAGTCACGTCGATCAACGTCCGCAAGGTACTTTGGACCTGTGCGGAGTTGCAATTGCCTTTTGAACAGGAAGACTGGGGAGCCGGCTTCAGGTCCACCGAAACGGCCGAGTTTCAGGCGCTCAACCCCAATTCAATGGTGCCGGTTATCAAGGACGACGGCTTTGTGCTGTGGGAATCGAATACGATCATTCGCTACCTGGCCTCGCGCTATGGCGGCGTGCAACTCTATCCCGCTGAACCGCAAGCGCGGGCGCGCGTCGACCAATGGATCGACTGGCAAAGTGCCGAGCTAAACCGGGCATGGAGTTATGCCTTCCTGGCGTTGGTCAGAAAGTCGCCCGCGCATCAGGACGCAGAAGCGATCGAAGCGTCGTCGCAGAATTGGACGAGACATATCGGCATCGTGAACCGGCAGTTGGAAGCGACGGGAGCGTTCATCGCCGGACGCGATTTTTCGCTCGCGGATATCCCGATTGGTCTCTCACTGAACCGCTGGTTCAGCACCCCGCTCGATCATCCGGATTTTCCTGCCGTGACCGACTATTTCGAGCGGCTGAGCGAGCGCCCCGGTTTCCTGACCTACTGCAAAAACGGTACGCCGTAGGCACGGCGAGCGAATTAATCCACTCCATCGATCAGTCCACCGACAACTCCAGCACCTGCTCCGTCGCAGCTTCGTGCGGCGCAGTTTCCTGCGCGCTCACAAGCCACCAGCACAACACCGCTGCGCCCAGCGCAACAAGACTGGCAGCCAGCAGCACGCCTTCGTAGCCGAAGCCCAAACTATGCTGTGCAACGGATGCCGCTCCGCCCTGCGCATGAATGAGCGCCGTGGCCGACGCGAGATTACCGTCTGCGATCGCATGCGTGATCGCCAGCCGGTCAGATGCAGCGACGTCAGGCAACGCTTCGCCGACGCTTGCGCCGATCCGCGCGAACAGAATGGCGCCCAGCGCCGCAAAGCCAACCACGATGCCGCTAAAGCGCATCGTCCCGGAGACGCCTGAGGCCATCCCCGCGCGCTCAACAGGAATGACGGTCATGCCCACTTTGGCGATCTGTCCGTTCAGAATACCCGCCCCCATTGACGCGATCAGCATGCTTTCGAAGATCGCCGGATAGTGAAAGAGCGTGATTCTGAGTGCCGTGAGCAGGAGACCAACACCCACACAAGCGAGGCCGATCACGAGCAGCGTACGTCCGGACAGGCGATGGTCCAGATACAGCGCAACCAGGCGCGGGACGACAAACAACGGCACAGCAAGCGGCAGCATCAATAGCCCGGCGATCAGCGGCGCGTAGCCGAGCGCGCTCTGAAAGAAAAACGGCAGATACGTGAGCATCGTCAGAAAAGCGACGGCATAGGAGACGCCCGCAATGTTCGCTCCGAGATACGTGCGGCGCGCAAGATACTTCAGATCGACCATGGGCCTGGTTTGCACCGACTCCACCACCAGAAAGGCAATCAGCATCGCGACGGCAACACCCAGTTCGACGAGGACCGGCCTGCTTAGCCATCCTGCACGATTGCCCGAGATCAGCGCCAGCGTAAGCAGCCCCAGAAATCCGCTAAACGTCAGAACACCAGCCGTGTCGACGCGCATGGCATGCGGGTCTTTCGACTCCGTCACCGCATACAGCGTCAACGCGATCATCGCGATGCCAACCGGCAGGTTCACGTAGAAGGCCCACTGCCAGCCAAAGTATTGCGTGATCAGGCCGCCCGCCACCGGGCCGAGCATGATGGCCACGCCAATCACCGAACCCCAGAATGCAAACGCGCTGGCGCGCTCCTTGCCCTGAAAACTATGCGACAGGATCGCCAGTGCGGCGCTCAACTGGAGCGCCGCGCCAACGCCCTGCAAGGCGCGGGCGTAGTTGAGCAGCGTCGTCGAATTCGCGGCACCGCAGATGCCGGAAGCCACCGTAAAAACGGTCAGCCCGATCACCAGCATCCGCTTACGACCGAAGCGATCGGCGAGCGCCCCGGCCGGCATGACCAGCGTGGCAAAAGCAAGGGTGTAGGCGCTGATCACCCACTCGATAGCCGTGAAATCCGCATGCAATGACCGTGCTATCGAAGACAGCGAGACCGCAACGATGTTGGAGTCCAGGTTGATCATGAACGACGGCACAGACACGCACAGCAAGACCAGCAACCTGTTTTGCATTTCGACCACCTGTGGGATGCATCGCGGTTTCTGCGGCTCGCCGTCTGAAGTTCAGCATCGGCGCAAAGCGCGCAACTGTTTACGAAATTGAATGGAACACGGTTGTCATGCGCTCCGAAAAATCCGGCGACGCGATCAGATCGAGGGTTGACCGGAGTTGCGCTGCACCGTCCTTGCCGAAGGCATCATCGAAGCTGAGCTGAACTTTCTTCCAGATTGCCCGCGCCTCTTCCAGTTTGATGCGGCCGTCTTTCGTCAGATGAACGCGGCGGCTGCGGCGGTCTAGTTCGTCTACCACCAGTTCCACCAGACCATCCCGGATCAACGGTTTTAGCGTGTGGCCCAGCGCCGACAGGTCCATCACGAGATGCTCGGCCAGCACACGCATGGTGGGCGTGCCGACGCGATCGATCTGCACCAGCAGCGAGTACTGCGTTGCGCGAAGGCCGCATGCCTCGAAGGCATCGTCGTAGATTTGCCCCATGCGCCGCGCCGCCCGGCGGATCGCCGCGTTGATGCAGACGCTCGGGCTCTTGTGACGCTGTTCAGACGTATGCGGATGAGGTTTCATGGCACGCTCAAATTACAGGTATATGCCAGCATTGTAACGCAAAAGCCCGAACTGGCCACGTCAAAGCACACTTGATGCGACAACGCACAAGGTGGCCCCATCACCTGAAGCTGCCCCTCGGGCGTGTGGATTGCTATGCTCCGCAGTTGTATCCTCAAATCCCTGAGGAAGCCGTTAAGCTTCCCGTCAACCCGAATGTCGCCAAAATGAAGATTTCGTTGCCGCCCCCCGGACGGCCAAACCGCGTGTACCCGCCGGGCTCGCCCAGCCTGCACGGCCTCGCCTCGGTGATTACCGGTGTTGTGGTGGTATGCGGGCTGTATTTCGGCCGCGCAGTTCTGATTCCGATCACGCTCTCAGTGCTGCTCAGCTTTCTGCTGGCCCCGCTGGTGGCGTCGCTGCGGCGTCTGCACATGGGTCAGTTGCCGTCGATCTTCATCGCGGTGTTCTTCGCGCTGGCCATCGTGCTCGGTGCGGGTGCGCTGATCACATCGCAGATCGTCCAGTTGGCGGCTGATCTGCCGCAATATCAGGTGGCCATCGAGCAAAAGATCGAGACGGTGCAGGAGAAGACCGTCGGCCGCGCCGATGTCCTGCTCGGCCGGGCTGCGCTGACGCTGCAACGGGTCGCGCCGTCGCGTCCCGCGGCACCGCGTGGTTATGGCAAAGCCAGCCGCAACGCGCCTCAGGCACCCATGCCCGTCGAGGTTCACGAGCCCGCGCTCACGCCGATGCAACTGGCCCAACGGGCGTTTTCGCCAGCTATCGCGCCACTCGAGACCACCTTCATCGTGCTGGTGGTCACCATCTTTATCCTGCTGCAGCGCGAGGATCTGCGCGACCGTCTGATCAGCCTGTTCGGCTCGCGCGACCTGCACCGCACCACCACCGCGATCAACGACGCGGCGAGCCGCCTGAGCCGCTACTTCGTTGCGCAACTGGGCCTGAATCTCAGCGTAGGGGGCGTGCTCGCCGTCGGTCTCGCGGGCATCGGTGTGCCGGGTGCGCTGCTGTTCGGAGTCGTCGCCGCGCTGCTGCGCTTCGTGCCGTATATCGGCATCTGGATTGCCGCGTTGCTGGCGGTGTGTCTTGCTGCAGCCATTCAGCCGCAGTGGACCATGGCCGTGTGGACCCTGGTGCTGTTCGTGGTGGTCGATCTGGTGGCCGGTCAGGTGGCGGAGCCGTATCTGTATGGACGACGCTCCGGCCTCTCGCCGCTCGCAGTCGTAGTGGCCGCGATCTTCTGGAGCTGGCTGTGGGGGCCCGTGGGTCTCGTGCTATCGACGCCGCTCACGTTGTGCCTCGTCACGCTGGGGCGCTATGCGGACCGGCTCAACTTCCTGACGATCCTGCTCGGCGACCAGCCGGCCCTGACTCCGGCGCAGACTTTCTATCAACGGCTGCTGGCGGACGATCCGCACGAGGCCATTGTGCAGGCAGACCGGTTGCTCGGTGAGATGTCGGTAGTCGATTACTACGATCAGGTCGCGCTCGAAGGGCTGAGACTTGCACGCAACGATGCGCTACGCGGCGTGCTGACGGCGGAGCAACTGGTGCGCTTTAACGAAGCGGTGGTCGACATCATCGAGAACCTCGAAACGGTCGAAGGTCTGCCAGACGGGATCCCGGCGCCTGACGTCGCCGATGACGCCGCGCATGCTCACGGCCGCACCGAACCGCACTATGGCGGCGGTCCGGAAGGCGCGGACGCGCTGGGTACTGTGGACGACGCCGTGGTGCTGTGCATCTCGGGACGCGGCGCGTTCGACGAAGTGGCCGCGGCAATTGCCGTGCAACTGCTGGGACGGCAAAACATCACCACGATCGCCACGACCTATGAGCAATTCCGCGGGGCGCGCGGCGAAGTGCGAAGCCCGCAGGAAGGTGACGCTGCGACCATCATCTGCATCGTTTCGCTCGACGCGGCCGAGTCGCCGCCGTATTTGCGCAACCTGCTGCGCCGTATACGCAATCAACCCGTGCCGGCTACGGTGATTGTCGGTCTCGGCGGGTTATCGGAGAACGATCCGGATACCACTGCAGCCGCCAACGCGCGCAATGCGAACACGTTCCGCGATCTGATCGAGGAATGCCGGGCGGCGGCGCTGGCGACGGGTCGTCAGGAACACGCTCAGGGGGCCGCCTAAGGTGTGTGCTTGCGGCCATGAACAATGAACGACGACCGGCTGGCGGAAACGGAGGCCAAACCGCGCGCGAGCGGGCCATCGGTACAATACGGCCCATGCCTCCATCCGACCTGCTCGCCTCGTCATGCAGCATCTGAAATACCTGAGCGCCTACCCGGCCGCACTACAGGACAAGGTTCGCCGGTTGATCGCGGAAGAGAAACTGGCCGCCTACCTCGCCGACAAATATCCAAGCAGGCATCCGGTGCAAACCGACCGCGCGCTCTACGAGTACGTCGCGGAACTCAAGCGTGAATTCGTGCGCAACGGGCCGCCGATCGACAAGGTCCTCTACGACAGCAAGCTCGATGTTCTGCGACACGCTTTGGGACTGCACACAACCATCTCACGGGTTCAAGGCGGCAAGCTCAAAGCAAAGAAAGAGATCCGCATTGCGTCGCTCTTCAAGGATGGCGCGCCCGAGTTCCTGCAGATGATCGTCGTGCACGAACTTGCGCATCTGAAGGAAAGCGACCACAACAAGGCGTTTTACCGGCTTTGCGAGTTCATGCAGCCGGGCTATCACCAGACCGAGTTTGACCTGCGCCTTTATCTGACGCATCGCGATATCGTCCGCGAGCGATCCACCTGAGCTTCGTTCTACGAACCTTTTCGCGCAACCACGCCCGGTTCCAATGAGTCCTCGTCGACCGTGCCTTTCAGTACGCTGACGCGTGGCCAACCAGTTGAGCGTGCGACTGCTCGGTCGCCTCATCGGCGGGAAACATGCTTTCGATACGCAACTCCTGCATGGCGACGCTCTGCGGCGTCCCAACCGTGGTGATCATCGAGAAGTAATTGAGCGGCTTACCGTCCTTCAGAAAACTGAGCGGTATCACCGGCATCGCAGGATTGACGGGAACCGCGCTGAGCGCCACAGGCGATTTCCAGTCGGACTTCGTCCCTGGATAGGCCATTAGCGTAGCGAGAAGCGCCTGGGTTTGTTCATCGATCACGCGTCCTACGGACTCCCGGTAAACGCGCTGGATCAGACTCTTTGCCACGTCCTCCCATTTGTCGATAAATGGCCGCATGCCGTCCGGATCGAACATCAGATGCAGAAGGTTGCGCGGTTCCTTGCGTGCGGACATGTCGATGAAGCAGTTGAAAAAGCGCGGCGCGAAATCATTGGTCATCACCACATTCCAGTAGCGGTCCATCACGACCGCCGGATACGGTTCGTGCTGGCGCAACATGCGTTGAATCGCATTCTTCACGCTCTGCGTTTCGAGTGCGTTCAGCGGATCGTCCGGATATACCGGCGCGTAGCCTGCGGCCAGCAGCAACGTATTGCGCTCGCGCAGCGGAACGTCCAGCGCCTGTGCGATATTCATCAGCATCTGCCGGCTGGGGACGCTGCGCCCGACTTCGATGAAGCTGATGTGACGTTGCGACACGCCCGAGTCGAGCGACAGATCCAGTTGGCTTTTGTCGCGCACGGCGCGCCATCGGCGCAAGAGCGCACCCAGTTCGGTTCCGGGCGGTCCTGAATGGACGTCTGTGGAGTTCATGTGGCACACCGTCGCGTAGATGTCGAACGGTCTACTATGACAGCCGGCATCGCCGACAACAAGGCGTCGAGCGTCACGACTCCGTACGCAGTGGCAACATCAAAGCCCTTCTCTGCGCCGTCCGTCCACGCGCTGCGCCAGCGGGTGAAATGACCCCGCCGGCGCACGCCGCGCAAACCAACTAATGCAGGTTGCAGAATGCGCCGGTCTGGACGTCGATCCATAGCATCTGTCCATCCGTCTTGTGGCTGTACACCAATGCGCGAGATTCGCGCTGGCTGCGCAAAAACCCCAGCACCGCATGAAGCGTGTGCTTGCCGCGGTAACGCAAAGAGCGTGTGGTGTCCCCGCTGCCGATGACAATCACGATCGGGTTGATACGCACCTTTTGTGCGATCAGATCAGGCGTTGCTGCAGACATATGAGCCTCCGTGTGTGGGGTGACACACGGGATAACGTCGACAGCGCCGCGAGCTTGAGCCTGGGGAAGGGGCGGTAAGGCAAAGGGCTTTGAGAGGCGTGTGAAGCGCGCTGCTTTGGCGACGCTTGTTGCCTGGGTGGCCCCCCCACGAGGAATCGAACCTCGATTTCAGGTTTAGAAGACCCGTGTTCTATCCGTTGAACTATGGGGAGGCAAAACTGAAATTTTAACCGCGCGGCGAGCACCACCGGCACGCAGGGGGCGGATTATAACCGATGCTGCCGCGCAACCCACCGCTGCTGCTGCGGCAAGCATCCGTTCAGTCCCAGCATAGTCGCCAGATCGACTGCGCACTCAAACCGGCTGCGTATGCAGCATGAACCAGCCCAGACAGACGATGCCCGCAATCACGCAGTACACGCCGAAGCTCGCCAAACGCCCGCGTCCTTCGAAATAACGCATCAGGAAGCGCACGCTCAGATACGCGGCAATCGCGGTCAGCACGCCACCGAGCAGCGCATCGCCAAGCTGGCCAGGCGCACGAAACAACTTTGGCAGTTCGAGCACGCCGGCGGCAAAAATGATCGGCGTGCCAAGCAGGAACGAAAATTCCGCCGCCTTCTCCGCCGTCAGACCAGCGGCGTTGCCGGCAATCATCGTCAGACCGCTGCGCGAAAACCCCGGGATCAGCGCGCCGATCTGCGCCAGCCCAACGAAGAACGCCTGGCGGAATGTCAGCTTCTCCGGCGCCTGATGCGCGCGAGCACGTTGCAGACGGTCGCCGAACCACAACAGCCCGCCGTTGACGATCAGCGCGATCGCCACGATGCGCAAGTCGTGGAACAGCAGCTCGAGGCGCTTTTCCAGCACCAGCCCGACGATGCCCGCCGGAATCGTGCCGATGATCAGCGCCCACATCATGTGGCCGTCATCGTTGCGGCGGCCGCCGAGCGACGCGAAAAAGCCGCTGACCAGCGCGACCCAGCGCTTGCGGAAGTACCACAGCAACGCGAGCGCAGTGCCAAGGTGCAGCGCAACGAGGAACGGCAGCAACTGCGGCGCATGCTCGTCAATATGCATGCCGAACAGCGCGGGCACGAGCAGGGTGTGACCGAGGCTGCTGACGGGGAAGAGTTCTGTGACGCCCTGCAGCACGCTCAGAAAAATCAGAAACGACAAGCTCACGCGGCGGTCCTTTTAGTGAGTGAAGAATCAAGGAGCAGCACGCCGGCCTGGTGGAACCGACGCCTGGAAGCGCACCGATTATGCCTGGCCGCTATGTCAGCGCCAAGCGTTTGAGCGACGTTAGGGGAAATTTTGATGCATTGCGTCACAACTCGAAACGGTTGTTACGCCTCTGCAAGCCATCTGGCGCGCATGTGCTGCGAACCTGGGCAAGATGACCAACGGGATTGATCCGCGTCGCAGCGGGCGGCGCGGCAGCAAGCGGGACGCGAACGTTCAGCGATCGAGCTTGTAGAAGAAGTAGACTGTGCTGGCGGCAAACATGCCGAACAGGGCCACGCCCATTGCCATTGCGAGATCCATGAGGCCTCCGGAAGTCGTGCGGCCCGAAAGGTTAAATGACCGGGCAGTGGGACGGATTATCGTCAAGCTTACCGGTCGTGCGAACCCGTAATTGCCCGGGAAGGGTTTCCCCGTAGGCCAAACGGGCGCAAAATCGGCTCCGGACCGCGTGCCGCAGTTCGAGCCAGTCGATCGGCGCAGGTGATCATCGCAGCCAACCTTGCAGTCATTCGTATTAACCGCTCCTAACCAGAACCGTTCACCATGGCCCAATTCCAGCATCAGGACATCCTAGAGATCGCCGATGGCGCCTCGCTGCTTCGTATCGCCCCGCAAGCCGGCGGACGGCTGCTGTCGTGGCACATTGACGGCCAGCAGGTGATCCATTGGCCCGACGTGGCCGACTGGAGCCAGCCTGCGAAAATCCGCGGCGGCAATCCTTTGCTGTTTCCGTTTCTCGGACGCCATCGCGTCGACGGCCAGATTGGCCGCTGGCGCGACGCCGAAGGGACGGTGCGCGATCTGCCGATGCACGGCTTCGCGCGCGATCTGCCGTTCACCGTAAGCGTCGAACCGGCCTCGGCGACGCACAGCACGACGGTGCGCATGACGCTGGCCGACAGCGACGCCACCCGCGCCGGCTATCCGTTCGGCTTCCGCTTCGAGGCCGCCTACCGGCTCGCGGACGACCACACACTCGACGTCGAACTCACCACCGTCAATACCGGCGCTACACCGCTGCCCTACTACGCCGGCCATCACTTCTACTTCTCGCTGCCGCACACGCAACGCAGCGAGACGGTGCTCGAGCTGCCGCATACCCGGCGTTGCTATCAGCAGCCAGACGGCTCGATCAGCGCGCCTGAACCGGGCGAACCGAGCTACACGCTCGACGAGACGCTTATCCTCGACCGCTTCCATTGCCTCGATGGCCTGCCTCAGCGACCCGTGAGAGTTGTCGCGCCAGGCCTGAACCGCACGATCACGATCGACCTGCAACGACCCGGCTCCGTGCCCTGGTATGCCGTCACGACCTGGACGGAAGCCGCGGAGTCGGACTTCTATTGCATCGAGCCGTGGCTCGGCCTGCCCGACGCGATCCACAACGGCCTGGGCCTGCGCTGGCTCGAACCGGGCCAGACGGAAACGGCCGCGTTGCGCATCACGGTTGGCGCCCTGCGCTGAATCGCCATACATCTGCCGGCGGCTAGCGAGCAATGCAGGCCGCCGGGCGGTGCCTGGACGCCGCGCCACGCCGTGCCGCTCATGCAGCGCCATCCCAATTCGCGTGCTGCGGTGCAAAACCGTTAGAATCGGTCGTTTTTTTGCCCATCTGTCGCGCAATAGGGATCGGCGCGCGGCAGCGCTTTGCGAGGTCCAATGTTGGGAACAAGAAAAATTAAACGGCTCGCTTGCGTGTCGTTACTTGCAGTGCTCGTCGCGTGCGGGTCTGCGCCAGTCGGTCCGGGGTTCTATCGTGTCGAACGCGGCGATACTTTGCTGAAGATCGCCCGCAGTAACCGGGTATCGGTCCAGAGCATCGCGCGCTGGAACAATCTGTCGAATCCGGACAGCATCGAGGTCGGTCAGGTGCTACGCGTGGTGCCGCCCGGCAATTCGGCGCCGATCACCTCCGCGACGGCAAGCAGCGGCTCGTACAGCGGTCGTGGCAGTGCAGCGGCACCAGCAGCACCGCGCAGCGCGCCCAGCGACGTGTCGCCCGCCCCCGCGCCGGCCTCATCGATCTCGCTCGTGTGGCCGACCAACGGCACGGTGGTACGTCGCTTCGACGGCTCGAACTCGAAGGGCATCGATATCGCCGGCAGCGCAGGCACGCCAGTCGTCGCGGCGGCCGCCGGGACCGTGGTGTACGCCGGCAATGGCCTGCGCGGCTACGGCAACCTGCTGATACTCAAGCACAATGCAGATTATCTGACCGCCTACGCGCACAACCGCGTGCTGCTCGTGAAGGAAGGTCAGAGTGTGACCCAGGGCGAGAAAATCGCAGAAATGGGCGACAGCGACACGGATCGCGCCATGCTTCATTTCGAGTTGCGCTATCAGGGCCGCTCGATCGACCCCTCGCGTGCGCTTCCGGCACGTTAATTGCGTCTATAGGCGGTCCGCACGGCACTCCGGTACCGTGCGATGTCCCCTCCGACACCCGACGATGCGGCGGCAAGCCACCGCATCGGTCACCACACTCCATGAGGAGCCTCCGATGAAATCTGGATGGACCCCATCCGCAACGGCCCTCGCCGCCGTGGCTGCAAGCGTTGCTGCGCTGACGCTCGCGAGCCTTGGCGGCTGCGCCAGCTCCACCAAAATGACCTACCTCCCGAGCGGAGACACAGGCTTTGCCATCAACTGCAGCGGCAGCGACGCGAGCGAGAGCTGGGCCGAATGTTACAAACGCGCAGGCGAAGTATGCGGTTCATATGGCTACGACGTGATCTCGAAGGATGTCGACAACGGTGCCACCTCGGGTGGCTCGATCGGCGGCATCCTCGGTGCAAACGTCAAGAACCGCTCCATGGTGGTTCGCTGCAAGCAGTAAGCGCGAATGAGACCCGCAAGCGGCGCTGCACGACACGGCGCCGCCCCCGCTCCGCGACAATTCGTGCTCCGGTCATGACTTTAAGACCGGCTTAAAGCGGTGTGAGCACGCTCATATCCGTTAACCGAGAGTTCTCATTTGGCGTGAATTGAACCGCTATAAATATCATCGAATGCAATTCATCTGATCCCCTGACGAAAAAAAGCCCGGCTCGAGGCCGGGCTAACGGGGGTTCGGCGCATATCGGTAAAGGACCGGTTCACCATGCGCCAAAACCGAATCTATCAACGGCGGCAGGGGCATGCAATCGATTAATTTCGCAAAAAATGTGCTTCGCCGCACGGAATACGCATTCCGTGAACGAAAATTAATGAGATAGTTCGAATAACGCGATTCAAATGAAACGGAATGACGGGCTTATGAGGATCACTACCAAACCTGCCCGTACAACATGAAGTCCTTACTGGCATTGCGTTCTGGAGCAACGCCGCACTGCACGATTGAGCCACGTTCCGATTTAACTGTCAAATCCTGAAAGCATTTTTCCGGTGATTACTAGCGCCGATTTCCCTTGCCCGCCTTCGGTCGTCTTTGGTGCGAAGGCGCACGTTCCAGTTGTATTTAATCGCGGGTCGCGGCCATTCGCATAATGCGACTTTTCAGTTATTCTGGATTAATTCGCATCTCGCGGAGCATTTTAGCCATTTTTTATCGGTTAAATCCGACGAGATAAAGCACTCGCTAGCCGTCATCCGCTAACCCGGCGCATCACAAGACGCGCAGCCCCAGTTCAGTCACCAGCACAGCGGCCTGCTGGTGGGAAATCGTCGCGCCGCGAAACAGTCCCGCGTCCACGAGACGTACGCCGCTCAGATCGGCGAGGCGCAGGTCTGCGCCATCGAAACGAGCACCTTTGAGGTTCGCGTCCCTGAGGCTGCCGCCTTCGAACCGCGCCTCCCGGAAGTCGGCGCCAGCGAGGTCGGCATCGGAGAAATCGAGTTCTTGCAGCGTGGCTTTGCGAAATGACAGGCCACGCAGATGCGCGCCGACCAGCAGCGTCTCGACGAACGTCAGGCCTAGCGCGGTGCAGGCCTCGAAGTTCGCGCCTGTGAGTTTGCATCCGGTGTAGTTGACTGACGCGAGCTTGGCGCGGCGCCAGCTCGTATTGTTGAGATCGCTCGACTGAAACACGGCGTCGACGAGGTCCGCCGAGGCGAAATCCGCCTGCCGCCCACGGCAACGCAACCAGCGGCTTTGCGTCAGTGCGGCGCCGAAAAACGAAGCCTCGACGATGGTGCAGCGATGAAATTCGGCGCTACGCAAATCGAGCCGCGACAGATCCGCGCCCTCGAAGTCGCAGTCTTCGAACCGAATCGGACCATGAGTGGCGGCGAGCAATCGCTGCACGTCTTCACGTGCGAGCGTGGCATCGGCGACGATGTGAACGCCCGCGGCAGGCGTCGTAGAATTGAGCGACATGAAAAAGTTGTTCCGTTCGACCGGCGCGTGCTGGACCCAAAAACCTTGTGAGCCACTTAAGTTAGAGCGAAAAGGCCCAACGCCGATTCGCCGAAAACGGCAAGCGTACCCGAACGCGCCTTCGCTGTGGAGGGCGCTCGCTGATGGTTTATAGTAGCGGCCGCCTGTCAACCACCGCTTTTAACACCGCCTGATCCGATGACATCGAACGACGCCGCCCACAGTCCGCTTTACCTCTCGCTGCTCGCGGAAACCGCGAAAATCGGCTGGCCTGAGCTCGAGCGCTTCTTTGCGCGCGGCATCCTGCTGCACGTCGCGCGGGACCTCGATCTGGTCAGCGTCGCCGAGGCGATTGCCAGCGACGATACGGCCCAGGTAACGCAGTGGTTGTCAGCGGGCCTCGTCGAGCGCATGCCGGGCGAAACCGCTGCCGATTTCGCCGCGCGCGATCCAGACCTTTGGGCCGTGGTGGTCTCGCCGTGGGTTTGCGTGCAGGAACGCGGTTGAATCAAGTCTGGGGATATCTACGGAGTGGTAGCGGATTCTCTGCCAGCCGCTCGCGCATTCCAGTTACCGCTTGAAACAAGCGCATACATATCAGGCGCACCCGGCACCCTAGAATGGTACGCAGCCCGCGCTCTCCGCGCGAACAGTCTGCGCGGGTCAGAAGCGCCGGCGTGCCCGCGCCGGTGCTTCGCCTTTATTGCGGCGGCTGCGCGGGTCGCGCCGTATCCGGCGTGTCCAGCATGGAAGGCGGCCGGTCGTCGGTCGGCACGCCGTGATAATCAGCCGGGTCTTTCGGCGGCGAGCCATGGTGGCCGGACGCGGGATCATTCGAGCAGCCCGCCAGGACTACTGCAGCAAATACAATCAAAAGGGCGCGATTCATAGACTCTCTAAAGGAAACATAACAGCGCAAGCGCGCCGAGAGTCTACCTGCAAAGTCTTTTTGCGGCAGTGGCCGCCATCGGCCATCACGACGCCGTGTGCCTATGCGTATGACATATGCCGTTTTTTGCCGTCTGACCTACTATGTACACATGGCTGCAATCGACGAAGGAGGCTGCCATGGACGCTGAATCGATCGCGGGTTTTGTCGGGCTCGCGGTGGGCCTGCTGGTCCTGATAGGTTTGTCGGTTTTCGAATCGCGGACCTACCGGCGTGAGCACAACGGTGAAGGCATGATGCATCACTGGCTGTCCGAGCATCACGTGCTCAACTGGACGCGCCGCAGGCACTGACCCGGCGCCGACACCGCGCTGACCTCTACCGCCCTCGCGGCCATTCAGTTTTACAGCCGCGAGATGCGCTACGCTCGGTCGGCATGATCCGATTTGCCGCGCGGTAACGAAGCCCCGCGGCACGGAAGGTTATTGCGCTGTCCGCGACGCCGCAGCGCTATACCCCAGCCTTGGCCAGCACCACAATCGATACCCCTAACGCGTCGCGCTGCGGATCCTCATTGCGATACGAATGCGGCACATGGCCAGGAAACGCGAGCACATCGCCCGTTTCGAGTCCGTGCCGTTCACCCGCCACAAAAATCGCGACCCGCCCTTCCATGCAGGTGAAGTACTCGCGCGTGCCGGGCAGATGCGGCGTGCCACGCATGTAGGCGCCCGGCGCAAACGCCATCGTCTCCAGAATGCCATCCGGCACAGGCTCCGGGACCAGTGGGCGGATCGTCAAACCGTTGCCGCGATTTTGCGCGGAGATATCGTCGACTGACCATTTGCGGACCTTGGCACGTGGCGAGGCGAGCAATTCATCGAGCGGCGCGCCAAGCGCACTGGCCACCTTCATCAGCACCGCCAGCGATGGATTGCCTTCGCCCGATTCCAGATTGGCCACCGTCGAACGCGGCACTCCCGACGACTTCGCCAACCCTTCCTGGGTCAACGCACGCGCGTGACGCAACGCTACGAGGTTGCGCGCCAGATGCTGGGCCGCGTTCGACCTGTCGGGCCCGCTCTCGGGAGCGGGTTCAAAAGCAGTCTCGTCCATCGTATCGACTTTCTGACAAGGAATTGGACATCGCACTCGGCCGTGCGCCGTGGGGTTCCTATTATCGGGCCATCGAGACGGCGCGGGTGAAGCGATCGTCTCGCCCTGAACCGGAGAACTCACATGATCCACACGCCCCACAATCTGCAAGACATTCGTGTCGCTCTGACCGGCGGGACCTCGGGGCTCGGCCTCGCTTTGATGGACGAACTGCTGACGCGCGGCGCGCGCGTCGCTTTCGTGGCTCGCGATCAACGGCGCGTGGCCGAGGTGGCTGCGGCACGTCCGAAGGTGGCGGGTATCGTCGGCGATATGTCGAACAAGGATGACATCTATCCGCTCGCGATGCAGATCAGCGGCCTGCTCGGCGGCGTCGACGTGCTGGTGAACAATGCATCCGCGCTCGGTCCAGTGCCGCTCGCGCTGCTCGCCGATACGGAGTGCGAAGATTTCGAAACGGCGCTGGCGACCAATCTGCTCGGGCCGTTCCGCCTCACGCGCGCGCTGCTTGGCTCGCTCACTGCCGCCGCACGCGAACGGGGCGGCGCCGTCGTGCTGAACGTCTCGAGTGATGCGGCAATCGAGCCGTATCCGGGCTGGGGCGCATACGGTGCGAGCAAGGCCGGCCTGCGTCATCTGAGCCGCATCTGGGACCAGGAACTGGCCACGCAGAAAGTGCGTGTGCTGTCGCTCGATCCTGGGGACATGGACACACCGCTGCATGCCCTCGCTGCGCCCGGCGACGACCCCACGACCCTGAAGCGTCCCGCCGACGCAGCTCGCGAATTCGCCGACGCAATCGAAGCGGCATTGCATGCGCTGCGCGATCCGGCCCACCTTGAAGGAGTACGAGCATGACGATGCGCGCCGCCACGCTGCCTGTTCAACGTCCTCACGATGCACGCCTGCTGGTGGTCGACCGTCACGGGCATATCGAGCATCGACCACGCCACGCATTCGTGGAACTGCTGCGCCCGGGCGATTGCGTAATCGCGAACGATGCTGCAACGCTACCCGCCAGTCTGCACGGCATCCATCGACGCAGCGGTGCCGTGATCGAAATTCGCCTCGCGGGACGCGCGTCGCTCGATCCACAAGACGTCAAACGCTTTACTGCCGTGGTGTTCGGGGGCGGCGATTTTCACACGCCGACCGAAGCACGTGCTGCCCCGCCACTGCTCGCGCCTGGTGACCGGCTGAGCTTCGGCAAGCTCGAGGCGACCATCGTGCGGATGCTCGATCATCCGCGTCTCGTGGAGCTGCAGTTTCATGCGGACGCGGCGCACATCTGGGAGACGCTGGCACAACAAGGCAAGCCGGTGCAGTACGCCCATCTGCACGAGGCGCTGGCGTTATGGGATGTGTGGACGCCGATCGCCGCACAGCCAGTGGCGTTCGAACCGCCCTCCGCCGGCTTCGTGCTCGACTGGCGCAGCATCGATGCGCTGCAGGTGCGCGGCATTCCGTTTGCGACGTTGACGCACGCAGCGGGCCTGTCATCCACCGGCGACGCGGCGCTCGATCAGCGCTTGCCGCTCGACGAACCCTATCGCATTCCGGCGGCCACTGCTGCGCTGATCGCTGCGACGCGTGCACAGAAGGGACGCGTCGTCGCTATCGGCACGACAGTTGTGCGGGCGCTTGAACACGCGGCGAGCAGCAACGGCGTCGTGCACGCGGGCGACGGCGTCGCCACGCAACGAATCGGACCACAGACGCAGTTGCATGCGGTGGATGTGATTGTCTCCGGTACGCATGAGCCGGACACCAGCCACTACGCGTTGTTGCGCGCCTTCACCGATACCCTGACGCTGCAGGGCGTGACCGATGAGCTGGAGGCGCATCGCTATCGCACGCATGAGTTTGGCGATTCCGTGTGGATCGAGCGGCGTGCCTGCGTCGTGCGAGACGCGCGGATGCGCCCGGTGGATCCGCGCGAACGGGAACGTTGCCCAGCGCCGGGCATAGGCCTTGCTGACTCGCACCGCAAGGACAGCGCGATGCCGGCGGTCCCGTCAAGCCGGCCCAACCGTGCCGGACCCACCCTACGCAACGTACGCACCGTATCAGACGAACTGGCGCCAGTCGCGCACTCGCCTGACAAGGAGACATCGCATGACACTCGGAACCATCCTGCTGATCATCCTGATCCTGCTGCTGATTGGCGCCCTGCCAAGCTGGCCGTATAGCAGCGGCTGGGGCTACCGGCCGACCGGCCTGCTCGGTATCGTACTGATCGTGGTGATCATCCTGCTGCTGATGGGACGAATCTAGTAGGTCAGGTGAAGCGCTGATCGCGCTCCTTCAGCTTCTCGTTTGCGCTTTTTCTATTTCAGGATTGACGGTCATAGGTCAGACCAGATAGAATCTCTGATTCGTCGGAGCGTAGCGCAGCCTGGTAGCGCATCTGATTTGGGATCAGAGGGTCGTAGGTTCGAATCCTATCGCTCCGACCATGGAATCAAAGGGTTACACGTTTCGGCGTGTAACCCTTTTTCTTTTCGATCGGGCATGGACGGTTCAGAATGTTTTCTGTCCGCCGCTGACGAATGCCCTGACTCTGCTCGCTGACGAATACCCTGACTCTGCTTAAAGGATCGATCCGTGCGCAAATTCGTATTGCTCATCCTGCTCGCGACGTTCGTCGCAGCGTTCGCACCTGTCACTGCCGAGGCGCGTCCACGAGTCGTCTGCAAGCACGTCTGGTATCGCGGTCATCTGGTGCGTCGTTGTCGTCAGGTGCCACCGCCGCGACATCATCGGCATCGCCGGCCGCCGCATCGCCAACCGGGCTACGTTTGACGTAGGGCATTGCGTCGGCAGCAACGATGCAGGCACCCGGCGTCCAATGCGGCCGTCGCTGTCTTGATTATTGGAGCCTGGCAGCGACGTCCTGGGATACGTCGGATGCACTAACATCGAAGCAAAGCTTGTGATGCAGGACGCCTCACAAGGACAAACGCGTTTGGCGCGGATGATCCGCGCCAAGCGTCAATGCCTGGGTCGACTGAACTCGTAAAGCCGCCGACGCTGCATCTCGCCGATCACGCGCTTGCGCACACGCTCGCGCCGGTAGTGACCAATGGCGAAAACCACCGCAATCAACAAGACCAAAAATCCAATAGCGGTGGCCAAAACAGTCGCGTCCATAGCGGCCTCATGTCAGATGCTGCGTTCAACTGCAGCGGCGTTCAATCACTGCACAGCTAACACCCACAACAATCTGTGCGCCGCACAGGCGCCCTTTCGGGTCACCCTACGTACGACTCAACGACCGCACAGCCATACAACACATGCTCAAACCGCTCGCCAAGGCAGCATTTCGCTACCGCGCCTGACGACCTTAATGACCTGCTTGCGACGAGCCGTTGCTGCCGACGCCATAGCCGCTCGCGTCGGCCTTTTCGGCGGCAACACGAGCTTCGGCGGCTTGAATGTTCTCGGGGTAGTTCATCCAGTCGCGCGGGTTATAGCCGGCCTTCTCCAGCTCCACGAGTTGGGCGCGCACTTCCGCGCGCGTCAACGGTTGGCTCGATTGCGCAAATGCTGCAAGCGGTGCAGCGATCAGGGCGGCGATAACAGCAGCTTCGATCAGCGACTTCATGACGACTACCTCCAGAAATTGTCTTATCTGTCGCGACACCGACCACGGTGTTCGACGTATGACAACATTTTATGGTTAACCATGACTAGGGTAAATACCTATGCGATGAAAACACTGTTGTCAAAAACATTCCAATACTGGGATAGCGCCTGACCATTGTTGACAGTGTCTTTCGTCACGCCGTCATAGCATTGGAACTCCGGTCCGGCGCCCGTCACTGGAAGTCGCCGCAACCGTCCATTAGCCCGTCGCGGATGGATATCGGATGCTAAAAAACACGCCACATGCCAAGCTTCAACCCAAGGGCGCGCAGAAACTGATGTTCCTGGATCAGGAGATCGCACATATTGCGTCGGTGATGCCGGCCAGCCTGGCCGAGGGCCGAGGCGGACCGATCCTGTCGTCGCGTTACTGGCGTACCCGGCTCAACAAGCTTCTGGATGCCGCCCATCTGACGCGCTCTCAGTTGTACGCATTGGATCGTCTGCTTCGCCAGCTCGATGCATTCGAGGCGAAACACCGGCGGGCCGAAGCGGCCAACGACCCGTCCGCGTTGCTCAATATCTCCACAACATGCGTGCCGCATCCGCGGACGTCCTGATCTGCCCACTGGTTTGTCCATCGTGCAAACGACGCCTCGCGAAACGCGACTTGTCTTTTGGCGAACTGTTGGCTTGATAACGGTGCTCGCTGAATCGTCTATCTAAGATGACTGCTGACCAAATTCCACGGGATCAAGCCATGCGCTATCCGTTCGATATCGCCGTTACGTATGCCCTGCTAGTGCTCGTGATGTGCTGCGTGGTGAAGCTGACCGTAGCCTGAATCGAGCCCAATCAGCCGCAGCTTTACAGCTCGAGCCGATAGCGACCCTTCACACACACGACCGCGCTCGGGCGCGCGCATGCTGTGGCTGCTGCCGTCCATTCGCGGCGACGCCTCCCAGATCCAGATCCGCCACAACAGGCGCAGAAAGCCGCTCCATGTCACACAGCGTGTGGCAACACCACCTGAACTGGCTGAACATCCCCTCCGCTGCACGCCCTTTAGCAAACCACCTTGCTGTCACGCACGCAGCCATGCGACAGTGGTACAACACTGCGTCGCTCGAAAGTCCGCACCCATCTTGCATGGGACCGGAGCAAGAGCTCTGCATGGGACCCGAAGCGCGCCAAAGCGCCGCTCCGGTCGATAAAGGAGACAGCCATGAACCTGATCCTCTGGCGCCATGCCGAGGCCGAAGAGATCGCGCCGACCGACCTCGCCCGCCAGTTGACCGTGCGCGGCCGCAAGCAGGCGCAAGCCGTGGCGAAGTGGCTGCGCGCGCGGCTCGACGAGGACGCCATGATTCTCTCGAGTCCGGCGGCGCGCACCATCCAGACGGTCGAGAGCCTCACCGACCAATACCGCGTGGTGCGCGAACTCGCGCCCGGCGCCAGCGCCGCTGACGTGCTGACCGCCGCCGGCTGGCCAGCAGGCATCGCATCGACGGTAGTGATCGTCGGCCATCAGCCCACGCTCGGTCACGTCGCTGCACAGTTGCTTGCGAACAACAGCGAATCGAGCTGGCCGCTCAAGAAAGCTGGCGTATGGTGGCTTGCAAACCGGGAGCGCGACGGCGACGAGCAGGTCGTGCTGCGCGCCGCCATCAGCCCGGATCTGCTGTAACCGACCGTAAAAGCTTGCGGTTCAAAAACGCCGTTTAGCTTACGGACCGACATCTAACGGTCACAACATTGCCATGCGAGCGTCATCGGGCGTTACTACATTGGCGAAAAAGCGAATTTCTCCTTTTTCGACCAGGAACGCCACATGCAAGATCTGCCGACGTCCTCCCTGCCATTCGCTTCGAATCTCGAGACGCGTCGCCGTCTGCCGCGTGCCGAGGAAACGGTTACCGCGCAACACCGGCTGCAAGTAGCCTGGGCGCGGACCGAAGAAGAACTGCGCGAAGCCCAGCATCTGCGTTACCGGGTTTTCGCCGACGAAATGGGCGCCCGTCTGACGGGCCCTGCAGGCCTTGATGTCGACGCATTCGATCACTACTGCGATCACCTGCTGGTGCGCGATCTCGATACGCTGAAAGTGGTCGGCACCTATCGCGCGTTGCCACCGCATCAGGCCGCGCGCATCGGCCGCCTGTATGCCGAAAGCGAGTTCGATGTTTCGCGTCTCACTCACCTACGGCCGAAGATGGTCGAAGTGGGCCGTTCATGCGTGCACCCGGACTACCGCAGCGGCGCGGTGATCATGTCGTTGTGGGGCGGTCTCGCAGCGTACATGATGCACAACGGCTACGAAACGATGCTTGGCTGCGCAAGCGTGTCGATGGCCGACGGCGGCCACTACGCGGCGAACCTGTACTGCGCGCTGCGCGACAACGCGATGACGTCGCAGGAATACCGGGCCTTTCCGCACACGCCGCTACCCGTCGAAGAGTTGCAAACCGGCGCGAACGTTGCGCCACCGCCGCTCGTCAAAGGTTATCTGCGAGTTGGCGCAAAAATTTGCGGCGCGCCGGCCTGGGATCCTGACTTCAACACGGCCGATTTTCTGACGCTGCTGCGCCTGTCTGAAATCAATGAACGCTATGCACGTCACTTCCTGGGCGATGCATTGCCGGGGTGAGCGAAGCGACGCCACACTTCTTCGCAGGTGCGAATGCAAAACAGCCCGGCAGATTGGCTCTGCCGGGCTGTTTTGTTTTAAACATTGCTGCTGCGTATAGGTGTAGCCAGCGGGGCGCGATCGACGTATCGTCAGTCGTCCGTATAAACGACGCGATACGGGATGCCCACCTTCTCCCATTCCGCGGCTTCCTGAATCATGCTGTAGTCAGTGAGCGGGTTGTTCGCCACCCATTCCTTCGGCAAACGCACTTCGTAGCCATTGTTCACGCGACTTACGGCAATACCCGGCAAACCGACATCCGCACGGCGCCGGCACAACAGCGCAGCGAGACGCAGACAGAACAGCAGCGGCCACTCCACCTCACGCGTTTGCGACAGTTTGCCGAGCTTGCCCGCATGGCCCAGCACGAGCGCCGCGAGACGCGCCTGATCAGTGCGCGAAAAGCCCGGCATGTCCGCGTTGCTGGCGATATAGGCCGAGTGCTTGTGATACGCGCTGTGCGAGATGGACAGCCCGATCTCGTGCAGCGACGCCGCCCAACTCAGGAACATGCGGTTCTCGGCGCGACGTTCGCCATCCGGCTCGTCGAACTGATCGTAGAAGCTCACCGCCAGATCGCCGATGCGCCCTGCTTGCGCGCGATCCACGCCGTAGCGGCGCATGAAGCCTTCCACGGTGACCGTGCGCATATCTTCGTGCTGCGAACGCCCCAGCAGGTCGTACAGCACGCCGAGACGCAAGGCGCCGTCGGTGGTGTCGACGTAATCGACACCCAGTTCGTCGAACACGGCCAGCATGATCGACAGGCCGCCCGCCAGCACCGGAATCCGGTCCGCTTTCAGCGCCACCAGTTTCAGCCGGTTGACGTTCTCAGCCTTGATCAACGCACGCTTCAGGCGTTCGAGGCCGCCGCGCGAAATGCCATGCGTGATGCCCGCGTCGTTAAAGCCGTTCGCTTCCACCAGTTCCGCGAGCGCCCGTGCCGTGCCCGACGAACCAATGGCTTGTTCCCAGCCGGTTTTCTTGTACTCGTGAGAAATGATCTGGATTTCGCGGCCGGCGGCAAGCTCGGCCTGACGCATCGTGTACTCGTCGACGTTGCCGGCCGGAAAGAAGGTCCGGCTATGGCTCACGCAGCCGATATACAGGCTTTCCATCTTGATCGGCGTGTAGTGCGAGCCGATGATGAATTCCGTGGAACCGCCGCCGATATCGACCACCAGCCGTTTACCGGGACTGGCGGGCACCGAGTGCGCGGCGCCGGCGTAAATCAGACGGGCCTCTTCACGCCCGGCAATCACTTCGATCGGGAAACCCAGTGCCGCGCGGGCCTCGCCGAGAAATTCACTCGCGTTCTTCGCGATGCGCAGCGTATTCGTGGCGACGGCCCGAACATGATCGGGATGGAAATCGCGCAGCCGTTCACCAAAGCGTTTGAGCGCGTCCCAGCCACGCACCTGCGAGGCGCGGTCGAGCATCTTGTCGCTCGACAGGCCCGCGGCGAGCCGCACGGGCTCGCGTAGCGCGTCGACCTGATAGATCTGGCTGCCGGCATCGGTTTCTTCGACCCGGCCCACGATCAGACGAAAGCTGTTCGAGCCAAGATCGACGGCAGCGAGAAGTTGTGGCGTGTTGACCATCGATTGAGCGGACTCCATACGCGCAAGCGCGGCTATCTTGTTGCTAGCCCCGCCGTTCAAAGACGACATTTTAAGCGTACCGGACCTCACGATGTAACCTTGGCGGTGATTGGCGTGCGGTATGGTCCCATATTCCCTGCGTCATATTTACGACACAACGACAGAAGAGCGTAAAATTTATGACAATTCGACTGTCATAAGAGCTTCATCATACTGTGAGAATTTCCGAGCGTCTTTCACCGTCTCTTCCCGAGCTTCCATTCTCGCCGCCGATGTCCACCCGCTACCCCCTACTGAATCGCGAACTGGGCATCCTGGGTTTCAATGAGCGTGTACTGGCGCAAGCCGCTGATCCCGCCGTGCCCTTGCTCGAACGCCTGCGTTTCATCTGCATCACCAGCAGCAACCTCGACGAATTCTTCGAAGTCCGTATGGCCGGACTGCAGGAGCAGATGCGCGACAACCCGGGCGCACTGTCGCCGGACGGCATGTCGCTGCAGCACGTCTATGACCTCGTGGTGGAGCGCGCGCAGAAGCTCGTGCATCGCCAGTACCGCATGCTGCACGACACCGTGCTCTCCGCGCTCGAACAGGAAGGCATCTATTTTCACGGCACCGAAGCGTGGAATGAAGCGCAGACCGAATGGGCGCGCAATTACTTCTTCGACGAACTACTGCCCGTATTGACGCCAATCGGACTCGATCCCGCGCATCCGTTCCCGCGCGTGCTCAATAAAAGTCTGAATTTTGTGGTCGAACTCGAAGGCAAGGACGCCTTTGGACGCCAGGCACTGATGGGCATCGTGCAGGCGCCGCGCGCGCTGCCGCGGCTCGTGCGCATGCCGCAGGAACTCTCGGGCTACCCGCACGGCTTCGTGCTGCTCAGCTCGTTGTTGCAGCGCTTCGTGGGCGAACTGTTCCCGAATCTGGTGGTACGCAGTTGCAACCAGTTTCGCATCACACGTAACAGCGAACTGTTCGTGGATGAAGACGAAATCACCAATCTGCGCGTCGCGCTGCAAGGCGAACTGCCGGCGCGGCACCTGGGCAACGCGGTGCGCCTCGAAGTATCGGCGGAGACGCCCGCGCATCTGGTACAGCGCCTGCTCGACGAAAGCGGCCTCTCGGATAAAGACTGCTACTTCGTGGATGGCCCCGTCAATCTGGTGCGGCTGATGCAGTTGCCGGAGATGGTGGACCGGCCGGATCTGAAATTCGTCCCGCACATTCCGTCGATCCCGACGCAGATCGCCAATAGCGCGAGCCTGTTCGACGTAATCGATAACGGCGATGTGCTGCTGCATCACCCGTACGAAAGCTTCCAGCCCGTGCTCGAACTGCTGTTGCAGGCGGCCAAAGATCCTAACGTGATGGCGATCAAGCAGACCATCTACCGCACCGGCACCGATTCGCCGTTAATGGACGCGCTGATGCAAGCCGCCCGCAACGGCAAGGAAGTCACGGTGGTGGTGGAACTGCTCGCGCGCTTCGATGAAGAAACCAATATCAACTGGGCCGCGCAGCTCGAAGCCGTGGGCGCGCACGTCGTGTATGGCGTCGTGGGCCACAAGTGTCACGCGAAGATGATGTTGATCGTGCGGCGCGTGTCGCACAACGGCAAGATGACGCTCAAGCGCTATGCCCACCTCGGCACGGGTAACTATCACCCGCGCACGGCGCGTCTGTACACCGACTTCGGGTTGATGACGGCCGACCAGAAGATCTGCGAAGACGTGCACCACGTGTTCCAGCAGCTCACGGGCATTGGCGGCGAACTGAAGCTGCACGAACTGTGGCAATCGCCGTTCACGCTGCATCCGAAGCTCATCGAGGCGATTCGCGCTGAAGCGGACCACGCACGCGCCGGCAAGAAGGCGCGCATTGTCGCCAAGATGAACGCCCTGCTCGAGCCGACCGTTATTGCGGAGCTGTACGAAGCGTCGATGGCAGGGGTGAAGATCGATCTGATCGTGCGTGGTGTGTGTTCGTTGCAGCCGGGCGTACCGGGGCTGTCCGAGAACATCACGGTGCGCTCGATTGTCGGGCGCTTCCTCGAGCACCATCGGATTTTCTACTTCTACGATGGCGGCAAGGAACAGGTTTACCTGTCGAGCGCCGACTGGATGGATCGCAATTTCTTCCGGCGCGTGGAAGTGGCGTTCCCGATCAACAACCGCCGCCTGAAACGCCGCGTGATTGCGGAGGGTCTGTCGGCGTTCCTCGGCGACAACCAGTCCGCATGGCTGATGCAAAGCGATGGACACTATCGCCGGCGCAGGCCGGGCAAGTCCTCACGTAATGCGCAGATGAGCCTGCTTGGGAAGTTCTGCACCTGACGCTAGGTCAGGCCGGCGCAGGTTGCCGCCGCGCCGTGCGGAACACCGGGAAGCGCACGGTGAACGTGCTGCCGCGCCCCTCTTCGCTCTTCACTTCGAGCTGCGCATCGTGCCGTTGCAACACGTGCTTGACGATCGCAAGGCCCAAACCTGTGCCACCCGTGTCGCGCGAGCGGCTGCGGTCGACGCGGTAAAACCGTTCGGTGAGCCTGGGAATATCGGCAGCGGGAATCCCAAGCCCGCTATCGGTCACGGAAAACACTGCGCTGCCACCGCTCGACTGCCACGTCACGTGAATCTTGCCGCCGTCCGGCGTATAGCGGATCGCATTGGTCACCAGGTTGCCAAGCGCGCTCAGAATCTCGGTCTCGACGCCCGTCACGGTGAGCCCCTCATCGGCGTCGAAGGTGATGCAATGGTGATCGCTCGAAAGGCTTTGAGCATCGTCGCGCAGGTGCCGTAGCACGGCACGCATGTCGATCATCTGATCGCTCGGCGGCTTGTTGTCGCCTTCGAGCTTGGCGAGCACCAGCAGATCGTTGACGATATGCCGCATACGTGCCGCCTGCTGCTCCATCAGTTCAAGGTAGCGGGCGCGCTCGGCTTCGCCCAGCGGCAATTCGCGCATCGTTTCGAGGAACCCGGACAACACGGTCAGCGGCGTCTTCAGTTCGTGCGACACATTGGCCACGAAATCGCGCCGCATCGCGTCGGTACGTTCGAGCTCGGTGATGTCCTGCGACAACACCAGCTTGCGGTTCTCGCCGTACGGAAACACCTGCACCGACAGCACGTTCTGGCGCTTCTCGCCCATCCCGCGCATGATCAGCATCTGCTCGTAGTGATGCGAGTTCAGATAGCGCACGAAGTCCGGCTGACGCACGAGGTGGGTGATGTGCTGCCGCAGATCGCGCTTCGCATCGAGGCCGAAATGCACTTCGGAAATGGCATTACACCACTCGATCTGATCGTGATCGTCGAGCATGGCAACGCCGTTCGGCGAAGCCTGGATGGCCTGGATGAAACGCGAATGCTGCTGCTCGACCTGACGCACCTGGGCATGCCAGCGCTTCGCGAGCTTGTGCAGCCGGTAATAGATTTCGCCCCAGATACCCGGCGCGCTCGGCACTTCGCCGTAGACCGGCGCATCGAGCAGGCGCCACAGACGCTGTTTATGGAAGGTGCTAAAAGCGCTCTGTGCGAGCAGAACGACGACCGCGAAGATCAGTGCCGCCTTGACGTTAACGAACACGCCAAGCAATGCGCACAGAACAGCAAGCAGCACGATCGAGACAATGGAACGCGCCCAGATGATGTTCATGTTCTAGCGATCGAAGAGAAGACAATGCGCGCCGCGAAGCAATTTCGCGGCGCGTTAGCGCAGGTGGCCTTAAGTGCAGCTAAACCTGCCAGGCGTAATCAGGCGCTTTTCGCAAGCCTGTAACCACTGCCCCGGACCGTCTCAATCATAGCATCGCAACCCGCCGGCTTAAGCGCGGCGCGCAGGCGCTTGATGTGGACGTCCACCGTGCGCTCTTCGACGAACACGTGATCGCCCCACACCTGATCGAGCAGTTGCGTGCGGCTATGCACGCGCTCCGGATGCGTCATGAAGAAGTGCAGCAGACGGAACTCCGTCGGCCCGAGATCGAGCTTGATCTCGCTGCCTTCTGCATGCGCCGCGACACGATGCGTGGCCGGATCGAGCTTCAGTCCGTTGATCGCCACCACGTCCTCGGTCAACTGCGGTGCACGGCGGCGCAGCACAGCCTTGATACGCGCCATCAGTTCCTTCGGCGAGAACGGCTTGGTGACATAGTCGTCCGCGCCGATCTCGAGACCGAGCACCTTGTCCTGTTCATCGCCACGTGCGGTCAGCATGATGATCGGGATGTGTTTGGTCCGCTCGTTGTTGCGCAGATCGCGCGCAAATGCGATGCCCGATTTGCCCGGCAGCATCCAGTCGAGCAGGACGAGGTCCGGCAGCACATCGCTGATCAGGTTTTGCGCCTGCTCCGCGTTATAGGCGCGGATCGGGCAATGGCCCGCGTGTTGAAGATTGACCGAAATCAGCTCGGAAATAGCGGGCTCATCTTCGATGACGAGAATGCTGCTAGGCATCGGCACCTCTTGACCTTTATGCAGGGGTTAACTAAGTGCTTCGCGTTCGAGCGCGTCGCGCGACTTGTGCCGCACGTCGGTACCCTTGACGATATAGATGATGAATTCAGCGATGTTCTTCGCGTGGTCGCCGATCCGCTCGATCGCCTTGGCGATGAAGAGGAAATCGAGGCCCACGGAAATCGAACGCGGATCTTCAGTCATGTACGAAATCAGCTTGCGCACGAAGGCGCGGAATTCTTCGTCGATCGCCTTGTCGTCGCGCACGATCTGCGCGGCGGCCACCGTATCGAGGCGCGCGAACGCGTCGAGCGCACGGCGCAGGATCGTCACTGCCATCTCACCGGACAGCTTGATCTCGGCGATATTGATGGTGCGCGAGGCGCCGTCTTCCATCAGACGCTTGGTGCGCTTGGCGATTTTTTCCGCTTCGTCGCCGGCGCGCTCGAGATTCGTGATGGTCTTCGAGATCGCGATCAGCAGGCGCAGGTCACGCGCGGCCGGCTGGCGGCGCGCGATGATGTTGCTGCACTCTTCGTCGATATCGACTTCCATCTTGTTCAGACGCTCTTCGGCGGCGATAACCTGCTCGCACATGTCCAGGTCGAAATTGTTGAGCGCGTGCATCGCATTGACGATCTGCGATTCCACAAGGCCGCCCATTTCGAGAACCTTCGACGAAACGAGATTCAGATCGGCGTCGAACTGGCTGGAGAGGTGTTTATCGGACATGTCGTACTCCCTAATGGTGCTCGTCGGGGTTAACCAAAGCGGCCGGTGATGTAGTCCTCGGTTTCCTTGCGGACCGGCTTGATGAAGATCTTTTCGGTATCACCGAACTCGATCAGCTCGCCGAGGTACATATAGGCAGTGTAGTCCGAACACCGTGCAGCCTGTTGCATGTTGTGGGTAACGATCACCACGGTGTAGTCGCTCTTCAGCTCTGCAATCAGTTCTTCGATGCGGCCCGTCGAAATCGGGTCGAGTGCCGAGCACGGCTCGTCGAGCAGCAGCACTTCCGGACGGATCGCAATGCCGCGCGCAATGCACAGACGCTGCTGCTGGCCACCCGAGAGGCCGTAGCCGCTCTGACCGAGCTTGTCCTTCACTTCATTCCACAGCGCTGCCTTGGTGAGCGCCCATTCGACGCGGTCATCCATTTCCGAGCGCGGCAGCGTTTCGAACATCTTCACGCCGAAGGCGATGTTGTCGTAGATCGACATCGGGAACGGCGTCGGCTTCTGGAACACCATGCCGATCCGTGCACGCAGCAGCGAGATATCGCGCTTGGTGGTCAGCAGGTTTTCGCCGTCCATCAGGATCTCGCCTTCCGCGCGCTGCTCCGGATAGAGCGCGTACATCTTGTTGAAGGTGCGCAGCAGCGTGGACTTGCCGCAGCCCGACGGGCCGATGAACGCCGTCACCTTGCCTTCGGGAATGCGCAGGTTGATGTTCTTCAACGCGTGGTACTTGCCGTAGAAGAAGTTGAGATCGTTGACCTGGATCTTCGGCTGCGCCGACGCTTGGGCACTGTCGCCCTGGGCGGGGTCGAAACCGGCGGGCGCGGTCGGACGCGCAATCGGGTTGAGTTGAGTTTCTGCCATGTTCATCGGATTACTCCGCCCTTACTTTTTCGAAAAGATCGTACGCGCGAGGATGTTCAAACCCAGCACCCCGAGCGTGATCAGGAAGACGCCGGCCCAGGCAAGCGATTGCCACTGCGGGAAGGCGCTCATCGCAAACTGATAGATCGTGACCGGCAAGTTTGCGACCGGCTGATTCATGTTCCACGAGAAGAACTGATTCGACATCGCGGTGAACAGCAACGGTGCGGTTTCACCGGCAATCCGGGCAACGCCGAGCAGCACGCCTGTGATAATGCCGGCTACCGACGCCTTCAGCGTAATCGACAACACCATCTTCCACTTCGGCGTGCCGAGCGCAAAGGCCGCTTCACGCAGCGCGTTCGGCACCAGCTTCAGCATATTTTCAGTGGTACGAATCACAATCGGAATCTGCAGCAGCGCGAGCGCGAAGACACCGGCCCAGCCGCTGAAGTGGCCGAGCTTCGCCACCACCAGCGCATAGACGAACAGGCCCACGACGATCGAAGGCGCCGACAACAGGATGTCGTTGATAAAACGCGTCACGCTGGCAAGCCAGCCCTTCTGACCGTATTCGGCCAGATAGACGCCGGCCAGAATGCCGATCGGTGTGCCGACGAACGTCGCCAGCACGATCAGCATCAGGCTGCCGACAATCGCGTTCTGCAAGCCACCACCATCGGTGTTCGGTGGCGGCGTGTTCTGCGTGAACAGCTCGATCGACAGACCACCGACGCCCAGACGCAGCGTCGTATAGAGAATCCAGACAAGCCAGATGAGACCAAAGGCCATCGCGGCAAGCGAGAGCGTGAGCGCAATCGCGTTCTTGATGCGGCGGCGACCCTGCAGCTTGACGCGCATTGCCTCCAGTGCAGCGGGATCCGCCGAACCCGGCATATTCATGATGGGCTGGCTCATTTTGCGCCCTCCCCTTTCTCGAGGCGAAGCAGCATGACTTTCGAAATCGCCAGGACGATGAAGGTAATCACAAACAGGATCAGACCCAGTTCCATCAACGCTGACGTATGCAGGCCCGGATCCGCTTCCGCGAATTCGTTGGCGAGCGCCGAGGTAATACTGTTACCCGGTGAGAACAGCGAGACGTTGTCGAGCAGATTGGTGTTGCCGATCACGAACGTGACGGCCATCGTCTCACCGAGAGCACGGCCAAGACCCAGCATCACGCCGCCGATCACGCCACTCTTGGTGAACGGCAGCACGATCTTCCACATCACTTCCCAGGTCGTGCAGCCGATGCCATATGCCGATTCCTTCAGCAGGACTGGCGTGACTTCGAACACGTCGCGCATCACCGAGGCGATGTACGGAATGATCATGATCGCGAGAATCACGCCCGCACACAAAATGCCGATGCCGATGGGCGGCCCCTGGAAGAACGCGCCGATGAACGGCACGCTGCCGAGCACGGTGCCCAGCGGCTTTTCAAACCAGGTGGCGAAGATCGGTGCGAACACCAGCAGACCCCACATGCCGTAGACGATCGAAGGGATCGCGGCGAGCAGTTCGATGGCAATGCCGAGCGGCCGGCGCAGCCATGCAGGCGCGAGTTCAGTGAGGAACAGCGCAATGCCGAAGCTGACTGGCACCGCAATAACGAGAGCAATGATCGAGGTTGCGATCGTGCCGTAGATCGGCACCAGCGCGCCGAATTTCTTGCTGGGTGGATCCCAGTCGGCGGTCCACAAGAAGCTCAGACCGAACTCCTTGATCGACGGCCATGAGGCGATGATCAGCGAAAGGATGATGCCGCCGAGCAGCAGGAGCGTGATGATCGCGGCAAGGCGCGCGAGACCGCCGAAAATGACGTCGCCGGCGCGACTGGGCGCTTTCTGCTGCGCCGCGCTGCCGGACGTGCTCGACACGAGGGGGATGTCGGACATGGGAACCTATGTACCTGTAACCATACGCTGCATGACACTACGCCATGCAACCAGTACTACAGCCGCCCAGCCTCACATGAGGCTGGGCGGCTTGTTACTACGCGTTCGACGCTTACTCGGCGACTGACTTGCCCGATGCGTCCTTCACTTTTTCCTTCCACTGCGACTTGATTTCCGTCACAACCGATTCCGGCAGCGAGATGTAGTCGAGGCTGTCAGCAGCGCCCGAACCATTCTTGAACGCCCAGTCGAAGAACTTCAGCGTTTCGGTGCCTTGCGGTGCCTTGTCCTGAGTCGTGTGCAGCAGCACGAACGTTGCGCCGACGATCGGCCATGCGTCCTTGCCCGGCTCGTTCGTCAGGATCTGGTAGAACGACTTCGACCAGTCCGCGCCAGCAGCCGCTGCCTTGAACGTCTCCGTCTTCGGCTCAACCACGGTGCCTGCCGCATTCTTCATGTCGACGAACACCATCTTGTTTTGCTTCGCGTACGCCCATTCGACGTAACCGATTGCGCCCGGCAGACGTTGCACGAAGGCTGCGACGCCGTCGTTGCCCTTGCCGCCCGTGCCCGTCGGCCAGCTGACCGTTGCGCCTTCACCGACCTTCGACTTCCAGTCAGCGTTGACCTTCGACAGGTAGTTCGTCCAGATGAAGCTGGTGCCCGAACCGTCAGCACGGCGAACCACCGCGATGTCCGTATCCGGCAGCTTTGCCTTCGGGTTCAGTGCAACGATCGCCGGATCGTTCCACTTCTTGATCTTGCCCAGGTAGATGTCGCCGAGCACTTCGCCCGACAGCGTCAGTTGGCCCGGGGTCACGCCCGGCAGGTTCACCACCGGCACCACGCCGCCGACCACCGTCGGGAACTGGAACAGGCCGTCCTTGGCCAGTTCGTCGTCCTTCAGCGGAGCATCCGAGCCTGCGAAATCGACCGTCTTGGCGATGATCTGCTTGATACCGCCCGACGAACCGATACCTTGATAGTTGACCTTACCGCCGCCCGACTTTTGATAAGCGTCAGCCCACTTCGTATAGATGGGTGCTGCAAAGGTGCTGCCCGCGCCGGTGATGTCGGCGGCTTGAGCAGCGATCGCGAAGAGCGCGCCAGCCAGGCCAGCGAACGCGGTTTGCATCAATTTCATGTGATCTCCAGGGTGTGAGCGGATTACAGGACACCGCGAAGAATAGGGGCTATTTGTGACAGTAACGTGACGTATCGTGAATCACACGTGACAATAAGGTTACTGAAATGAAAGAAAAATCAGGGAGATGAAAGCTGTTTGAACGACGTTTTCGCCATGTGTGTAGAGATTAGGCGAAAAATACGCCGCGGCAACGTTTGCGTGCGGATGAAGGGGTTCTGGAAGGCTGGCGGATAAAATGGAAGCCGCGAGTAAGGACGGCGCCGTGCTCGGCCGCGTCCCTACCCGGCGGTACGCAACGGTTAGCCGTCAGGCGGTAGCCTGCTTGACCGCGCTGGCAATTGTCTCGGCGTGCTGGACCGCGTCATTCACATGCTGGGCCTCGACCATCACGCGCAGGACCGGCTCGGTGCCGGAAGCGCGAATCAATACGCGGCCATGTCCGTCCAGGGACGCCTCGGCTGCGCTAATCGCGCGGCGGATCTCGTCGCTCGCCTTCCAGTCGGCGCCCGGTTGCATGCGCACGTTGATCAGCTTCTGCGGGAACAGCGTCACGCCTTCGAGCAGTTGCGCGAGCGTCTTGCCGCTACGCTTCATGGCGGCGAGCACCAGCAGCGATGACACGATTCCGTCACCGGTCGAATGACGATCGAGCGAGAGGATGTGTCCCGAGCCCTCGGCGCCCAATTGCCAGCCGTGTTCGCGCAATTGCTCGAGCACGTAGCGGTCGCCGACGGCCGCTCGCACGAACTTCACGCCTGCATGCTGCAACGCCACTTCGACCGCCATATTGGTCATCAAGGTGCCGACTGCGCCTTCCACCTTGCCGTCCGTCTCGATACGGTCTTTGACCAGCACATACAGCAGCTCGTCGCCGTTATAGAGGCGGCCGGCCGAGTCGACGACCTGCAGACGGTCGGCGTCACCGTCGAGCGCAATGCCGAGATCGGCATGGTTCGCCCTCACCGCGCGGACCAACGCGTCCGGAGCGGTCGCGCCAACGCCGTCGTTGATGTTGAAGCCGTTCGGCGCCACGCCGATCGGGATTACGTCGGCCCCAAGTTCGTGGAACACATGCGGCGCGATGTCATACGCAGCCCCGTGCGCGCAATCGACCACCAGCCTCATGCCGCGCAGGTCGAAAGCCGCCGGGAACGTGCTCTTGCAGAACTCGATATAGCGGCCGGCCGCGTCATCGAGACGGCGCGCCTTGCCCAGTTGCTCCGAGGCGGCGCAAGCGAGCGGCTGATCCAGTTGCTCTTCGATCTTCAGTTCGACCTCGTCGGGCAACTTGTCGCCGTGGGCCGAGAAGAACTTGATCCCGTTGTCGTAGTACGGGTTGTGCGACGCGCTGATCACCACCCCCGCTGCAAGCCGCAGCGCGCGTGTCAGGTAAGCGATGCCCGGTGTCGGCATCGGGCCGGCCAGCATCACGTCGACGCCTGCCGCGGAGAATCCCGACTCAAGTGCGGCTTCGAGCATGTAGCCCGAAACGCGCGTGTCCTTGCCGATCAGGACCGTCGGGCGTTGGCCGGTGTGGGCCCAGCGATCCCCGCCCGCCAGCACCTTGCCGGCGGCATAACCGAGCCTCAACACGAAATCTGGTGTGATCGGGCCCTCGCCGACCTTGCCCCGAATGCCATCAGTACCGAAAAAGCGACGTGCCATCGTTATGTTTTCCTCTTTCTTCGAAGGGTCAGCTGCGACGCGTTGCGTCGCGCATGGCTGCCCAAACTTTTAATCCATCGACTGTTTCTGCGACATCGTGCACGCGCAGTATCGCAGCCCCGCGTTCGGCTGCACAGATGGCTGCGGCCACGCTTGCAGCCACGCGCTCCGACGCTGCCCGGCCGGTGACCGAGCCCAGCATCGACTTGCGCGACATGCCGGCCAGAATGGGAACCGGTGCGGCAAACGGCGGCTCGCCGCGCGGTGCCGTCTCCGGCAAGTGGGCCAGCAAGGCGTAGTTGTGTTCGACCACGGCCTTGCCGAAACCGAATCCGGGGTCGACGCTGATGCGCCGTTTTGCGATCCCTGCCTGCATCAACGCTACGACCCGTTGCTCGAGAAACGCCCGCACCTCGCTGACGACGTCCTCATAGGCCGGTTCACCCACCTGCATGGTCTGCGGCTCACCGAGCATATGCATGACGCAGAGCCCGCACAGACTGTCGCGCACGGCGTCGATGGCGCCGGGCCTCCGGAAGCCCCAGATGTCGTTGATCAGGTCCGCGCCGGCGGCCAGCGCGTGGCGCATCACCTCGGGCTTGTAGGTATCGACCGATAGCGGTACCTGGGCGTCGTGCAACTGTTCGATGAGCGGTATCACCCGCTCCAGCTCCTCATCGAGCGGCACCGGCGGTGCGCCGGGACGGGTCGATTCGCCGCCGATATCGATCAGATCCGCGCCATCGAGCATCATCCGCTCGGCCTGCCGCAAAGCATCTCCGCGCATTTCGAACTTGCCGCCATCGGAGAACGAGTCGGGTGTGACGTTCAGAATGCCCATCACCAACGGCCGCTCGAAGCTCAGCGTAAAGCGGCCGCATTGCAACGGCTCAGGTTCGGGGAGATACGGTAGTGCGGTATTCGACACGTGACGGACCATGCAGCGGGTAATTGGGCGAATCGGGCGGATGAATAACGAAGAATGCAAAACGGGCCGGTGTGGAATCACACCGGCCCGCAAGTTGAACGTGGCTTCGATCAGGCCGGTGCAGTCGCGCTGCCCGGCTTCACCTCACTACCCGTGCTGCCACCCGAGGAAGCGTCCGTTGCCGACGGCGGCGAACTCTTCGGGGCGCGCGGCGGACGGCCTGCCATGATGTCGTTGATCTGATCGGCGTCGATCGTTTCCCACTCCATCAGGGCGGAAGTCATCGCTTCGACCTTGTCCCGGTTATCTTCCAGCAGGCGCTTCGCGAGGTTGTACTGCTCGTCCAGCACACGGCGGATTTCCGCGTCGACCTTCTGTTGCGTCGCTTCCGAAATGGTTCGCGTGAAACCGCGGCCAAACGGCGTAGCGTCGTTCTCGTCGTCCACGTAGACCATCGGTCCGAGCGCATCGGTCATGCCGAAACGGGCCACCATGGCGCGGGCCGTAGCCGTTGCCTTGTTGAAGTCGTCCGACGCGCCGGTGCTGATCAGGTTCAGGAACAACTCTTCCGCGACCCGGCCACCGAACAGAATCGCCAGACGATCCAGCAGGTAGTCCTTCGAATACGTTTCGTTGTCGTGCTCCGGCAACTGCCACGTCACACCCAGTGCGCGACCGCGCGGGATGATGGTGACCTTGTGCACCGGATCTGCCTTCGGCAACAGCTTGGCGATCACCGCGTGGCCCGACTCGTGGTACGCCGTGGCGCGCTTCGACTCTTCGCGGATCACGGCCGACTTGCGCTCCGGACCCATGAAAATCTTGTCCTTCGCGTCTTCGAAATCGATCATCTCGACGATGCGCTTGCCGCGGCGAGCCGCAAACAGCGCTGCTTCGTTCACGAGATTCGCGAGATCAGCACCCGAGAAACCCGGCGTGCCGCGTGCGATAACCGCTGCGTCGACGTCGTTCGAGATAGGTACCTTGCGCAGGTGGACCTTCATGATGTGTTCGCGACCGCGGATATCCGGCAGACCGACATACACCTGGCGGTCGAAACGGCCCGGACGCAGCAGCGCCTTGTCCAGCACATCCGAACGGTTCGTGGCAGCGATCACGATCACGCCCGAATTCGCTTCGAAGCCGTCCATTTCCACCAGCATCTGGTTCAGCGTCTGTTCGCGCTCGTCGTTACCGCCGCCCATGCCGGCGCCACGATGACGGCCGACCGCGTCGATTTCGTCGATGAACACGATACACGGCGCATGCTTCTTGGCCTGTTCGAACATGTCACGCACACGAGCCGCGCCGACACCGACGAACATTTCCACGAAGTCAGAACCCGAAATGCTGAAGAACGGCACCTTGGCTTCGCCGGCGATGGCACGCGCGAGCAGCGTCTTACCGGTTCCCGGTGGCCCGACCAGCAGCACGCCGCGCGGTATCCGCCCGCCTAGCTTCTGGAATTTCTGTGGATCGCGCAGGAAGTCGACCAGCTCGGAGACTTCTTCCTTGGCTTCGTCGCAACCGGCGACGTCAGTGAAATTGATTGCGTTATTGTTCTCATCGATCAGACGTGCACGGGACTTGCCGAACGAGAACGCACCCCCTTTCCCGCCTCCCTGCATCTGTCTCATCATGTAGAACCAGAACCCGATAATCAGGATTGTTGGTCCGAGGTAGTACAGCGCGGACACAAGCGCGTTCGGTTCGTCATCGGCCTTGCCGCTCACCTGAACGCCATACTTCATCAGGTCGCCGACCATCCAGATGTCGCCGGGCGACACGATCTGGTACTTCTGGCCGTCTGCTGGAGTGACCGTGAGGTTACGCCCCTGAACGATGACGTTCTTGACCTTGCCGTTCTTTGCGTCATCCATGAACTGCGAATAGGAAACGCCTTCCTGGACCCGGGGCTTATCGAACTGCTTGAACACCGTAAACAGCACCAGTGCGATAACCAGCCACACTGCTGCCTTCGAAAACATATTGTTGTTCAAAGCACCACTCCTTCACTCATAGACGGGCGCCTACATTTGCCTTGCGGCACCACTAAAGCATTCTAATCCAGTCCGCAGACCCCTGCCATAACGTTTCGCTACCACATAAATAGCGCAAAACGCTGTTCCAGTGCCGCTTTTCCGACAATTCCGGGACTCAAAAATGTCGCGGGATGCCTACGGAGCGCCCATTCAACCGGGCCGTTTCAGATGCTTACCCAAAATAAAAGTTTCGGACGATTTGTCGCGAGACGCTTTCGGCTTACGCGCGGCCACCGTCTTAAACTGCTGCTTGAACTTCTCGACAATCTGGCTGTAACCGCTGCCGTGAAAGCATTTGACTAAAAGGGCACCATCCGGCTTCAGGTGATTCTGGGAGAATTCCAGCGCGAGATCGCAGACATGCTCGATTCGCGCGGCATCCGCCAGCGCCACTCCCGACAGGTTGGGCGCCATATCGGAAATTACAAGGTCGACCTGACGCGCTCCTACCAATTCTTCCAGCTGGTGCAGAACCGAGTCCTCGCGGAAGTCACCCTGAATGAAGATGACGTCGGCAATCGGCTCCATGGGCAGCAGGTCGAGCGCGATGATCGTGCCGTCGATGCCGCCTTCGCGCGTCGCATCGCGCTTCGCGCCCTGCGCCAGCTTGTTGCGGACGTACTGGCTCCAGCTGCCGGGCGCCGAGCCGAGATCGACAATCACCTGGCCGGGACGGATCAGCTTGTCCTGTTCGTCGATTTCCTTCAGTTTGTAGGCAGCGCGGGCGCGATAGCCCTCCCGCTGCGCCAGTTTCACGTACGGATCATTGATGTGATCGTGCAGCCACGAGGTGTTGAATTTGTTTTTTGCCATTAACCGTTGAACTCTTGCTGCGTGATGCCGCGCTTTTAGCGGATAATACGCGTTTTATTCGCGCGGCTGCCGCTCCATGGGTCTCACCCTTGGGGCCATCAACCGCGTTCTCTGTTGTTCTGACGCGCCGCCCTGCGCGATCGACCGAAGCGATCGGAAATGCAGGCGCCGCCATTTTAGTCGAGTCTCCCACTTTCCATGCCAGCCCTCAAAGTCTCTTCCGATCAACGCGCCGAGTTGCGCTCCCAGGCACATGCGCTCAAACCGGTCGTGCTCATCGGCGCCGAGGGCTTGACCGACGCCGTACTGGCCGAAATCAAGGTCCACCTGGGCGCCCATCAACTGATCAAGATCCGGGTGTTCGGCGACGAACGCGAGGAACGGCTCGCGGTCTACGAACAGATCTGCGACACGCTGAATGCGGCGCCGATCCAGCACCTCGGCAAGCTGCTGGTGATCTGGAAGCCCGAAGCTGCAGCCAAGCCGGCCGCCACCCGCGCTAAACGCGGCGAGTTGCCGAGCGTGCGTCGTGGCGAACTTCCGAGCGCCCGTCAGGCGGCGGCTGAAGATGCCAAGCCCGGTAAAGGCCGCGCCCCGCGCGTCGTGACGGTGGTCAAACCGTCCGAAATCCCGATGCGCAAGCCGAAGCCCAAGAAGGTCGTGGTGCGCGGTAACGAACGCGTTACGCAAGGCGGCAATATCAAGCGCGCCAAGAAACGCCAGGCCAGCGCCAAGCGTCCGCACCAGTCGGTCAAGTAATCTCTGCGTGAAAGCTGAAGAGGCTGCGGGCGCCCTGCCCGCAGCGTCGCGCGTTGCGTTGATCGACTATTGATTGACTGGTGCCAACCAGGGGTATCTAACCGGCAACGCCCTTACCCGCTGCGCCCCGGACTTCTTCTTGCCCGGTCAGCCCAGCCGTCGCGTTGGTGGGCAGCTTCCACACCAGCGCCACTGCGAGCAAGCTCTCGATCAGATAAAACAGGCTCGACACGCCATGCAGCACGCCGAAGCGCATCGCATCCGGCGAATGGGCGACATCCGTGCCGGCCGCCAGCGCAGCCATGCGGATTGCATTCATGAACGGCTGCAGCGCGAAGTAACCGAGCAGCACGCACACCACCATCCCGGCGATCAGCCAGCGCAGACGGCGATAAGCATCGTTGCCGCGACGGATCAGCACATTGGCGAGCCCAAGCAACAGCACGCCGCACACCACGCCAAGCACGCCTTCGATGCGAAACAGTTGCGCCGCGACCTCGCCCGCCGCAGCCCGATCAAGCGAAGTAAACAACACAGGCGCCACCGCATAGCCGATGGTGAGCAGGCTCCCGACCCAGATAACGGTCAGTAGCCGGAACACCCTGTGCGGCATGGGAGACAGCGGGGTAGACACCTGAGCCCTCTTCAGACGTAGCTGACGGCGATGATTTCGTACTCGCGCACGCCGCCGGGCGCCTGCACCGACGCCACGTCGCCCTCGGACTTGCCGATCAGGGCGCGCGCGATCGGCGAACTGATCGAGATCAGGCCGTGCTCGAGGTCCGCTTCGTCGTCGCCGACAATCTGATACTTCACCGAAGCCCCTGATTTCAGGTCTTCCAGCTCCACGGTCGCACCGAACACGATGCGGCCGTCCGCGTCCACCGCAGCGGGGTCGATGATCTGAGCGCCAGCCAGCTTCGACTCGATTTCCGCAATGCGGCCCTCGATAAAGCCCTGCTTTTCTTTCGCAGCGTCGTATTCGGCGTTTTCCGACAGGTCGCCCTGGGCACGCGCTTCAGCGATCGAGTTGACGACCGCCGGACGTTCAACCGATTTCAGATGCTGTAGTTCATCGCGCAGCTTCTTGGCGCCACGCGTCGTCAATGGAATAGTGCTCATAAACAGCTCTAGTGGCAAAAAAACGGCCGTAAAAAAAATCACCGCGGTTAAGTGCATCCCCGCTGGCACCTGAGCCCGGGCAAAGCCCATGCCGGTACCTTGAGGGACGCCGCTTAACCGCGGCACTTACATCTTGGACAGGTATTCGAAGCCTTAGTTTAGGCGAGCATGGAGTCCTTGTAAATCATAGACTTCCAGGTCCTTCAAATACCGCAACCCTTCGACTGCAGCCCGCGCACCTGACATCGTCGTGTAGTACGTGACCTTGTTCGCCTGCGCGCTCATGCGGATTGAACGCGAATCGGCGATCGCCGCGCGGGTTTCGTCGACGGTCGTAAAGACCAGCGCGATCTCTGCGTTCTTGATCATATCCACGATGTGCGGACGGCCGTCTTTCACCTTGTTGACGACCTTGACCGGCACGCCAGCCGCTTCGATTGCGGCAGCCGTACCCTTGGTCGCGACGATCGGATAGCCGAGTTCGTGCAGCATGCGCGCGACTTCGACGGCCTTCGGCTTGTCGGCGTCCATCACGGTCAGCAGCACCGTGCCCGACTCCGGCAAACGCGAACCTGCGGCAAGCTGCGACTTGAACAGCGCCTCACCGAAGGTCTGGCCCACACCCATCACCTCGCCGGTCGAACGCATTTCAGGTCCGAGCACCGGGTCGACGGTCGGGAACTTGACGAACGGGAACACCGCTTCCTTCACGCTGAAGTACGGCGGATCGATTTCCTTCGTCACGCCCTGCTGCGCCAGCGTCTGGCCGACCATCGCACGCGCGGCGATCTTCGCGAGCGGCAGGCTGGTCGCCTTAGACACATACGGTACCGTACGCGAGGCGCGCGGGTTCACTTCGAGCACGTAGATCACGTCCTCTTTCGAACCGTCCGCCTGCGGCACTTGCTGGATTGCGAACTGAACGTTCATCAGGCCGATCACGTTCAGTGCCCGGGCCATCGCACCGGTTTGACGCTTCAGTTCCGCCACGGTTTCCTTCGACAGCGAATACGGCGGCAGCGAGCAAGCGGAGTCACCCGAGTGGACGCCCGCCTGTTCGATGTGCTCCATCACGCCACCGATAAACACGGCTTCGCCATCGGAGATGCAATCCACGTCGCATTCGATTGCGTCGTTGAGGAAGCGGTCGAGCAGCACCGGCGAATCGTTCGATACCTTCACGGCCTCGCGCATATAGCGCTCGAGGTCGCGCGGCTCGTGGACGATTTCCATGGCGCGGCCGCCCAGCACATACGACGGACGGACGACGAGCGGGTAGCCGATTTCGTCGGCGAGCTTCAGCGCTTCGTCTTCAGCGCGGGCGGTACGATTCGGCGGCTGGCGCAGGCCGAGGCCCTGCAGCAGCTTCTGGAAACGCTCGCGGTCTTCGGCGGCGTCGATCATGTCCGGCGAGGTGCCGATGATCGGCACGCCGTTCGCTTCGAGATCGAGCGCAAGCTTCAGCGGCGTTTGACCACCATACTGCACGATCACGCCGACCGGCTTTTCCTTGTCGACGATTTCCAGCACGTCTTCGAGCGTCAACGATTCGAAGTACAGACGATCGGACGTGTCGTAGTCGGTCGAAACCGTTTCAGGGTTGCAGTTGACCATGATCGTTTCGTAGCCGTCTTCGCGCATGGCGAGCGCGGCGTGCACGCAGCAATAGTCGAACTCGATGCCCTGGCCGATCCGGTTCGGACCACCGCCCAGCACCATGATCTTCTTGTTACTCGTGGGATTCGCTTCGCACTCTTCCTCGTAGGTCGAGTACATGTATGCGGTCTTGGTGGCGAATTCGGCCGCGCACGTGTCGACGCGTTTGTAGACCGGACGCACGTTCAACTCAATCCGGCGTTGACGCACTTCGGCCGGCTTCGCGCCGAGCAACTTGGCCAGCCGGCGGTCCGAGAAGCCGCTCTGCTTCAGATACTTCAGTTCTTCCTTCGACAGGCTCGCGAGCGTGCGGCCGCCTAGCGCCTTTTCCTTCAGCACGATCTGTTCGATCTGCGCGAGGAACCACGGGTCGATCGAAGTCTCTTCGAAGATTTCCTCGGCGCTCATGCCGATACGGAACGCGTCGCCCACGTACCAGATGCGGTCCGGACCGGCTTCGCCGATCTCGCGGATGACCTCGTCGCGGCTGGTGGTCTTTTCATCAAGACCGTCCACGCCCACTTCGAGACCGCGCAGCGCCTTCTGGAACGACTCCTGGAAAGTGCGGCCAATCGCCATCACTTCGCCAACTGACTTCATCTGCGTGGTCAGACGCGAATCGGCCTCGCGGAATTTCTCGAACGCGAAACGTGGGATCTTGGTGACGACGTAGTCGATGGTCGGTTCGAACGAAGCCGGGGTCTGACCGCCGGTGATTTCGTTCTTCAGTTCATCGAGCGTGTAGCCGCAGGCGAGCTTCGCCGCAACCTTCGCGATTGGGAAACCAGTCGCCTTCGAGGCCAGTGCCGACGAACGCGACACGCGCGGATTCATTTCGATCACGATCATCCGGCCGTCTTTCGGATTGATCGAGAACTGTACGTTCGAGCCGCCTGTATCCACGCCGATTTCGCGCAGCACCGCGAGCGATGCGTTACGCAGGATCTGGTATTCCTTGTCCGTGAGCGTCTGCGCCGGCGCAACGGTGATCGAGTCGCCGGTGTGGATGCCCATGGGGTCCAGGTTTTCGATCGAGCACACGATGATGCAGTTGTCCTTCTTGTCGCGGACCACTTCCATCTCGTACTCTTTCCAGCCGAGCAACGATTCTTCGATCAGCAGTTCGCGCGTGGGCGACAGGTCCAGACCGCGCTTGCAGATCTCTTCGAACTCTTCGCGGTTGTATGCAATGCCGCCACCCGAGCCGCCAAGCGTGAACGACGGACGGATCACCACCGGATACCCGCCGCTGCCAGTTTCCACCGCGATCTGCGCCTGCACCTGCAACGCTTCTTCCATCGAATGCGCGGTGCCCGACTTGGCCGAACCGAGACCGATCTTGGTCATCGCGTCCTTGAACTTCTGACGGTCTTCCGCCTTGTCGATGGCTTCCGGCGATGCGCCGATCAGTTCGACCTTGTACTTCTCGAGCACGCCGTGTGCGTGCAGGTCGAGCGCGCAGTTCAGCGCGGTCTGGCCACCCATCGTCGGGAGGATCGCGTCGGGGCGCTCCTTGGCGATGATGCGTTCCACCACTTCCCACGTGATCGGCTCGATGTAAGTCACGTCGGCCGTGTTCGGGTCGGTCATGATCGTCGCCGGATTGCTGTTGACGAGAATGACCTTGTAGCCTTCCTCACGCAACGCCTTGCAAGCCTGGGCGCCCGAGTAGTCGAACTCGCACGCCTGGCCGATGATGATCGGACCCGCGCCGATGATGAGGATGCTTTTAATGTCTGTCCGCTTGGGCATAACGCTCTCGCTAATGTATTCCTGAGTTCTTTCCGTTGGCGCGCTTCGCCGCTGCTGCCGGGGCCGGTGCTGCTGCGGTGGCTCCACGTTGCAACTGTGGCGGCGCGCTCTGTTCTGTTTGTCCGCAGAGCGGCCCGGCGTTAAAACTTCCGGGGCTCCGCCTGACGCAGGCGTCCTGGGTGGGCGCCTTTGGCGACCACCCCATAAGCTGACGCCTTAAGCCGCCGCTGCAGCTGCCGTCTTGCCAGCTTTCCTGTGGTCCATCAAGCCGGTGAAGCGATCGAACAGATAAGCAATGTCGTGCGGGCCAGGCGACGCTTCCGGGTGACCCTGGAAGCAGAACGCCGGCTTGTCGGTCAGCGCGAAGCCCTGCAGCGTGCCGTCGAACAGCGACACGTGCGTGGCACGTGCGTTGGCGGGCAGCGTAGCAGCGTCGACTGCGAAACCGTGGTTCTGCGACGTGATGACCACGCGGCCGTCGTCCAGATCCTTCACCGGATGGTTCGCGCCGTGGTGACCCGTCTTCATCTTCATGGTCTTCGCGCCGACCGCGAGGCCCATGATCTGATGACCGAGGCAAATGCCGAAAGTCGGAATGCCGCTCCCGATCAGTTCTTTGGTGGCTTCAATTGCGTAGTCGCACGGTTCCGGGTCACCCGGGCCGTTCGACAGGAACACGCCGTCCGGATTGAGCGCGAGCGCGTCTGCCGCAGTAGCCTGCGCCGGCAGCACGGTGACGTGGCAACCGCGCTCAGCCAGCATGCGCAGGATGTTGTACTTCACGCCGTAGTCGAACGCGACCACGCGATACTTCGGCGCCTTCTGCGTGCCGTAGCCCTCGCCCAGACGCCATTCGGTCTGCGTCCATTCGAACGATTCCCGGGTCGACACGACCTTCGCCAGGTCCATGCCGGCCAGACCCGGGAACGAGCGAGCGAGTTCGATTGCCTTGGCTTCGTCATCCGAGCCGGCGAGGATCGCCCCATTCTGCGCACCCTTGTCGCGCAGCACGCGGGTCAGCTTGCGCGTGTCGAGGCCGGCAATGGCAACCACGCCTTCGTCCTGCAGGTATTGCGAGAGCGTGCGCTCCATGCGGAAGTTCGATGCAAGAACCGGCAGGTCGCGGATGATCAGACCGGCGGCATGGACTTTCGAGGCTTCGACATCCTCGGCGTTCACGCCGACGTTGCCGATATGCGGATACGTGAGGGTCACAATCTGACGCGCATAGCTCGGGTCAGTCAGGATTTCCTGGTAACCGGTGATCGCGGTGTTGAAAACGACTTCGCCAATCGTATGGCCGGGAGCGCCGATCGAGTAGCCACGAAAGACCGTGCCGTCGGCGAGCGCGAGCAGAGCGGGAGAAAAAGACGGCAACACGGGAGACTCCTTGGGGGAGCACCCTGTGCCGACCTGTCTATCCGAGCCGTGCGAGCCGCAGCGAGATGCATCGGTGGATGCGCGCGCAGGCTCGCTCGCGTGTCACAGCAGACGTCGCAAGGGCGCGATGGATCCATTGTGTGGACTGATCGGCTGGGTGCGGTGCGTCAGCCGCGCGCGGCGGATGAACGGTATGGGAGAGGTAGGCGCTAGGGTGCGGGTTGATAAGCTCAAACCTTGGAATTATAGCCCGAAAGTGCCCTTCCCTCCAAATCTGAGATGGGACGGGAACGGGGCGCGGAGCCCCGAACGGCGCATGGGCGCCTTTATCCACAAGGGTTTCAGCGCATCACGACGGATGTTCGGCCTGCAGATGGATCGGCTTCGCCAGCGCACGGCTCGGCAATACGTACCAGATCGCGCTGGCGATCTGAAGCGCGACCAGAACGCTCCAGGCGGTTAGGTGCGCGGCGGCCGGATAGTGGCCGGCGTCGGCGGGCCAGAGCGATAGCACCGCGCCGACGCCAATCTGGAAACCGAAAATCAGCAGAAAAAGAATCAGCGTCAGCGTGGTGTTGCCGCGCCCGATCAGCTGCTGCGGGAGATGCCGCGTCAATACCGCGTAGCTGAGGATGCCCGTCCCACCGAAGATGCCGTATGCCGCCCACAACAGGCCTGCGGGCAACGGCGCGCGAAGCATGATGAGCAACTGGGTGACCACGAAGAGCGCCATGCCGATTCCGCAGAAGGCGTAGAGCGAGACGCCGCGCCTTTCCAGACTGCGCGCCGCAGCGCCAAAACCGACGCAGCCGGCCATCATCGCGACACCGAGAATGGATACGAGCGCAGCGGCCTCACGGGGGGCAAAGCCCATCACATCGCGCATCCATGCGCCGACCCATAGCGACTGCATCGAATAGAACACGCCTTGGGTGACGACAGAAAACGACGCGATCTTCCAGAAAGCTGCGCTTTTGAGGATGTGCCACGTGCCTTTGAACTGTCCAGCGAGACTCGTCCCGTGATGCTCTTCGCGTTTTTCCGGCGCGAGCGTCCACAAAGCGAGCGCCACCAGGATGGTCAGCACGCCCAAGCCGCCGCAGACTGCCCGCCAGCTCGCGAACGTCAGCACCCAGGTCAACGGCGAACCCACGACCACGCCGCCCAGACCGCCCACCGCCATCACCAGGCCGTTGACGAACGGCAGCCGCGCGGGCTCGAAATACTGCGCCAGCGCCTTGAACGCCGCGCCGAGGCAGACCGACACGCCGACGCCGATCAAAAGGCGCCCTAGCATCATCGTGCCGATACCGTGCGCCGTCCCGAATACCCAGATCCCGGCCGCCGCAAACAGCAGCGTGCCGGCGGTGACGCGGCGCGTGCCATAGTGGTCGAGCAGCACGCCCGCTGGAATCTGGGCGCCGGCGAAGCCAAGGAAGTAGAGACTCGTCAGCAGGCCGAGATCGGCAGCGGATAGACCCAGATCATGCGTGATGAGTGGCGCGAAGCCGAGATTGACGCCGCGAAAGACATAGGAGACGAAGTAGCCGGCGGAGAACAGCAGGAACACGCGAAGCTGGGTGGACGACATGGGTAAAAGGCAATTTCTGGTCTGGCGAAAGCACAAACGATAAAGGAAAACGCAAGGAACTGCAGGAAAGCCCCTGCAGAGACCCTGAAATGAAAACGCCGTCACCACAGGTGACGGCGTTGAAAAACGAGAAGTGGATCGGAGCGCAATTCATGCGCTGCCCCCGCAACGCATGTGGCCACTTCCGTGGAAGCCGCTTTGGTCTAGTTGCCCTTCTTCGTCTTGGCTGCGGTCTTCGGGCGGCCTGCTGCCGTAGCCTTTGACGCCTTGCTGGACGTGACCGGCTCGGCCACTTTCAGCATCTTGCCCTTGGGAGCGGCGCCCGACGCTGACGATTTGCTGGCCTTGCCCGCCGGTTCCGACACCTTGACGACAGCGGTGCGGCCACGACCTGATTTCTTATCGTAGCGCGATTCGCTCTTCGTGTCTGTGACCTGGGTCCCGATGCGCTCGACGCCACCGCCCTGCACGCTCGTGGCGATCCGCTCGGGACCGGGTTCGCTAGGCATGGCCTTGCCAACCGGCACGTGCAGCACGATCACCTGACCCGGGTTGACCTGGTCGCGATGCGTGCGGTTCCATCCCTTCAACTGACCGATCGACACGCCGTAGCGCACCGCCAGCGCCGCCATGGTCTGCTTGCGACGAACGCGAATCAGCATCTTGCGCGTGTCGGGAACGTCCGGCTCCATCGCCAGAACGGCGCTTTCGGCGACGTCCGCGCTGATGTCTTCATCGGCGTCGTCGTCCGTACGCGGAATGACGATCGTCGAACCCGGCTTCAGACGCATGCCGACGGGAATCTTGTTGACCTCCATCAGCGTGTCCGGATCGACGCCGATCTTTTGCGCAAGCGCGGCCGGCGCCGCGCGCTCGGTCACCGTGTAGGTGGTCCACGACGACAGGTTGCCCGAGTAGGCCTTCAGGTTGTGCTCGAAGGCGCTGGCGTTATCGAACGGCAGCAGGATCTGCGGCTGGGTCGCGCCGAGAATGACCGGCTTCTTGAACGACGGATTCAGCGAACGGAATTCGTCCGGCGTCATGTTCGCGAGCTTGGCCGCGATATCGACGTCGATATCGTGCGCGGTGGTGACCGTCACGAAATACGGGTGGTTCGGAATGGTCGGCAGAGCGAGGCCATAGGCCTGCGGGTTCATCACGATGTTCTTGACGGCCTGCAGCTTGGGAACGTAGTTACGCGTCTCGTTCGGCATGCGCAGGTCGGCATAGTCCGTTGGCAATCCCGCCGCTTCGTTGCGCGCGATCGCGCGCTGCACGTTGCCCTCGCCCCAGTTGTACGCCGCCAGCGCAAGCTGCCAGTCGCCGAACATGTCGTGCAGACGCGAGAGATAGTCGAGCGCCGCGCTGGTGGAAGCCAGCACGTCACGGCGCTCGTCCTGCCACATGTTCTGCTTGAGGTTGTAGGTACGGCCCGTATCCGGCACGAACTGCCACATGCCAGCCGCCTTCGCGACTGACAACGCCTGCGGGTTATAGGCGGACTCGATGAACGGCAGCAACGCGAGCTCGGTCGGCATATGGCGCTGCTCGAGCTCTTCGACGATGTGATACAGATATTTTTGCGACCGCTCGGTCATGCGCGCCACGTAATCGGGGCGCTGCGCGTACCAGTTGACCTGCATGTCGACGAGGTCGCTTTGCAGGTCAGGCATCTGGAAACCACGGCGAATCCGCGCCCATAGGTCGGCGTCCGGGCTCGTCAACTGGTCGACCGAGCCTTGATCGACATTGATCGTTTCTTTGGCAGAGGCGGTGTTGCGGAGGGCGTCGGCTACAGCTTGCTGGGTGGCAGGATTAGGCGCGGTGGTATTGCTGCTCGTCGTTGGTCCCTGGCTCGCGCACGCGGCGAGCATGAGGACCAGCAACGTACTAAAGATAAATCTCATGAACGTCTCGGCTTCCATAGGACTGGAATTTGCAGCCGATAGTACGAAAGCGAAACGTTTACGTCAATCAGAAATATACGAAAAACCTAGGCAAATCTTAGGCTTGGCATATTTTTCCGAAATTCAAGGTGAACATGACCCCATCAGGCGATGGGTCAGCGGAACCTGTTCTTCCATTCACGCATCAATGTGAACGCAGTTAAACGATCCGGCACCGTTTCGTGCAACTGTTCGGCGAGGGTCGCGTGGATCGCGGGACTGTCGGCCCGCAGAAACGGATTGGTTGCCCGCTCTTGTGCGATCGTCGTAGGCAAAGTGGGAACGCCGCGCTCGCGCAGCGCGGTTGCACGATCGCGCCACGCCTGCAGATCCGCATTGCCGGGCTCGCAGGCGAGCGCGAAACGGATGTTCGACAGCGTGTATTCATGCGCGCAGTGGACCTGAGTCGCGCCAGGCAGGGCCGCGAGTTCGTCCAGCGACGTCAGCATCTGCGCCGGCGTGCCCTCGAACAACCGGCCGCAGCCGCACGCGAACAGCGTGTCGCCACAAAACACGTGAGGGGTTCCGGCCGGGTCGGCTGCCTGGAAGTAGGCAATGTGGCCGCGCGTATGGCCAGGTACGTCGAGCACGCTCAGTTCGAACGCCGGCTCGGCAATGCTCACGCGATCGCCACTTTTCAGACGATAGTTGAGATGCTCTATCGCCTCGCCCGCCGGACCGTACACGGGCACGGCCTGGCCATTCAGCAGATCGGCCACCCCGCCGACGTGGTCTTGGTGGTGGTGCGTGAGTAAAATAGCGCTCAACCGCCAGCCCCGTTTCGCCAGGTAGGCGCGAACCGGAGCGGCATCGCCCGGATCGACGGCCACCGCATGGTGCCCATCCGACACGAGCCAGATGTAATTGTCTTCAAACGCCGGGACCGGCACGTACTCGAGCGCATTCATAGGCGACGCAATCTTCAATATGTCTGACCGAACGATTATAGACTGGCCCGCCTGGACCGATTCGCCACCCGGACGCTACGTGCTGGAATGGGAACAGGCGCAGCTCGACCGTGTGGTGTCGGACGTGTTCGGCTACCACGCGCTGCAACTGGGCCTGCCGCAGCTCGATGCCCTGCGCGAGAACCGCATGCCGTGCCGTGGCCTCGTGCTGGATGCCGCCAGCGGCGCGAGCGCGCCGTACGAATTCCCGCGCGCGGCGGGCGCCGCTGCGCCCGAAAAACATGCGCCGCTCGGGCGCAGCGCGGTCTGGTGCGATCTGCTCGATCTGCCGTTCGAGGCGCAGAGCGTCGACCTGATCGTTATGCCGCATACGCTCGAATTCACCCGCGACCCTCACCGGCTGTTACGCGAGGCCGAACGCGTGCTGATGCCCGAAGGGCAACTGATCATTCTCGGCTTCAATTCGCTGTCGCTGTGGGGAGCCCGGCAATCGGTCGGCAAGATGACCGGGCGGCCGTTCGTGCCGGCCGCGCACGACCTGATTGCGTTCACCCGTCTGAAGGACTGGATTAAACTGCTCGGCTTCGACCTTGAACGCGGACGCTTCGGCTGCTATCGTCCGCCCCTCGTCAGCGACCAGTGGCTCGCGCGCTATGGCTTCATGGAAGCCGCCGGCGACCGCTGGTGGCCGATCTTCGGCGCCACCTACATGGTGAAGGCGATCAAGCGCGTGCGCGGCATGCGTCTCATCGGCCCGGTAAAGGTGAAAAAACCCGTGCTTGCAGCGGGCCTCGCCCCCGCCGCCTCTCCGAACACACGCAACCAGAGAAAATGACTTCCGAACTCATCGATATTTATACGGACGGCGCCTGCAAGGGCAACCCCGGCCCAGGCGGCTGGGGCGCGCTGCTGCGCTACGGCGCGCAGGAAAAAGAAATGTTCGGCGGCGAAGCGAACACCACGAACAATCGCATGGAGCTGATGGCGGTAATCGCCGCGCTCGAAGCGTTGAAGCGGCCTTGCAAGGCGGTCGTGCATACCGACTCGCAGTATGTGCAGAAAGGCATCAGCGAATGGATCCACGGCTGGAAGAAGAAAAACTGGATGACCGCTGCGAAGACCCCGGTTAAGAACGCTGACCTGTGGAAGCGGCTCGATACGGCCGTCCAGCAGCATGAGATCGAGTGGCGCTGGGTGAAAGGTCACGCGGGACATCCGGAGAACGAACGTGCGGACGCGCTGGCAAACCGTGGGGTCGCTACGCTGGCGGAGATTTGAAGCGCGTTTTTTGGCTGCTATTTGCTTTCGCGTTGGCGTCTCAGTTTTCTTCGCGCTTCTGCCGTAATGTGCTTCCGCGTTAGGTTCGCGGTTAGGTTTTTTCTCAGACAATTTCTAGAGCGGGCTAATCCGACATGCGTCAACTCATCCTCGATACCGAAACCACCGGCCTGAACGCGCGCACCGGCGACCGCGTTATCGAAATCGGCTGCGTCGAGTTGGTGAACCGCCGGCTCACAGGCAGCAACCTGCACTTCTACATCAACCCGGAGCGCGACAGCGATCCGGGCGCATTGGCGGTTCACGGCCTGACCACCGAATTCCTGAGCGACAAGCCGAAGTTCGCCGAGATCGCCAACGAGTTGCGCGATTTCGTTCAGGGCGCGGATCTGATCATCCACAACGCGCCATTCGATATCGGCTTTCTCGACGCTGAATTCGCGTTGCTCGGGCTGCCGCCGTTCAGTTCGCATTGCGGCGAGGTGATCGACACGCTGGTTCGCGCCAAAGCCATGTTCCCTGGCAAGCGCAATTCACTGGACGCGCTGTGCGACCGCTTCGGCATCAGCAATGCACACCGCACGCTGCACGGCGCACTGCTCGACTCGGAACTGCTCGCTGAAGTTTATCTGGCGATGACGCGCGGGCAAGAGAGCCTCGTGATCGACATGCTGGGCGAGGCATCGACCAGCAGCGGAGAACGTGCGCCGCGCGTGGCGCTGAGTTCGCTCGAGTTGCCGGTGATCGTTGCAAACGAAGAGGAACTTGCCGCGCATCAGGCGGTGCTCGATGGCCTCGACAAGGCGGTCAAGGGGACGAGCGTTTGGCGTCTCCAGCCTGTGTCGACAGCGGATGAGCAGACTGCTTAAAAAGTGCTTTACGAGCCGAAGATCCTCTGACATAATTTCGCTCTCTTCGGGTGGTTAGCTCAGCGGTAGAGCACTGCCTTCACACGGCAGGGGTCACAGGTTCAATCCCTGTACCACCCACCAGTATTCCTGGTACGTGAAAGCCCAGAAGAATCAAGGCCCTACGGCGAAAGCCATAGGGCCTTTTTCTTTTCTGGCAGCAAAGCCTAACTCGCGCACAACGCCATTTGGCGCAAAAGCGGCGCAGTTGAAAATAGTCCCAGACACAAAAGCAACCAAAATCGTCTGGAGCATCGAATGGCAGGCATCTGGAAACGCGGCAACTACTGGCGTGCGTATATCAGGCGGCAGGGGTACCCGCATCAAAATTGCAGTTTCGATACGCGCGCCGAAGCTGAGGCTTGGGCACGCCGGGTCGAATCTGAAATGGATCGCGGAGCCTTCGTCGATCGCACCGAGGCAGAAATCACGAGCTTTGGCGACCTGCTCAAGCGATATGCCGAAGAAATCTCGCCCCACAAAAAGAGCGGCAACGGAGAAATCCTACGCATCGGCAAGCTGCGCAAGGACAAACTCGCCGAATACAAGATCTCGGCGCTAACCCGCAAAGTCATCGTCGAATACCGCGATGCACGACTCCGCCTAGTCACCGGTTCCACAGTGAACCGTGAGCTGACCTTGATCGGTCATGTGATCACTATTGCGCGGAAGGAATGGGGCATTCCACTGGAGGTAAATCCCGTATCGATGATCCGCCGACCGAAAGAAAATCGTGCCCGCGCCCGCCGACTTTCCTCCGACGAAGAAAAGCGGTTACTGGATGAGCTGGCCCCGAGCCCTCGCCATGAAAATGGGCGTTTTGAGCGCGGAGGCTGTCGTAACGAATGGGTGCTGCCGGTCGTGGTCCTCGCGATCGAAACCGCCATGCGCCGCAGCGAAATCCTCGCCCTGCGTTGGCCCGATGTGTTCCTTGACGAACGATTCGTCCGGCTGCACGACAGCAAGAACGGAGAGCCTCGTGACGTCCCGCTCTCTACCCGAGCTGCGTCCACACTGGCCGCCCTGCGTCGCAACCCTGACGGTCAAGTTTTCCCGATCTCCGCCGAAGCCGTCAAGAAAGCATTCACCCGCGCCTCCCAGCGTGCCGGGATCGCAAATTTGCATTTCCACGATCTGCGGCATGAAGCGACATCACGCATAGCTGAGCGCCTCGACAACATTCTGGAGCTTTCCGCCGTCACCGGGCACAAGACCGTGCAGATGCTGAAACGGTACTACCACCCACGTGCGACAGACCTGGCGCGAAAGCTTGGCTAATGCACCAGTGTGCGCGCCCTGCCCCGACTGAAAGCCTAACTTGCTCACAACGCAATGTACGACTCCAGTGCTACCCCATAGGATTGGAACTACTTAGCGGTAAGTACATACACGTAACGGTAAGTACATGCACTTACCTCCAACAAGGAGATAGCAATGATCCTGCTGGTTGCTGCTGAAAAAGGCGGCGTGGGGAAATCAACGATTGCCACGAATCTGAGCGTGCATTTGACCCAATGCGGGACGGACGTCGTCCTTCTGGATACGGACGGACAGGCTACCGCCGCCCGATTCATCGAGCGACGCGACGAAGTCGGCATGACGCCAACGATTCCCTGTGTTCAGCGTACTGGCGAGGTCAGCTCCACGCTGCGCGACTTGGCACGACGCTATCAGGTCGTCATTGTGGATGCCGGCGGTCGTGACTCGCGCGAAATGCGATCGGCGATGGTCGTAGCAAATCTGCTGCTAGTACCTACACGGGCCAGCCAGGCGGATCTTGAAACGCTGCCCAAGGTCAATGAGCTCGTCGGCCTTGCACGGGGCCTGAATGTGGAGCTAAAGGCCGTCGTGGTTCTCTCAATGGCTCCGTCCAACCCCATCATCCGCGAGGTCGAGAGCGCTAGGGAGTTGCTCGCCCAATTTGACCAACTCGCACTGGCCGACACTGTGATCCGCGACCGAAAGGTTTACCGCGATGCGCTGCTCGCCGGCAAGGGTGTGACCGAACTCGACAACGGTCAGGCACGCGCTGAGATCCAGCTACTGGCCAGCGAAGTTTTTGATCTCAGCTAACAGAAATCCCATGATCAACAGGTTCGAGATTTCCCGACCCGCTTCGACAGCGGAGCCGCAACCAGCCAGTGCTGACGAATTCGTCAACGGTGCTAGCCTGGTCCGATCACAAACGCGAGAACGCACACCCAAACCTGTGCGCCTGAGCACTGATCTGGCGCCTGATGTCTATGAGCGCATGAAGCGGCGTTCAGCCGAGCTGCGATTTACGGGCGCGCAGTACATACGAGCACTGATCCTGAATGACCTTCAGGACCGGATACTCAAGTAACGACACAGCGTACAGGTACGTAACGTTAAGTAGTGTTACGTACCTGTACGTTGAGAGTGGATTACCGCATAAGAGAGGCATATGCACAACACGCTGGAATATAAGCTTTGCTGCACTCATCGCGGCATGCCGCTGGTCAGGCTCGATTCGCCGCTGGGAAGCGGACGGGAAATCGAGCCCGGCAGACTCAATGCACCCGCTTACGCATTGCTAGATGTCGCCGCACGGGCAGAAAAGCAGCAGGAACTGGCCGCAAACACTACCGGACACGCGAAGGCGTCGTTCAATTTTGAAGCGGCACGCCGGTCGGCAGCCACCGACCGACGCGCCTGACCCAAACTCACCTAACCAAGAGGTGAAATCATGGCTAACGCTATTCTAGCGCGGCACCCACTTGCGACGCTGTCCAGCGATAGCGACCTCGCATTACTCCTCGAGCTTGAGGACCCCGTACTCATGAGTCACGAGCGGCTCGAAGAGGTTCTGAGATTGTCAGCGCCGGGCGAGGTCGAGCCTGAGGTTCGTGCCTACCTCTGGGGGCTGTACGACCAGCGGCGAGTCGCCGTCTACACGGGTGCCCCGCACTAAAAAGTCATTTCTTCTGCAGTACCTCCATTACAGCGATTAGCTAAACATAAAGTTCTCATAATTTAGGATTACAAAATGTTAACCAAGAAACTGATTCTGGCTGTTGTTTTCTGTGCGTTTGTCTTGTCTGCGTGCGGCGGTGGCGGTAGCAGCGCCGCCACGTCCCCGGCAACGCCGGCCAGCGCACCGCCTGCCGCGTCCTCCCCGAGCGGGAGCAGCGGCAGCAGTGCCCCGCTCGCCACGACTGCGACCAATCCGTTTGCCGCGAACAGCGCACAGGCAACGATTTTTGCGGCACTCAATTCGTACCGTAGCCAGGTCGGCGTCGGCGAGTTGGCGGACGATCCGATCCTCGACACGGCTGCGACCGCCCACGCGACCTATCTAGAAGCGAATCTGGCAAATGGCAATCTAGGTGGCCAGCTGTCGCACGATGAAGTTTCGACGTTTGCAGATTTCTATGCAGACACGCCGCTGGATCGAGTGCAGAAGGCCGGTGCGCCGACCACCGAGTTCGTTGGTGAAGACGTGGCCGCATCCGCTCAGACAACCGCTGTTGCAGCCGGTAACGATTGCGTTACAAGACTCATCGACAGCGTCTATCACCTGACCGTGTTGACCGATACTGAACAGACGCTGGGCATCGGTTTTACACCCGTCACTGGCAGCGTCAGTGCGACGTGCCCGCTCGATTTTGGCTCAACCACGGGCGTGTCCGGCACACCCCAGGCGAACGCAATTCCCGTTTTTGGTGGCCAGCAAATGGGGACAACGACGGTTGCGCACGTGCCTGTCTCCAATGAAACCGGCGTCGCGCTGTCGATGACCGTCGAATCGCCGAACCCGGCCCCTTCGATCGCCACGCCCGGCCGGCCGCTAATGGTGCGAGTCAATGCGGCGAGCGCAGGCGACGTGTTGACTGTTTCGAGCTTCACTCTCACGGACTCAACCGGCAATGTAGTTGTCGGTGAAATCCTGATTCCAAGCGGTGCTGTCACAGGCTCGGCCACCACAGCCGTAGTCGATGCAAACGATCTGTTGCCGCCTGGCGTCGTTTTCTTCGTGCCGTCACAGCCCCTTACCGCAAACACGGTTTATGCGGCTTCGTTCGCAGGCGCGCGCGATGGCACGCCCATCGCCGCGAGCTGGACCTTCAAAACCGGCGCGAACTAATCAATTCGATTCACAGACGGGACTTCTGATCATGAAATCGCTTTTCAAGCTGGTCGTGCTCGCAGCTTTCCTGCTTGTCGGTCACGCAGCTTTCGCGCAGTCGGTGGCAGGCTGCGGGACAGGCAACCAGGACTCGGCTTGCGTGACGCCGCTGGTGAAGGCGGCGGAGGTGCCACCCACCTGTCCGACCGGGCCAGGCAACCCCGCCTCGCCGCTGCCGGTGTGGGAGGGCTCTCACTATTCTTCAGACTGCAGCGCATTTCAGCCGCAGCCGACGTGTGCCGGTGGCGAAACAGAAACAGTTGCGCCAACCTGGAACGGCTTGGAGTGGGTGGGGCTGGGCTGCGTACCTCCGCCGCCTGACACCCCCGCTGGGTTTGTGCTCGCGCCCGATGGCAACCCTTACGCCCTTCTCGTGGGCTACTGCGGCGAAGAATGGCAACGTACGATCCTGCGTGTAACCACGTTTGAATGGAGTTGTACGACCTCAATGGCGGGCGGCTCAATGGCACAGGGCTCCGAGCCAGGCGCTTCCGCAACGTATCAGTACTGGAACACCCCAGCGTCAGCCTTGCACGCTAACAACGATGTCTTCACGAATACAACCGCGCCCGCAGGAGAGGTCGTGCAGATCGTCGACATCCAGTTAGGGTTGGTCCTCCAGGAGTCCGGTGGGGCAGCGTTCGAAACGGGGGTCAGCTCGCCCAACAGCAGCACCAATGAAGGTTGGGTTTTTTTGTGTCCCAGCACGTTTCCCAACATGAATTACGCCACTGTCGGCGCACACGGTGACAGCAACCCAAGCCTCATTGAGTGTGCACCATGATCAATCGATCACCACTCAAAGCAGTTTTCGTCTATGCCAGAGCCACTCGCCGGATGGCTGGCCGCAGCCGTCCAGATCCCGAACTCGGCTTTGTCGTGAAAGCCCTTGTCGTGCTCACACTGATTGCCTTGATCTCGCTGACTTTCGCGCTGCGTCACCACGACGGAATGACATTTCCATACTGGCTAATGACGCTGCTCTCGGCAAGCGTCGCGGGATACGGGTGGGTGCGCGCGGTGCGCGAGATCTTGAAAGAGTTGACCTCAATCGCAAGCCTCATTGGAGGACAAAAATGAGCGATGAAAAACAAAACCGGCTGGCACTCAGGCTCGTCAAGACAGTGGCCCTAAACGCCGTGCCGGGCTATCCAATCGTGAAGGCAATCGGCAGTGGCTGGCGCACGATCGCGACTGGAGTGCACACGATCGACGAGCTAAAAAAGCAGGTAGAAGGGAAGGACCGAACGCGCCGCGTGCGCACGTGGAACGAGGCGATATCGGCCCGCCCAGTTGACGCTCTGCCGCTCTCAAAGATCGCCAGTGACTGCGTTGCCAGAAAGCGGGTCGCCCTGATTTTCATCGTGTTGTGCACGGCATACATGACGGGCGGCCTGATCGGCGGAAACGTCATGCCAATTTACGGCGGCCTACTGGGCAGCATGCTGCCCGCGATGTACGTACTGCGCGAAGAGCACCGACTCTGGCAAATGGAAGTCGGACCGACGCAGCCCGAAGAACCGCTGGGCAGCATCGGCACGTTCCTGCGCACACGCGGCGTCCTGATCAGGTTGCTCAATCCGTACCTTTTCCGGTGATGGTCATGAACAACACTGCGAAACGCGCAACTTCATTTGTTGGCCTTCTGTTGATCTGCCTTGCGTCGAACGCCGTGATGGCGCAAACAACAGAATCTATAGCCAGCATCACGAGCGCGGCGAACAACGGCACAGACAAGTCGATGTCGGTCCTGCAGCTCGTTTTTGGTTCCATCGTGACGAACCCGCTGTCTGGCAGCAGCTCATCGTCTGCGAGCGGCATCGCGCAGGAGTTCACGGTTATGAATGCCTGCATCATGGCGGTCGGTGTCATCTGGGCGATGTACCACTTTGTTTCTGCCTTGGTTGCGACCGGGGCAGAAGGCGAATTTATGGGAGCAAAAAAGTCCTCCCCTTGGTATGTAGCACGCACCGGGGCCGGATTCACGCTGCTTGTTCCCATGTTCGGCGGATATTCGGGAGCGCAGGCGATCATGATTTGGGCGGCGATGATCGGTGTCGGCATCGGCAACCTTTCCCTGACCGCTGCGACAAGTGCATTGAGCAGCGGCGGCTCGATGATGTCCTCGCCCAGTGCGCCGCCAGTGACGGCGCTTGCCAAGGTGCTGTTCGAAGCGAATCTATGCGCGCAGGCATCAAATGAGGCTGTAAAAGACCTTCCAAGTGATGCCGGCGTGTCGGCCGACAGCGGCGAGGCGTTCAACCCGATCACAGCGACTGGCAAGGTCGTGCTGATGAACACGAATGGGCTGAGTTGCGGCGGCGCGCAGATCAACACGAGTTCTTCAACTTCTCCGGATGCGTCGACGAACACATCGTCCGGTAGTTCGCTGACGGGGCTCGTTGCGTACTCACCCGACACGTCGCAGATTTCATCGGCGCTTCAATCGGCGCAACAAAGCGCGCTCACTGCCATGCAAGCGACGCTTTCAACAGCGGCCCAGGCGTATGTCACGGCAGTTACGGGTGGGACACAGCCGACTGACCCGCAACAGACTATTAACAACGCGGCACAGACCTACCAGCAGTCGATCCAGTCGGCGATCCGCAGAGCCGGCAATACGATCAGTAGCATCGGAGCCACGTTACAGTCAAACCTCACGCGCGACGGTTGGATCATGTTGGGTTCGTGGTACCAGTCTTTCGCCATGGCCAATTCCGATCTTTCGACTATGGCTAACGCTAGCGCGGCAGGTGTGCCTCCGACAGATCTGGATAACTTGCCATACCCAGAGATCTATAACAGCGTGATGGCCACCTACAACCAGCAGATCCAGCAAGACGCGTCGACCTCGACCCAGAATTCATCTTCCTCCTCGTCGTCGGGCACAGGCGCGGCACCCCCCGCAGCCAATCTTTTCACCGGCACAACTGACCCGCAAGGAATCCTGACCACCATGTTCGGGGGCCAGGCGCTCGTGAATAAGGTGATTTCGATGACGTCCGGTGCGGGTCAGTCTGGATCGACATCAAACGGCGTCAACCCGCTGATCGGCATGAAAAATCTGGGCGACACCATTCTCGACACGGGCTGGAGCCTCCTCGGCGCCTATATCGGTGCGGAGGCATTCGCAGGAGCAAAGAAATCAACGCTTGGTCAGATAACTTCAGGCGTGGCAGACGTCGCAACAGGCGGCTTTGCAGGTGCCATGGCCGGTGCACTTGGGGCGATCCTGAATTCGCTGTCTCCGCTAGTGCTTATGCTGACAATCGCGCTATTTTTCTTCGGCGTCATGTTGTCGGTCTATCTGCCGATGTTGCCGTTCATCATCTGGTTTAGCGGCATCACGGGCTGGTTCGGTGCGGTTTGTGAAGCAGTCGTTGCATCTCCACTGTGGGCCTTTGCGCACCTCGACGGTGATGGCGAGGGCATGGGGCAAAGAACGACTCACGGGTATATTTTCCTGCTCAATCTCATGCTGCGTCCGGTCTTCATGGTGGTCGGCTTTCTGCTTGCAAGCACAGGCATCGTTGCGCTCGGAACGTTGCTGAACACAATGTTCGGCGTCGCGATGCAAAATACCCAATACGGCAGCGTGACTGGAATCGTAAGCATCCTGGCCTTTATATCGCTGTATGTCAGCATGTGCCAAACGCTCTGCAGCACGCTCTTCAGCCTGATCCACATCATCCCTGACAAGGCATTCGCATGGGTTGGCGGACAAATAGAAGCGCGAGTGGGAAACGACATGCACGACAAGACGCACGGTACATTCGTGGGCGCAATCTCGCATGGCAGGAACGCTGCCCAGCCGATGGGACGCCGGAGGCCACAACGGCCATCTACCGAACCAACCGTGCCGTCGCCACCAGAAGACAGTTGAGATTGGTATTGATTTTGTTTTGTGTGCGACTACAATAAAAATATGGGCCGTCCACGCAAATTCCCCGAAGCAGCAACAGCAAGCGATCGAGTTGCGGCGAGTACCGCCGCACTCGTAGCAGCGGGTGGGGCACGAAAAACGTTCAGGCTCTCGCCAGAGGCGCACGCTGCACTGCTACAGCTGATGCAGGAAAAAGATGCACCGGCAACTGAGACGGCCTTGATTGAACACCTTTTGCTGACGGCGTCTAAACCACTCACCAGGAGCTAGCATGCCCGCCGATATGTCTGGATATGCCTACGCAGTTGCTGAAGATAATCGGCGTGTTGCTGATAACAACGCGGCTGTAGCCGACGCAAACGCACGAGTTGCGCGCGAATGGATTGCTTACGCTGAAAAGCTCAAGGTGAAGTTGGCGACCGTCGAACAGGAACGCGATGCGATGAAGCGTGAGCGAGATTTGATGGCAGCGCAGCTTCGAACAACGCAAGCTCAAGTGGTTGGGCTAGACTCGTTGCAGGGACAGCTAGCGACTGAGCTGGGCAGGGTTAATCCAAGGCATCCGCTGGTCTCGATCGGTCGGCGCGAACAAATCATGGAAACGGCAGCGCGGGCAGCTCGCAGGACACCGCCCGAGGTCCGTTAAGCCATTCAATGATTGCTCCAGGGCCCGCTTGATGACCTCGATACTCTGTTCGAACGGCCCATCAGAAATGAGATTTCTATCGAGGGAAAGATTGTTTTGCGTGCCCTGCTGGTCCTCGATCAGCAAGATGCTCGGCATCATCGTCGCCAGTGATCTGGCCGGTTTCGCGGTCCACATAGGCAGGCTTGATGCCGCGGGCTTCCAGGAGGCGAACGGCCTCTGCCACGGCCGCATTCGCGCGCCGCAAAAACTCACTGCTTGTCATGAAACGGCCGAGTTTGTCAGCGGGCATCACCTCGCCTCCGGTTTCTCTTTGCATTCGCCCGTCCGATCATAGACTGGCGTAAATCGGTGCTGCTCAAGGTCGGACACGACTTCCTCAACAAACTCGTTGACGCGCCCGGAACATTGCCGGCTGGTAATGAACCGCCCAAAATCGCCCATGTTATCGTGCGGCATTGTCGTTCCTCGTTTCCTAGTCTCAGTCAAGCATACGCCAGATAGCTGGGACCTTGAAAGAGCAACTCCCACCCCGGCGCGACTAAATAACCTCAATTATTGGTGGCCCGGATAGGCATGTTCATCGAAGACCTGTTGCTTTGCACCGGCTCCCAGGTGTAGATCGGAAGCTAGGTCGCTCAAAGGGCGATCCAAAACGGATAACACTCGCGGAGATCCGGTCGCTCAAAAGGCGATTGTGTGAACCCAGCGGAGGCGAGACGTTATAGGAATAGGCCAAATTCTGTAGTTGCGACCCACTTTGATGCATCCGATAAATATGTTTGATCGGTCGGCGCATCTGCCGCACCATGCAGCCGGGCCCGTTCGCCTTTTGAGCGACCGGAGCCCGTGATCCAATTTCGCACTTGAGCGGCCACTACCGCAACCTAACTCTCACCGATGCGCTGGCCTGTGTACTGGCAAACTTGCAGAAGACCGCTGCTGCACCTCTCAGTTGAAGAGTTTATGAGCATATGAGTAATAGCTCACCAATTGTTAGGTGCTGTGCGCCTTGGCGGCCGCCTCCGCTGTGGGCCACTCCTCATACTTGTGCTTACGGAAATCTTTCATTTCCTGACTTTCATCGACACCGAGAAAGCTGCACATCGGCACGGCTCGCATGATCATCTGGACTGTCAGCATCGGGTGGAACTCGAATTCGTTTTCGTCCGCGTGGTGCGCATGTTTCAGGGCGTTGCGAACCTCGTTCATGCCGGCGACAAAATCTTTCCATGCCACGTCGGGGTCGAGATTTTCCTTCGCCCAAAGGTGCAGGAACTGCAGGGCGTTCTTCTGCCCGCGTGCCTGGCACAGCGCGCCCAGCGTTTCCTCTGCTGCACCGGCCAGCGTGAGAGCGGAGATGGCATCTCCGGCCAGATAGAGCCGTATGCCGGCATTCAGTTGATGCACGGCCGCATCGAGCTTCGTTAGCCGGATTGCGCCCGTTGTGCCCGCAACCGGTTGCATGAGCGGGGTAGCGGCGACCTTTCCAGCCGGCACAGGATCGAGACGGCCTTTCATCGCGCCCAGCAGTTCGGAGGGCTTGCTACGTTTTCGGGCCGGCATATGGCCACCTCAGCATGTCAAAGGTTGAAACAAAAATAATCTTGCAGGTCGAGCACTGCGGGCGCGGTCGTGACGCAATCATCAAAGCTGGATCAACAACCCGTATTGAAAATGACCGAACCTCAAAGCAGCAAGTTTTCCTGTCCTGTCTCTGCCCTGCGCGTGACTGTCTGGTGTCAGTACCTAGGCAGCGTGAGCGGCATTGGCGATGATCGGGCGGTGCCGCAGTACGACTGCCAATGCGAGCGCGAGGACACCTGTGCGACCGCTGGACTGATGCTCCGCTGCCCGCTGAAACGCTCGCGCTGACGAAGCGGTTTGCTACTGCAACGCTTCGGGGTGGTCGTGAACCCAGCCCATCATCTTGCCCATCTCTTCCGAAGGCTTCACTCCGAGGGAGGCGCACATCGGCACGGCGCGCATGACCATTTGTAGCGGCCAGGCCTGATCGACGTCGAAAGTCGCTTCGTTCGGATCGTTGGCATGCTTGGCCGCGTTGCGCGGCCTGTTCAGCGCGTCGGACAGGATGGTGCGGCGCTTCTTGTCGGACAGCGCCGGGTCGGTGTCATTCCGGTGATAGTCCACGATGTAATCGATGGCGATGGGTTTGCCTGCCCGCTCGCACAGCCTGCCGAGTATTTCTTCGGCCGCGCCTGCCAAGGTGAGTGAGGCCAGATAGTCGCCATCGAGGAACAGACGGATGGCGACGTTGAGCTGATGGACAGCCACATCGAGTTTCGAGATTTCCATAATTGCACGCTCTTCAAAGAGGATTTACCCATCGTCGCGACCTGCACGGTCCACTGTGGCTTCGTCAATCTTGAGCGGTGCACCGAACTCGCGGCCGACTGGTTGCGCCTCGGGCCATATTTCGCCGGCATATGGAGCGGCCGGATCGCATTGCGCGAGCAGATCGGCCAGCTTGAGCTTTTTGCGAGTCATCTGAAAGCCTCCATACGGTTGCCGCTGACTTCGTTATACATGGCGTCTGGAGCCACATCGACACCGTTCGGCCAGACCACTACACCATCGCAAACTGTTGCCAGCGCAAAATATGCCTCATCGGCCAGAGGCGCGAATACGCCGCTGAAACGGTCATTCGACATATCCACGATTCCGCGCAGTCCGTCCGCAAATTCAACGTCCAGACGATGACCGCGCAGCACCCGCAGCCTTGTCACATGCCAGTTGATCATCTTTCGCTCCAGTGATGGAATGCGGCCAGTCTAGCGGGCCAGTTCCGGCAAATGGTGACACGAGTATTTATGAAGCCAATTGTCTGTGGCGATCTTGTTCATCCCGAGCTCTTTGAGGAGCCCGCCGGTGTCTGGTGGCCGAACGCGACCATTGAAGACCCCGGGACAGGCGAACGGGCTCGCGTCAGCCTGCCCACGCTTCAGCGATCGTGGGAGGCGGGAGTAATCGAGGTGGTGAAGGAGGCGCGTCACCCGCATTCGCGCCGGAACGTGGAAAAACTAGCGAATGGCCATAAAAGGCCGTTGGGCGATGCTCGGCAACAGCCAGTGGCTGTTGCTCTCAAGCATCTATCGAGACGCTCAGATCAACGGGATCTGCTTCTCGGATCCGTCTTTGGACCGGATAACGGTAATGGATCCGTCGGCCTGTTGAGTCAACAAAAAGTCGTAGATGGCGAGCGCGCGCCGAATCACTTCCGACATGCTGTCTGCATGCATGCGGTCCCGCAATGCCTCAATCTGTTCCTTGACCTCGACGGACATATCCAGATTGAGGCGGACCTTCGGCTGCTTTCGTGCTGCGCGCATTTCATTTCCATTTACCGGGCCGCAAGCGGAGTCGACTGACTGCTGCTTGCGCTGCCACTTACTAGCCATCTCCACGTCCGCCGAAAACGCCCAACAATGTGATCGAGATGAGAGAGGCATAGATGATCGATGCCGGCAAATCTTTGTAGGCATCAACCGCAACGATGGCGACGACCGCAACGATTGCCAAGTTGGGCCGCTTGAAGCGAGACAAATAATTGACCACAGCTGGCCAGCCGGCAGACTCGTGAACGTCGAGATCTGCGTACTTGTCGAGAAATTTTTCAAGGTCTTCGTGTTGATCCACCGTCTTCTCCGAGGCTTGGCTGCCTCGGAGAGCAACGGAGCGCACAGCACCCATGAGCAGCCCCCGACGGTCCATCGTCGGGCTCATGAGGCCTTGCGCTCCGAGTCTCCTGTGCGTCCTCGGAAACTGCGTTGAGAGCTTGGTTTCCGGTCAGGTGGAGATCAACGGGGCAGGTACTGCAACCGTCCCAGCAAATAGGGCACAACAGAGCTCGTCGGGCGGGTAGTGAGAGGACGCTGACCTCGCGCCCACGCGACGAACGTTCAATATATCTAGCAAAACACTGTACGACACTCACGCCCTAGTCTTGGGCGAGTGTGTATAGCATACACAAACTTTTTCGCTGGAACAACAACATTCGATTTTGCCTTTTAGCTCTCCTTCTATATGTGATAATGTCCTTTATCACATATAAAAATAGGGTCACCGACCATGAGCAGGGCGGACTACGAGGCAGACATCTGCAGCCGGTTGCACGAAGCTCGCGTCATCCCGTTTCGCAAGGTCGACATGGGTGAAGGGCTGCCTGCGGTGGCCAACTGCCATTCGAACGTTGATGCCTGGGTGAAAACCCATCCGGAGTGCAAGGCGGTCAGGGGGTGGGTGACCTATATCGACTATGGGGATCAGGGTATCGAGCTGACGGCCCATTCAGTCGTGCAAGACCCGGACAACGAGCTTTTCGACATCACGCCGCTGGAAAGGGAATCAACACGTGCAAGCATGCGCTTCATCAGGCATTCCGGGGACGACGAGTCCTTTTCCACCCAACGACACCAGAATCTCTTCATTACCTGTTCCTGCTCAGGAGAAGCCGAAAAATGAAACGTGACATGGACCTAGTCCGCGAGCTAATGCTCAAGCTTGAGAATCTGCCGATGGAATACGGCGATAACGTCCACATCACTCCCGATAATCCAGCGGTCCACGTTGATGGCTACAGCTTCGACCAGATTGCCTACCACCTTGATCTGATTGTGCAGGCCGGCTTCACTGAGCGCAGCAGAAGTCACCCGGCAATCGGCTTCATGTTCAGAGGACTGAGCTGGTCGGGCCATGACTTTGTGGATTCTGTCCGGAGCCCCGATGTGTGGGATAAGGCCAAGCAGACTGCCTCGGCCGCCGGTGGGTTCACGGTTGAACTGCTAGTGTTTGCCGCGAAAACGTACCTCGAAGGCAAGATCAAGGGGTTGATCGGTGGCTAGTGCAAACCTCGTCCTCCCCGCCGGCGCAACGGTGCCCGCGCTGGTCGCGTCGGCCGGTGAGCGGGCCGGCATCCGCTTTCTTGAGTTCTTCGCGTCGGCGATCCGCAACCCGCACACACGCCGTGCCTACGCACGGGCTGCCGGGGATTTTCTGGCGTGGTGCGCCGGCGCCAGTGTGACGTCCATTACTGAGGTGCAGCCGCTGCACGTGGCCGCGTGGATCGAGCTGCAGACACAGACCCTGTCGGCGCCGAGCGTCAAGCAGCACCTGGCCGCGATCCGCCATCTCTTCGACTGGCTTGTCACGGGCCAGATCGTGCCGCACAACCCGGCCGCGTCGGTGCGGGGGCCGTCTCACACCGCGAAAAAAGGGAAGACCCCGGTGCTCGACGCAACGGAAGCGCGGCAGCTGCTCGACAGCATCGACGTGACGACACCGGCGGGCCTGAGGGACCGCGCGCTGATCGCGCTGATGGTGTTTTCGTTCGCGCGTATTGGTGCAGCGATCGCGATGAAGGTGGAGGACGTGTATGTGCAAAATCGGCGGCTATGGGTGCGCCTTCACGAGAAAGGCGGCAAGCGCCATGAGATGCCGTGCCATCACACGCTCGAAGAATATCTGCATGTCTATCTCGATGGCGTCGGCATCAGCGGTGATACCAAAAGCCCGCTGTTCCGCACGATCCGTCGCGGCACTGGGCAATTAAGCGACACGCCGCTGCCGCAGGCGAACGCGTATTCGATGGTGCGGCGTCGCGCGATCGCGGCCGGGATCGGCACGAGGATCGGCAACCACACGTTCCGGGCCACCGGCATCACCGCCTATCTGAAAAACGGCGGTACGTTGGAGAACGCCGCAGTGATGGCTAATCACGCATCGACCCGCACGACACAGCTATACGATCGTCGTCGTGACGACATCAGCCTCGACGAGGTGGAACGCATCCGTCTTTAACAGGCATTTCCTATCTTCAACGGTCAGCCCTTCAATGATGGGCGTATCGAATCCATGTCACCATGATTTCGCCGCCTACTCGGATGATGGTAGTCAACACTGGCGCGAGCGCGCGGATTGCCGCCGTGAGGGTCGATTGTTGTTTCTCAAATTTTGCCACTTGAACTCTCCTGTTCATTAGTTTTTTCGAGACAGTTGTCTCAAATGGCAGAATAGATTCGCATCCGTTTTGTTTAAATATGCCTGCTGTGCAGACAAGCAGATCGGCGGTGCAAACAACCTTGTCTGCGTCGCAGGCCATCTAACTTTTCACGGCGGCCGGCCGCGTACGCCAATGCGGGACTTTGAGGGCGCTCTCAGCGATCCACCGCGCGATCGTGTTCGGATCGGTTACCGTATCCGCATATTTCTTCGCAACTTCTCTTACGAACGATGCCTTGGTTCTGAAGCGTGGTCGGCCATTCTTCATCTCGCCAGCGTGCTCTTCGTAAAATTTGATGATCTCTGGTTTGACCTGGGCGTGAGGTGACTTGGCATGGGCCAGCTTGGCTAACATGCGACCCTGCTCGCTTTTAGCCGCCTGGCTTTTCTCCTGAAATCGTTTTTCTAGTTCACCAGCTTCCTTGTCTCTCTCAAGGTTTACCAGCGCCAAAAGCGTGTATACGTCGATTGGAATCGAGTCGATGGCCGTCTGAACGTCGTCTATGTCGGACGCGTCGTGGATGAGATCTGACAGCTGCTTTGCTCTCTCGTTAGCGGCCATAACGTTTTTCGCCATCTCAGCCCATTGTTTCCCTATTGGGGAGTTCGCGAATTCCTGGGCTTGCTTGATGAATTTACCCGTTGGCGTTGCCTCGAATTCTCGCAAATGCTTCATGAACGGCAAATTGGCCTCGGAGTTCAGCGCCCTTTCGAACTGGGTCGCTCCGGAAGACTTTTTAAAAGCTTGGATTTGTTTTGCCATGCCCTGAAGGGCATCTGTCCATTGCTGGTCAAGCAGACGCTTTGATTGCCTTTCCATTTCTTTTCCTACGGCGGTCAAGGTTGCCATTTTCGCATGCGGAAAAACACCGTCACCCTGCGGGACAGGGTATGTAAAGTCCGCGCGTAACTCCTTGTCCCGTAAGGCTTCGTGTCCATCGGATAACGTACCCTACCCGGAGAAGCCACGCAATATTATATTTCGTTCTGGAAAATTTTATAATGCGTGACCTTTCCAACTAGGGGCAAATTCATGATGGCAGTAGCCAGTGCAGCCTCAGACGCAGCAGCATCCGCCGCACTCACGCTCACCGTCCCCGCATGGTCGTTTGACCGGTGGCTTGGCATTGCCGGACTCGTACTCGGGGCGCTCGGGCTGGCCGCGACACTTTGGGCCGCCTGCGATGGACGCAGGCAGCGCCGCAAGCGTGAAAAAGCGGTAATCGTGGCTCATGAGGTGGTCGAACGCACCTATGGCCTACTTATCGGGCTGAAACCCCCGGTGGCGACCCTCGGCCAGATGTATTTGCAAGCAATCGATGATGGACTGGACGCCATCAACGCGCGACGGGGTGACCTTTCGAACCTGTGAGGGATTTCATGCGGCGAGCAATGTTTGATCTGGCCCAGGCCAGTGCGGCTGTCAAGGCGGGCGGTGTACTGTCGGCGATCCTGCGTGCCGACAAAGGCGCGTTCTACATCGAGCTTGAGACACGCGAATCCGGTGTGGCCGAGCTGGTCACATCGAACGGCCGCGAGCGCCGCTCGTTCCGCGATCCGGGCCAGGCGCTCAAGGTCGTGCGCGAGCTGGGCGTCGCGACCGGCCGTTTCGCGCTCGAGGAGTGGGACACGCGCGCGCCGAAGGCGAAGGCGTGGAGCCGGCCCGACCAGGCCGCGCACATGAAGGCGACACACCAGCGCGCCGATGAAGCCGCCGAGTTCGAGGCCGACGTGTTGCAGGCGCCGGCCGAGGCCGATGATCCGAAGGTGACGAAGGTTGCACATGCTGACGTGATGGCGCTGCTCGATGCGAAAGTCGCACAGATCGAGAAGAAAGCCAGACGCAAGGCCCGCGCATGATCGTCGTGTCGTTGCCGCGCGCCGTCGAGCAATTGCTGTCGATCATCGACTACATCAGCGAGGACAGTCCAGCCGCCGCTATCGAGCTGGCCCGGACGATCCGCGCGAAGGCCGACACCCTCTCGGCCTGCCCTAACCGCTAGCGTGCCGGCCGCGTCGCCGGCACGCGCGAGCTGGTTGTGCGGCCCAACTATATCGTCGTCTACCGCGTCACCGGCGAACAGGTCGACATCCTGCGCGTGCGGGACGCGCGCAAGCGGGACGTGTCGTAGGTCATCTGTCACCATCGAGGCGGCTCATTGGTCACAAGCACGAACCAACGGGCTTTTCAGCGTGACAGATGTCTGACGCGATTCCGCCGACGCTAAATCTTGAAAAGCACCGCTGCGTCTATTTCCGCCGCAATTCCTTCTTCCAATTGCAAACCCAGGACGTCCATTACGCGGTCGGCGATGTCGTCCTTGAAGTTCCGATCGCCTCGAAAATTTAGCCGCCGATTCGTGGCTCCTGCAATTACATCGGCAAGCTGTATAAGCGCGCTTTCTTTGGACGACACCGCGTTGAAGCGCTCGTCAAGTGTTACGCCGTCGAGATGTGCACGCTCGACCGCTTCTGCCACCGTATTCCGAATCTCGGACAAAACGATGCGGTCAATCGACTGTTCTTCGTCCACAGTCACCCCGACGTGGCGGGGCATCCCGACCCGGCCGCTCTCGATTTCGTGACGCAGACCTCGCACGAGCATCATCTCGTGCAGCCGTTGCACAATCTCTTCGATCGAGCGTCGCGAGTTGCGCTTGGGCATCGCCATCAGCTTAAAGCTCAGAAACTCCCGGTTCGCCGCGACAGTATTCAGATAGTCGTCTACAGCATTCATATCGCCACGGCCAAAAGCAGAAAAGTGCACTTCCCTCTTCGCAAATTTTGAGCCCGCCTGCCAATCTTTAATCGCTTTGGTCACGTCGTAGACAGCACGCCCGCTCAAGACCCAAACTGACCCAATGATCACATGCTCCTCGGTCTTCCCGGTCTCATCCGAGAAGACTTGCAGCGTTTGTCTCGGCACGTCATCACCTAGGACTGCATCGCGCATGTCATTTTCGCGCCCTTTGCGACGCCGTCGTACTGGGTCTTCGGCTTGAAACAGCTCGTATTCGTTCTGAATCTTCGCGCGTGCCCGAACAAGAAATGGAACTCGATCGAGTTTGAAAAAATCTGCTGGCTTGATCCCTTCAGGGTTGTACAGCTCGGGCTGAAATGTCTCCCAATACTTCAGAGATAGCGCGACGTCACTGTTACGCGCGGCTGGATGCAAATTAAGGATATGCGCGACTCGTGTTTGCTGATTCGAAAAGTCGCCCCCGGCGAGTGACGCAATAAGACTCTCTTTCGCTTTGAGCCGAGCAGCGACTCGTTTAACTTCGGGATCGACGGCGTCAGCTTCCTCGGCCGTGTCGGCGAGCAGACGTACGTTGTCAGTGCGTTGTTCTTTCACGGATGGCCTCTCATATTTTATTTTTACAGCGCTTACATCTGCGCGCCCGGATCGCCGTGTCTTTGTCCATGCGGCAGAACACGATGCAGTTACGAGCATAACTGAGCAGAGGATTCGTGTCACACACATGTAGCACAATTCGACACTCAAGATTTTTCGAGATCTGCCGATTACAGCGTTTGAGCATTGTAAGAGGCAAGCCAATCGTCTCATGATCGACGAGCGATTGGCAGGCCAGACTATCATCCCTTTTTTGGTGGAAAATCAATTGCAAGCCGAAAAATATATAGATATTTGCCGAATCCTCGAATGCTGCCGAGACTCCCTCTGTGATAACAAGTACTTGATTCTATCATTTGCCTCCGCGCTTTTCGGGGTATTTATACAGTGGGCGGTCTCAGGATACAGTCCGGCAAAGGTGGTTTTTAGTATTTCGGCCGTGGGGATCACTTTATATAATCTATTCGTTTTATGCGCGATCATCTCGGAGCTAAAATTTGGCGCTGCAAGCTTGAGGGAAAATATTGTAGTAGCCGCAATTATATATCTCATTTATACGACCGTCCTCATCTCTCAATTCGCCTATGGTTGGGTTAGTGGCGGCGGGTTTGCCCCCCCCGACAGCACCCCGCCATTTGAATCGGGTGCTGCAGGATTGACAAATTCGATATACTTCGCCACTACGATTTTGACAACCGTTGGATTTGGCGATTTTGTCGCAAAAACAGATCCAGCCAAGTGGTACTTCTGCTTCGAAGCGCTGATCGCGGGAGCGCACAACGTCGCCTTCTTCACTGTCTTGTTTTTTCGCCTTAGTTCTCGCGTCAACCATGCTTCAGATTAATTCGCTTGAAGTCGAGGTATAAATTTTAATCAATTCGAATATCGAGAGGCTCCCTGAAAGGACATCAGCGGCACGCTGACATCACCGGTTAGCCTTGGTGTCATGACTACGTATAACGTCATTATTATGATTGTTCGATCGCCTAAAGAGACATAACGCATGTTATGTCGGGTAACAGCCTGTCCGCGGCTTTGAGCTAATCGCATCGCGTGAAACAATTTCCTCAAATCGGCGTCGGAGCCCTACTGCTCAAGGGATTCAAGGCGCAGAAAATTCGTCGTGAAACATCGGGGACTACGCAACCCATGATTCCGCGTGACGCGCGGCCAAACGCTAGCTGATTGAGTAATGCAGCCCGTAGATGACACAGTGGGGACAAGGATGAGGAGGCACACTCGCGGCGGCGCGCAAGGAGCTGGACCTTGCATCAGCCGCGTCGCGCGGGTCTGGAACAAGACGGAATCGGCGCTCAAAGGTGACGCGCGCTTTTATAACTCGCAGCACGTCAAGCGCGTTAAAGCCGCCAGAAAAGACGATGAGTTGATCAGATCTCTGGCTCATCTCCGGGAGGTCGACGAGCACTCGCACGAGGAAACGACCGCTGAAATGCCGGCCGGCTTCGTAAATATTTCGACCGACGGCAGCGTATGGGCCCGCAATCCAAGGGGAACCATATGTGGCGTTACGATGAACGTGACACCACCCCCCAGTTTCGTGAGAAAGATCGTCGGCGCCGAGCTGCGCGCGCGGTCTGTAACTAGCCGCGGCAAAACGTACGACATCCCATCGCAGCACCAAGGCAACAACATCTTCGCAGCGCCACTAGTAGAACTTGCGGAGAGGGGGTTGCGGTTCTGTCGCAGCTTTATCGATGACCTCGCCGCTGAGGGATGGGACGCATAGCATGGATAGCCCAGAGCGCGCCGACCTCCTCTGCTTCCTCGTGCTCGCGCAGCTCATCGCCCACGCCAACACCGGCGAGTGGCTGCGGACTGATCACGTGGTAAAAGCCGGCCAGATATGGGCTGCGTCCAACGCGACAGACTGCGACTGGATCGAGCGGGCGAAGCTTGCGAGGCATGCTGGATGTTTGCGTGGAGCGCTTGGCTCAGCACCAATGAAAAACCCTGCTGAGGGGCTAGGCGGGCGCAGAGGCCGATGCAGGCCGATGGCGTACTATTCCGCTACAGACTCAAGCTGGCTTGCGTTGGAAATACCGTTAGGAACTCGACGGCGCAGTGAAAGGCTCTAGCCGGAAACCCGGTAGATGAAACACCAGGAACTGCGCTTGTGGCCCTAGACAGCCAACGACTACGTCCAGTGGCTCCCTGAACGATGGAAACGCCGCATCGGAAGTACCGTCGAAAAGCGGTTGATCGAGGGTCTTCAACACGATTGCCGGGTCGCCCATCGGGGGGAATGGTCGAGTTTGCATACCCAACCTCCACTTCACGAGTTGTCCCACTTCAAATCTGTGAGGATTTTGCGTCGCCTCGTGCATCTGCCTGAGCAATTGCACTTTCGTATCAATCGGCAATGCCAACGGCGCCGGCGGCATGATTTGCTGGGTGGCACGACCAGCCATTGCCGCAGCCAATGCGGCACCCAAATCCTGAGGAGTCGACATAGTCCGGAATTTTATAGCGAGTAGGAATTATGGATCTCAACCGGCCTGTTCATGGGCGCAAACCCATAAGCGTTCGTCCCACCTTCGGGGTTCGTGACAGCGCCATAGACCGTCGAAACCGGATCCGGCGCTGCGACTGCCGCCAAAATCTTCGCCTGGCGCGCCTTCGCATCGCTCTCAACACGCAGGGCCTTGAGTTCTTGCCGGATATGCCGTTGCAAGTGATACGTCCGGTATCCGAGGAAACCACCCGCCATCACTGACAAAGCGCTCAAGAGATAGATCAAATGTAAGTTCACGATTTCTCCCGTGCTGCCTTTACTTTTAGGTCCAAAAGTCTGTTTTTCGAATAAAACGCCAAAATGAACGCCGAAACTGTAAGGCAGATCGTAAGAGTAGCGAATCCGATGAGTTTCTGTGTGGCGTCCGCACTCAGGGTCGGCGTATCCAGCAACTGTAGCCCCTTTCCTTTGATGCCGCCATACGCGAACGCCAGCACCACGACAGCTACCAGGTGCGCCAGCATGTGCTTAGATAGCACCCGCCGACTCGCGGTGACGTTGGTAAACACCACGAAGTGCACGATCTCAGCTGAGGCCCCCAAGAGCACGAGCGTGGCAATAGGTAACAGATCACCGGATCCAAAAGTGGACAGGAACGGGTGGTGGATGTCGAACGCGTATTGCGCCGAAAGCCATGTACCTATGAGGATGAGAATCGGCATCGTCGCTTCACATACGATCCATGCGACGAACTCGTCAGAAATAGAGCCGTCATCGTCATCGAGCACCTTTGGAGGCGTCGCCATTGCCTGTCCCCATTATTTTCGTAGTGACCGCCGCAGAGTTTAACCTGCCGGAAATTCACGCGCGTGTGAGCAAACAGACTATTTATCCGTCGTCGGTCCGGCAGATATTGGGTCAATTGCCGGCGGAGCGAACGACGCTGTACTCTATCCGTGAGTGACGTGACCGCGCAACGCAGAAATCCACCCGTATTTCCTCAGGAGACGACTTTTAGGGGCATTCTTGGGGGCATAAATTCTCAAAAATCCCCAGAAACACCCTACCCTGCGAGAGATATGAATTCTGTCGGGACCAAGTTGGCGTTGCATAAACGGCCTTTGACTTGCATCACTCCCACAGGCGGACGTGGCTTACCGCGACATCGGGCCCTGCCTGCGGGCCGCCTCAAGAGGTACATAAGGCCTCTACCGCGATCCCAACGGGCACATCTCTAGGACCAGCGCAACACATCACGTTAAGGTGCCCGTAGGTCCGTCGGATCGACGAGGGTCACCGCTCACGGTATGATTGCAGCTTCGTACCCAGATCGCCCCCTAGTTCAGGGGGTGGAATGATAGGCGCAAGGCTTGTTAGATAAGACCTCGGTCTATCGCTATAGCAAATCTGTAGCACCCCAAAATCCCCGATCGCATCAGTGGACCTTCACTACGTCCAACATTGCGGGCTCATCCGGCAGCGGTCGGCCACAAGCGGCCGGTCGACGCGAATCGTCGACAATTATGGGCCGAGTGATTCTCCGCAACCGGGAAGGAAGGCTATCTGTATGAAACTCTCCGAGAGCGTATCGCTCGTCGGATTCGTTGCCATCATCGCAGCGTCGACGGTAGTCGTCAGAACCTGTTCTTCTGAACCGTCGATATCCCCAGCGGCTTTCGACAAGACGTTGGAAATGATGCGAGTTGATATGCGGGCCGCGACGGCGACGGGTGGTGTACCACTCTCCTGACGATAATCAAAAAACGCAGATCAATCGAATTAGCATATCGACGTCTATTCGTGCCGATACATGGGCCGGCATGGTGAGCATGGAGTGTCTATGTATCTCTGGAAAAGAGTGGTACGGGGGAGACGGCGCAATCTGAGCAAACTGCGGCACGGCGACGCTATCGCCGTCGCGGCCTTGATGCGGCGTCGGTCCATCGTTTTTCGCAGCGCAGCAGGCTTTCGTTTCCGGTATCTCCTCTCTTTGCCCGCACGCATTGGACGGCGCGCTTGTTACGAATGCGATACATTATGCTCGAGTGCCGCGCAGACATGCCTACGACTGTTAAAGGTGAATAAAAACCCTACGCATGGTTCTTTGCTGATTCCCTAAGTATTCCGGATTTGATAAGTAAGGCCGCAACTTTCCTCAGATCCTCTTCTCTAATCGCGTGGCCCGCCAATTTCCCGTACCGCAGGCCTAAGGTGACCAGGTCATCAATAGAATTAGAAAACAAGGCGAATGAAAAAATTAGCGCAACGTTTTTACTACTGCCCATAAACGGCTTTCCAACATAAAAAATATATTTTCCATCGCGCCTGTTACACAATGTAAATCTGTCACACAATAGTGATTTATTAAATGCTATTGGTTCCAAATCACCAACACAGCGAGCCAAATCAGGAAAAAAAGTGAATGCTTGAATCTTTCTAACAAAGTTAAAAATATCATCAATCCAGCGCATCCACTCTTTCGTTTCTAAACCGCGAGAAAATTGTAGCGATACGTATTCCGCGACAAGAGGTGAGGCTGAACCGAAAGTCTTACGAGCTTTCTTCAGGCGCCACTTCTGGCGAGGTTGGGACTCTGCGCGAGCTGCAAGTAGTCCATCCAAAGCGTACCCCATTAGCACTTGACCGGTAAGCGCGGCAGTCTCGAAGTCACCTTCACAGACACTGCCTATGAGATCCTCCGAAGACAGGACACATTCAAATGAACAAAGGTCAACTAGAGCTTCGTCGAACAGCGCCCACTTAACGTCCCTTATATAGCCGCCCCACACGTTTTGTCCGACAATAGGGATTGCCGTTCGAACTTTGTGAAGGAAATCAATTCTTTGGGGATGCAATTTTCTGTTATTTTCGATATCAATTCGATCTCGCAAAATCTCCCATGCGACGAAATATACGTCGATGACATGCCCGGCAACAGAAAACTGCGACCACTCCTCGGTCAGGGGCGAATCTTCAACGATCACCATAAAATCGATATCGGACGTAGAATTGGAAAATCCTTCAGCCCGAGAATTTATCAGCAAGACGCAAGATCCGCCTTTTAAGCGATCCGACGGAATTCCCTCGACCAATTTTAAATATTCATCTTCACACATAAATCATCCACCGAATACACATTACAGTATCCCTCCAATGAAGATCTAAACAATCAATCAACCGATGAGCGCTCGAATGTTGGGTGAGACTCGGAGACTGTACCTTTCTCGACAATTACAACTCGCTCCGCCATAGAAATGGTTTCTGGCCTATGAGCCACTAAGACCCGTGTTAAGCGCATCGACCTCAAGGCTTCATTTACAATTTTCTCGTTTCCTATATCCAGATTACTAGTTGCCTCGTCCAAATACAAAATTTTCGGTCTTCTATATAAAGCTCGCGCTAGAAGCACACGCTGCTTCTGTCCTCCGGATAGGCCAGTTCCGATCCCTCCTATAAGAGTCGCGTATCCCATTGGCATCCGTTTGATATCGTCATGAACTGCCGCTTGCCTAGCAGCCGCCTCAATCTGCTCGCTGTCTAGATCTGGATCAAAAAAGGATATATTATCCCTTATGGAGCCAGAAAAAAGCGTATCGTCTTGCATCACCGTACCGATCATCTCTCGAAACTTTGAAATACCGATCTGTGACAAGGGAATTCCGTCGATTAAGACCTCTCCCGCGGTTGGTTTCAAAAGCCCCAGTAAAATCTTTAATAAGGTTGTTTTCCCTCCGCCCGATACTCCCGTGATAGCAACACACTGGCCCGGCGATACAGTTAAATTCACATCCTTCAATACAAATGGCTCATCGTCGGAATATCGATAGCTGATATTTCGTAACTCCAGAGAAGGAACTTGAGATACTTCTTCATCTCTCACCGCTAAGTCCTCAGTCTCCGCTTCGGTCATCACAATATCCGCAAGCCTTTCGCTGTGCAGACTTAGCATCCTGAATTCAAAAAACTTGTCGATTAGCGTAGACGCTCTAGTTGTGAGCTGCTCCTTAAGACCAACAAAAGCTATCAGCATTCCGGCAGTAAACTCATTATTTAACGCCAGCCGGGCACCAATGCATATTATCAATATCCGATCCAAGCTGAACAAAACATTGTTAGAGAATTGAGAAACGATATTCAATTTAGAAACCGACAGTTCCGCGTTTGTTTGATCCGCTAGCATATTCATCCAGCCCACCCTTCTCTCGGACGCCCGATTGAATAGCTTTATACTTTGAATTCCGCGCGATGATTCAAAAAAATGCGTTTGTTGTCTAGCAGTATAAATGACCTGGTCGCGGGCTCGTTCTTTAAGGGGTCGATATAAGACTTCCCTTAACAACGCATATAGCACTAGAGCACCAACGCTAATAGAAGTCAAAACAGAACTGTAGAAAAACATAACAAAAATTATAAAGATCGAGAGCATACCATCCAAGAGCGCATCGATAGCTTGCGTCGTGATACTCTTTTGGATCGTTTGAATGGCACCAAACCTAGAAACAATGTCACCCAAATGCCTGTTTTCGAAAAATGTCAGCGGCAATTGCATCAAATGGGAAAAAACATTACCGAACCACTGAAAACTAATATTGGCCGAAATTGACGCCGTAAACCACGTCCGAATGGCAGTCAACAATGCCTGCAAAATCGCAATCGACGAAAATCCAATAACTAAAATCCAAAGCAAACCAATATCTTTACTAACTAAAACCTGGTCAACAACCCACTGCATTAAAAATGGTGTCACAGTTAGACACAGTTGAATGCCAACGCCTAAGCTGGCTAGAACAATCCATCCTTTTAAAACGCCGCTTATTCGTCCGGTGAGATCTGATATTTTTACTCTGGGAGACGTCTTTCTAGCGACGAACCGTTCGGTTGGCTCCAGCTCCAACGCAACGCCCGTAAAATGTTTTCCGGCCTCTAATACAGACACGGTCTTCTCCCCGAACGCCGGATCGTTGACGGTGATAAAACCTCGATCAACACGTGTTAGCACGACGAAGTGATTCATATCCCAGTGCAGGACACATGGAAGTTTAACCATATTGAGCTTAAGAAGATCCACCCTAATCGGCCGAGACTTGAGATCCAACTTTCCAGCGATGGTCATGATTCCTTTCAAAGTTGAACCTTTTAAGGAAATGGAAAAAGATTGACGCATCAACCGAAGATCAGTTTGATGGCCCCAATATGATGCGACCATCGCAACACATGCCAGCCCACACTCAGCTGCCTCCGATTGAAGAATCAATGGAACTCGCTTTTTACCCCAAAATCGAAGGATTGGTTGCTTGTTAACTTCCATCAGGATCCTCTCAGCATTCTTTTTACCGGATAAAACATCCATCGATAAATTGGCTGTTTTTCAACAACGACCGTTGCATCGAATTTCATACCGGGCTTTAACACAACGTCAATATTTCCACTCTTAATGGCTTGACTCGGAATTCTCAGTCTCACCCTATAATAGGAGTCTTCAGACTGTTCGAGTTCCTTTCTGTCATGAATCAAAAGATCCGGTATGCTATCAGGCGGCGTCGCAACCTCCGATATATTCACCACGGCCCCATGGAATTGTCCGTAGGATTGGAACGGAAAAGACGAGTAACGAATCATCACATCATCGCCGATCTTCATCGATTTAATTGCCTGAGACGAAACATATGCCTCACCCTCCATGATCGAGCCGCGCGGTACAATCTCCGCGATAGTTTGCCGGCTATTCACCACCTGACCTAAATCAAAATTCACATCACTTATAATTCCATCAGTCTGCGCACGTATCAGCCACCCAGCTCGAACACTGTTGGCCAAAAGCTCTTGATCGATTTGAGATATTTCGCGCCCCAACTCTTCTGATTTCACCCCATTTTCTTCTTTCTCAAGCAGATACTTTTCTTCGAGACTGCTGATCTCTTCCTGCCTTTCCGAGGCAACCTGCTCTAATTCTATTTTTTTTGCTTTCTGTACCGCTACGTCGATTTCTTTTTCTCTTTCCACTGGAATCGAAACCGCGTGCGCGTCGAGCAACGTTTTATATCGCCGCAAAGTTTCCTCGGAGAACGAGATATGAGCCACTTGGAGAGCAATTTGCTCCTCAATATCTTTTGTCTGAATAATTAAATTTTGCCTATCTGAATCCGCTACTTTGCCTTCAATGTCTACTTCATTTTGCAATCGCTGTATCTCTCGAATCAAGCTTAGTTTTTTACTTATAAGTATTCGCTTGGATGTCAAATTTGCGCTAGCATAATTTTCATTCGACTCGTCGTTCACAAGTAAAAATAAAGGGTCTCCCGCATGCACGTAACTTCCATCGCTCACATATTTTGTATGAACTACTCCCGACTCAGCCGACTCCACAGTAACAACACCCAATGAGGGCCTTAAATATCCCGACATTTCCACCTTTTGGCTATATGGAACCAAAAGGATAAAAAAGACAAGCGCAACACTGAAGATTGAGGCAAGTCGCGCAGCCCAGATTTGAAAATTCGAAGTGAAGATGACAATTGAACCATAGCCGCCGACTGAGGCATTTTGTAATGCCTCCTTTCGAAACAACGGGGATGGACTCTTTTTATTTTCGTTGGACAAAGACACAGGTTCCACTTGGCTCTAAAATTTGGCACAAATTTCACAGCTGAAAAAATAAACAGGTTCCCAGTTTGCGAATTTAGTCATGCAGGGCTCTCTCCAAAAAAGACTTCCACGTCTTTTTGTACGTACACGTGAGGATGTGCTTGTAGACCCAATATCTCCTTAAGCTTAACGTCCCCTGCAGAAAATAATTCAAAAATACATACACTTATCGACGCCCACATCTCCTGCAAAATCTCTTGATTTTGGAGAAATTCGTTAAGCCTACTCTGAATTATTGAATACATTTCTGTAAATTCGCAATAACTTGTATATATTTTTCCTTTTTCTTTCAGGGCCCAGTCTGGACGTAAAAGGGATCTGAGTCCCCGGTACTCAAAAGGCGAAATCTGTTGACCAGCCTCAATGGCAATTTGAAAATGTGCGATCGTATACCGACACTTATATTCCTTCGGCATTTTGTTCGAAGACCTTTTCTGATGCGTGAATAACCAGCATCGCAATGCCTCATAAAGGACAGAGGCGCGCTGCAATACCCACAACACATAATTAACTTCAATAGTGCTCCTATCCTCCTGCTCTATCTCAGATGTCGGTCGTATGCCTTTGCTGTTCGAAATCTGAAGGATAATTTGATCAACTACTTTAACAATTTGGGTTGATGAAGCCGGGCAAACCTCCTTCTTTCCTATCAATCTTTCCCGGGTGTTTGCGAGCTTATACATTTCCTCCCCAGTTAGTACGTCGTGCGCTTCAAGCCCTTCCTGAAAGGCGCAAGATAGTATGTCAAGCATTCCTAGCGAAAACTTATAAAACGAACTTTCGACTAAAGACAACGGGCTCGGGACTGTTCCCATGTCATTCGCACGAAGGATACCAATTATGGGGATTGCCTTTGAGGCAGAAAACACTTTCCACAAATCTAACAAAGACACACTCGGGCCGATTGAAAGCCCTGAACAGTGTTCGGCGGCAACTGAAAGCCGGTTTACTTTTTTTACTATTCCATCATAATCTTGGCTAAACCTACGCAAGGCCCCTGTATTCATCGGCTTATCAATGTCCCGTCTGGAATCTTGATAACGGCAAGGAGAAAAGTCTGTCCGGGATATCGGAAAACCGCGAGATCGACCTTCTGCCAGTGGACGTCCCCCTGCATCCAGGCCATCGATTGGCTGAAACATTGCCATCGCAATACGTTTCTTGAGAAACAAACTGGAAATCGCAAATGGAAAGCCGTTGATCAACATAGAATTTGACAATCGATCTGTTAAGAAAACAGGGCGACTTAAAGTCGCCCCGCCGGCAACGCTACAAGTTCCTGTTAGTCGCCCGGTGCCCGATCATAGAGCGCTTGTCCGCCAGAGATGCACAGAATTTCGTCTGCGGTCAGCTCGCGAATTTCATACTCTTCGCTTTCCGAATCAAAGCCAAATGTTTCTTTTGACGTTTCCATTTAGTACTCCTAACAGTTACATTACAAAATCCGCCTCTTCTTGCCTGACTTCCTTCTGAGACGGGGGATTGGCAATCACCGATCGCGCATTAAAATTCGATCAGCACACAACGATGAATGCAATATTGAGCTTAACACATCTATATTCAAATCTGAAATCAATAATCTTCTGAAATGTGCTCACGAAAGTGTATTACAGCATTCGCGCACTGGTTATTCAAATGGCTTACACCGATGGGACCGCCGACACTCTGTCTACGATCGGGTTGCTGCCGGCGACTCTGAACAACTACTCGTCAGACACAAAGTGGGAATAACAGACATTTTCCATCTCCAATTCAGGGTATATGAATCCGTTTCCGCGAGACACCTGACCACCTCTCCTCCATCGCACCCCTCCGATAAGTAATTGAAAGTCCCTATTCACCTAACTCTTATTCCGGTGATCCTTCATTATTAGCACGGCGTTCAGACCACAGCTCGTTCTGGCTTCCTTCAGTGTCAAACCGGCTAATCACCTTCAGCTTCATGTTATGGCGGTCAAAAACTGGTTGTAATAACTGCAACTGAGGTTCGTCTCCGTTCGCTATGACCGCGCTACCGTGCACCTCAGCTTGGATATATAGACGGACCACATCCCAAGTCGACCGGTTCGGAAGGGCTTCGGCCAGCACGGATAGCCCATAGTCAATGCTGTTCGGATCACCGGGATACAGGATTGCCTGACTACCTAGATCTAAACTTTGTTCTAAAGACGTAAAGAGACCAGCCCAGCCCTTTTCTTGTCGTATCTTCCATAATTCAGATGCGAGTTGGGCCGCCTCGGCGGGCGAGATAGTTGACAGTCGACCGAAGACACCCTTCTTAGACCATTCTGGCCATTTCGTGCTCGGAATGTAAGAGTTTTCACCGAAAAGTATTTCATAATTTGCAAGAAATTCTTCTGCATCACCCGGACAATGTACCGCGTTTTCATAAGCACAAGTTTCAAATCTCGATCTTATTTGCTTCTTGATTTCTAGAGAGTTTTCAATCGCTAGCATCCCTTCAACCAAGATGGCCTCGCAGAAGCCATTAGTCATATATTCGACGTAGATAGCGGCATTTATCGGATGTAGGCCGGCTGAGAAGATCGGCCACAGCCGTGGAATATCCTCGCGCTTGAAATTAACTATTTTTCGTTGTAAAATCGATAGACCGTTCAGCTCGATAGCAGCTTCCAGCATTTTCCGCACGGCAATCGAATCATATCCGTCCGGTTTTAATAAAAACAGAGATCTTTCCGTCATTTTCTCACTCAATTTTACTAAATTTCAGATTTGGAAATGTGACAGATACTCGTCAGCTTATCCGCTGTGAGATCCCATTCAAAATTCTGGACAGTGACATTTCTTTTTGAACACACCAAGCCGGAAAACTCAGTTACGCGAATTTCCCCTGCCAACCCAAGACTTTCCCATATACTGGCAGTCAAGTGCGGTAAAAATGGGCATCCTAGTATCGCCACACCGTACAACCAGCACGCGTTAGATGACGACTCTTGATGCATCCAGTCGATGAAAATCTGACAAGCTAGTTCCCTGTTAAAATTCTTAGGCCTAAGGAAGGCCCTTTGGGCTGCGAAAGCGGCTGTCAATTTCTTTGTCATTGAGATTTTAAATTCATCCGGCAAATCCATCAAACTTGGAATCACCCTCGCCCGAATCCAGTTTCTCAAAAGGTTAACTCTTTCAACGATGAAATCTATTGTAATATCGAAAGTCTCAAGATCGAGACTTATTTGTGACAAGCAAAAACGAAGCTCGTCAGCGGTTATGATATCCTCGCCAAAGACTTCAGCTATCCAAATGCCGTGTTTTCGGCTGGTGGAGCATTTACTTCCCTCGAAGTGCAGAAGGGAATTCACAACGATGGTGTCAAACAGCAGTTTGGACGACGATGCCAGAGACAGCACCGCGGGTGCCACAAGACCAACTCCCGCGTTGTCCATGCCAAATAATGCGACTATTTCGATGTTTGACTCTGGTGTTTCGGCACCTTCTTTTGCTTCGAAATTTCGCGAGACAAGATCGATCAGATATCGACAAAATCCGAAATACGTATTCGTCAGAACGTTCTCGGCTCCAATCAGTTCGCTTTTAATACCCCAATCCCCGGGTTGACTTAGGCGCACAAACTTGGAGCGCTGAAGATGGCGCTGCACAATCCGCAGATACCGTTCCGCTACACCTGCCTCTTTTAAAGCTCTCAGTATTTCATGTGGGTTTGAAGCCTCAACGAAATACGCTGGGGTGCTAACCCACTCCAAACCGCTTTCGTCTATCCGGGATTTGGGATCAATTATCTCGTTTGGTTGGAAGCCCGCACCACAGCGCACACACGAGTTGCCGGCAACGTCACATTTGCATTCGGGACATTTTCCTGTAATCCAAGTGCCTATGACGTATTTCCCAGTTGCGATGGACCTGGCCATCTGCTCTGGGATCCTTTGGCATGCCCCGATACCAATCATCCGCTGCAAAAACTGTTCATGTGATAACCCATAGCTATCTCGGTGCTCATCGGAAACGGGATCAACCCAAATGGATGGGAGAATATTAATCTTTGAAAGATCATCACGAATTTGTGCGCTCTTTTCTCTAGCGAACGTTGTCGGATCCATCTTAGCTTGCGTCGCCGCGAGTACTACCCAGTTTTCCCACGCGTCACTTCCACAGGCTAGCGTCACGGCGTGACCCTCACGCTTCAACGCGCGACTCAATATGTCCGCCTGCAGATATGGACCCGCTATATGTCCTATGTGGAGACGCCCATTCGGCGTTGGCTGCATTGGTAGCAGGATATAGTGGTCTATCTGTTTCATAATGTCTAATGATCTGAACACTGTTCAAGAGTTAAGTGCCAGGTTAACTGCTTCCTTTAAATCTCCGATCGAAGCACCTTCCCACTGAACATCGCGGTCCGTTTTATACAAAACGGCCTCCAGGCCGACACTTTTAGCGCCTTCTAACTCACGGTCGTTACCATCTCCAATATACAAGCAACGTTCCGCGGCTACTCCAAGCACGGACAACGCTGCGAGATAAAAATCAGGGTCTGGTTTCAGAAATCCAAGTTTCGCCGAAAGAAATAGATGGTTTGCAAGACCCGATAGAGCGCTTTTGCCCATCAATTCCTCGACATCGCTCGTACAGTTGGACAAAATCGCAGTTGCTACGCCATTTGCCCGCAATAGTCTCAAGCAAGCGGCGCTGTTCGCGCGGGGGGAAAGAAAACAAGCACCGTGAATCCGAGATCTAACTTCTTTGATGGCACTAATGACGCGCGCGGGATTGGGTTTGCCCAAGGTTTCGCATAAATCACGCAGGTAGTCACTAAGATCTGAAGTTTCACGGATGTGGCGAGTTGAATGCCATAGTTCATCGAATTCACGAAGTGGCAAATCCAGAATTCTAGCTGTTTCAGACCTCGTTATCTGTTTGGCTGCACTTGGGAGAGGCACCAAAGTATCCCAAAGATCGAAGATTACTGCGTCAAATTTTCTATCTTTGCGGTTTGGTGATTTATTTTGTATATGCAAAGTAGATGTTGCTTGCCTGTCAACTTGTTTGATATGACCGATAGAATGACTTATCCTTTTAATGGTTGGATTCGAATAGTCTTCATTATTTATAATGATATTGGCTATCTCAACGGGCTTAAACAACGCTTCGTATGCGATCTGTGCGGGGATGAATTTCGACAAATAGTGATGTTCAACTTCTTCATCAAACCGCGCGTGATCACGAACGTTTGCTCTCTTTAGTACCGTCTCGAGCGAAGCATCAACGTAAATTGTGAAATCTCTAAATTGAAAGAATTCAGATTTAAGAAGAAATACCCCTTCGACTATTACTATAGATCGGGGTTCGACAAAAAATTGTCGAACTACCTCCATTTTATCTGTGTCGACGTTTAAAAGTCTTAGTGTTATGTCTATTTTGGAAGACTGCCGAATTGGAATAAGCAATTCGTTAATCAGCTTTTTGTGATCAAAGCTTCGCTCATAGTAGGCTACAGGCGGTTCCATCGTTTTATCATAACGAATATGTCGCGGGTTATGAAAATCGTCCACATGTACCAATTGCACGCGAAATCCCTCTTCCTCGATATACGACGCAAGTAGATTTGCAAAATGTGATTTTCCAGAGCAGTCCATGCCCGTGATAAACACGAAAAGCGGCTCCGAATGCAGCCAACCTTTGGTCATGGCCGAAAAGACCTCTTGCATGAGTGCTTCGCAATTACTCATATACTTAGATCCTGTCGGATTATGCTACGCGATTGAGGCCTGTCTTACCACTTTCTCAAAAATCGTAAGCGCTTCCTCAGCCTGGTCCATTGTCATAATAATGGGCGGCTTGAATTGAATTACATTACTATGCGCCCCAACACGACTCACCCTGGTTACAACGCCATTTCGCATCAGCTCCTCGAATATTTTTTTGGTGATTTCTGTGTTTGGATAATTTCCTTCCTTTGTAACAAATTCAACGCCGAATAAAAATCCATGCCCTCTTACATCCCCAATAACTGAGGAAATATTTTTTAGCGCCCGTAATCTAGATTCGATGTATTGTGCGACAACAGAGATTTTTTCGAAGAAACCTGGTTTCTTCAAAACATTGAGCATAGCGAGGCTTGCTGCACAACTCACCGGGTGAGCGCCAGCTGTAAATTCGTGATCACCGTATTCCAAAACGTCAAATTCCGCTCGGAAGACGGTTGCCGCTATTGGAAAACCAGCCCCTAACCCCTTACCCAAAGTCAGTATGTCGGGAACTACATCATACAAATCCATGGCGAATGTGGTACATAACCACCCGAACGCCGTTTGTATTTCGTCCCATATTAGAGGAATCGAATTTGATTTACAAAATGATTGCAATCTCTTATGATAGTTTTTTTTCGGAATTAATACGCCTGCATCCACCATGATAGGCTCAACTATGACAGCAGCCACGTCATCTCCACATATCTTTTGTATGTTTTCAAGGGGCGTCAGACATTCCGCATCGCACGTCTCTGATTTAAGACCCAGAGGGCACCTGAAACAATATGGCGCCGGAAAAAACTCCACATTCCGCTTTCCAAGAAATTTGGTATTTTCGTGTTTCCCGCTTATTCGCATCGTTTCGAAAGATTGTCCCAAATGACTTCTCTCTCTAGAAATCACTAGGCTCCGATTTGTCTTTTTCCGAGCCATCTTAACCGCACCCTCGTTCGCCAAACTCCCTGTTACATTTGCCAAATTGACTGTTGTAAGCGGCTCCGGAGTAATTTGTACTAGCCGTTTGTGCAATTGCTCAGATACATCACTTGAGAAACGGGATGAAGCATAGGTCAATTTATTTACCTGCGTTTCGACCGCAGATATAATTTCCGGGTGACATTGACCTAAATTGCTATTGAGTGTTTGGGAACAACAATCAATTAGCCTCTTCCCATTCGAGTCGAACACTTGTGCGCCCTTCCCCGAAACCAGTTTTACCTGGGAGGGCTGAGTATTTCGAGAATACACGTTAATTTCGTTATCCATAGCTCTCTGCAATATATGTATTAGCCGATTTCCAAGGTTTCGCGGAAAATGGCATCTATATGCAACCTCACGCCTTCATATAAGCGGTGCCCATACGCGGCTTTATCGCGACTTTCCTTTGGTGTTGGATTGACACGAAGGACGCCGACTCCCGGAGCGAGTAAATTCTTCTTACTTAACAAAATGCCGGATTCGGTAATATTGATTGGCGAAGTTAGGTTTTCTACCTCTCCGCTCTCATAATGAATCGCTATTTTTGGCCACCTACCTTGATAGCCCATGGCCTGAACTACGACATCCGCCACATAAAGCACCGAGCTTGCATTGGATATGTTCGAAACCCTATGACTTTCGACGTGGTCGAGACGATTATTTAGCAAATCGAGGCATGCTTGTCGAGAATCATGCCGTAACCCTGAATCTCGAAACACAATGCCACTTTTAGCGCATAAATGCACTTTTCGATCGAAAACTTCCAGGTCGGCAAATTGAGGGGCACCTTGTGCCTCTTGTTCATTTCGATATAAAATCCGAAATTTGCTTCTGTGGATAATTGAGAGCGTATAGTTTTGGAAAGTTATTGACTTGCTGAATTTGGATTCTTTTAGTTTTTTAATTGCAAGTACCGATGAAAATGCGCTATGCGAACTTCCAACGATGGCAATTTTTTTTGCCGCAAGCAACCGATTTGATAACTTAACATTCATCCGCGCCGCCAAGACTTCACTGGAAAGAAATGTTTTTTCTTTCCAGTGTACAAGGGATTCATTTAGCCTTTCACTTCGGCCGCTCGCAATCACACAGAAACGAGTCGTCACTCTGCGTCCATCTGAGAGAGTCAAAACTGACTGAGGCGATTCTGAATGGAAAGTGTCAATTCTTATCACTTTACATTTAAGAAGAAGTTTTTCGGGGCCGATCAGCTTGGTGATTTCGGATCCTGCGTGACGAAGTGCTGAAGCCAATTCCTGTAAGGCTACTGGGGTCTCACTTCTGGCGATTCTCGAAAATGCAGAAGTATCCAGAAGGTGTGCTAGCTCACCAGAGAATTGGAAGTGCCGAAAGAAATCTCTTCCGACTGTGCTTGAGGTTCCACCGAGCTTAGCGTACTCCCCCGGTCCGATCTCGGATTGATCGGTGATAATAAGAATATTTCGACGCAAGATTTCGGGATACGACAGCAGAAAGCTGGTCGTGCGATAACCTGCTCCAATGAATACAATGTCATACACTTTGGCCAAATCCTCCGAAGCACTCGGATTGGCGGAATTTTCAGCGAGCCGTTCATTCAAAACCACCACCTCCTCCCTCTTTTTTGCGGTCTAAGGGGTCGAAAATCACTATGGATACCTAATTTCATGAATTTGAGAAATTTGGACCCGTGAAACGAACTTTCCGCGTTTTTAATCTTCTATGTGGTTTGCCATATTTAACTTAAAATGAAGATACTACTCTACGAACCTCACCGACCTCAAGGCGGATCTGTGGATACTCAACCCCAAGGGCTTACAACTCCCTATTAAACGACCCCTAACCGTCATAACACAGAGCTCTTTGTCATGATGGGCACGAGTGCTTGAATGGCGAAGATCCACTTCGCATAGCCAACGAGGGCCGTCCACCACCTTCCAGTTGCCTCCGATATGGATGTTTCGTCGGCTTTCTGTTAGGAATGCGAAAAAATTGAATGCCTGCGATTCGAGCTTCACCTTTGACCCACGCCACTTTCATTGGTGCCTATTGCCTCTAGTTACGAGTTGCCGGTGATTCTATGCTTGCATAATTTATAGATGCAAGTCGAAAATAATTACGCATAGCCCCCAATTGCTTTCAAAGAGCTTTACCTGTCGGCAGCGTTGCCGGTGAACAGATATCGTCATGGTTGAAAACTCAATTTGAGAGCAGCAATAAGCAGAGGTGGCGCTAGGGATTTACATGCGGTTTGCATAGCAATGCGTGAAATATTTGATAATTTTTTGTCATATTTTGTGAAGGGAGCATTTGTAATCCAACTCAAATCTCATATCGGCTATACGCAAACGTGACTTTGACCACGCTCGATAGCACCGCGTATCGGCTGCGCAGCCGCTGCAATGTCCGGAATACGGTTGATCTCGGTTGCTGTGCGGTTTGTCTTCCACTAATGGTGTGCTAGATTTGCCGTGAAAGTAGATATACGACCACCGAGATTTGCGGCTATCGGCCGCCGGTGGCGTCGCTGCGGCCCAATGCAGCGGCGGGTCGGCTCGCGTCAATGAGAGGCGTTTGATGGCTGCCCTGTGGGCAGAACAGCAGCGGGTACCGCAGTGTGTTCGAGGAGGTAGAAAAGCCGGATTGATGTACGTCTCGTTGAGTGGCCGATCGCGATTGTGTGCCCGGAACTGGTGTAACAAGTACTTTCAGCGTAAAGTTGTCGGCCCACTCTGCGAAGATAAGACTTAAATGGCAAGCTGCCCTTGAAGCGGTAATTTACATGTGTCACGGATCGGCGTAATGACGCCGGGGATGATCGCCGTAATGGCGCCAGTTTGAAGTGAAGTAAAACGCGGATTCGAACGAACTCAAGGATGCTTTTTTTGGTCAATTTCGCAAGTCGTGTCTGGTCGGGTTCAGGCATCGGCCTGGGCGTGCGGAAGCTGTCACCATCGAGCACGATGCGATAGGCGCCGTATCGCATGCGATCGAGTGTGGCGGCGCCGAGGATGCGGTTGCCGGCAAACGCATCGCCCCATTCGCTGAAGTCGAGGTTACTCGTCAGGGTCGTTGCGGCGGTCTCATAGCGTTCCGCGATCAGGTCGTGGAAGTCTTCATCCTGCGGCGAGCGCAGCAGCTTGAGCGCGAACTCGTCGACGATCAGGACCGGTATGCCTGCAAGCTGCTTCAGTTTGCGCTCGTAGGTACCGGTCGCGCGCGCTGCCTGCAGACTGTTCAATAGCCTGGTCTGCGTGGCGGACACAACATCACGCCCCCTGCCGGGCGGCGCAATTGCCGAGCGCCTGGCTAAGTGCGATTTGCCGGTACCGGTTGGCCCGGCAATGAGAATCGCGACCTTCTCATCGATATAGCGACCGGTAGCGAGGTCGTGGATTTGGGTTCGATTCAGGTTCGGCAGCCGGTCGAAGTCGAACGTTTCGAGAGTCTTGCGCATTGCGAAGCCAGCACGGGCCAAGCGGGTGCGCAGCTTCTTCTGGTCACGTCCGGCGACTTCGTCGTGCAGCAGCATGGCGAGGAACTCCGTGTAGGCGAGCTGGCCGTCAATGGCCTGCCGGTTGCGCTGCTCAAGGGAATCGAGCACGCCAGACAGGCGCAACTGATTGAGGGTCGTGTTCAGTTCAGGACTGGGATTCAAGGGCTTTTAGTGGATCAGCAGGGATTGGAGATTGCGACCGAAGGGCCGCCGTTGACGTAGGTATCGGTAAGCGTTTTCGGGGACTCTGCGATGGGCTCGCTCTCCAGGCCTTTGTCCAGAATCGTCTTGACGGTTCGCCACCTCGTGCTGGCATGCGCTAGCGCCCGTTCGCACGCAGCATCCGGCATCCAGCCGGGTGTCACCAACCTTGCCGCGAAGCCGGATGATGCCCTGCGCGCCGCGCAGGTTGACGAGCACCTCATCGTTGAAGAGCGCCAGAATCAGCGCGTGGCAGGACGGACCGATTTCTTTGGCCTGCGCCAGACACCATTGCGGATCGTGTTCGAGCCACGCCTGTGCTGCCGGCGGCTGATGATCGCGAACGGTTGAGCGCGCACCGGGTTTGCGCAGCCGGGGATGGGGGCGACGAGTTCGTGCTGATGGAACAGCTGCACGACCGTGTCTGTCGCCTTCACCCACAGCGTCTTGCCGACCAGGGCGAACGGCACCGAGTAGAGCGCCTTGTGATGCTGGATGTGAGCGTCGCGATGAACGGTGACCGTGGACCATGCTGCGAGCACCGGCGGCACATCGGGCAGCGCCGTCAACAGCGGCTTCTCGATGGCGAAGCGCGCCAGCGGCTGTTCGCGTGTCGTGCCGTGCTCACGAACGCTGGCTTCCTACATGATCCATCCGCGCAGTTGCCGATTGGCATCCGGCAGATCGCGAAACGCGCGCAGCGGCATGATGGACTTCTTGACGTATTTGAAGCCCGATTCAACGACGCCCTTCTTCTGGGGGTCGTGCGGGGGACAGGCATCGATCCTGAAGCCATATCCTTCAGCGAGGCCCGCGTAGGAGCGCTGGACCTCGGGGTCGTACGTGCATGCCCTGATGATTGCGCACTTCGCGTTGTCGATGATGATTCGCCCGGGGCAGCCGCCGAACCACTCGAAGGCGCGCCGGTGGCAGGCCAGCCACGTCTCGACGGTCCGATCGAACACGAGTTCGACATACTGATGACGCGACCAGCATAGCGTCATGACGAAGAACCACGTCTTGAGCGTGTAACCTGATTCGTGGATGAGCGCGGGACCGGCGCCGAAGTCAACCTGCGCGGCATCGGCCGGCGGGAAGTCCAGAATCGTCGTCGCGGTGACAATGCGTTCGGCCTCCAGATGCTTGAGGAAGCGACGCACAGCCGAGTAGCTGCCGGTGTAACCATGGTTACGCTTGAGCGCACTGTGAATCGTCGTGCCCTGCACGTCAGCCTCGAAACAGTTGCTGATCTGCTCGCGAAAGGGCTCGAGAGTAGACACGCAGGTGCTGGGCAGGTGCGGCGTGCGGCCGAACTGACCGGAGATCACGGTGTCTTGCGGCAGCGGCTGCGCCGGATCGAGCCAGCCGAGATCCTGCGCCGTGCGCCTTACGGCGGTGAGCTTCTTGCGGCCCATGAGCCCGGCGCGCGCCATGTCGCGGTCGGAATCGCCTTGCCGCATGCTGACAAGGACTTGGCGGTACTCAAACAATTCGAACCTCCGGTTGGCCATGGGCGCTCCGCTCAGAAAAGAGCGAAGCTTACGCAGTTGGGAAAGTTCGAACCGCGTTCTGCTACACGGCACAGATGGCGCCTATACGCCGATCATCGAGTGGCGCCATCACGGCGATCATGGACTGGCTCCATTACGCCGATCCTGCGCTGGCGCCTATGCGGCGATCATCAATTGGCTCCTATACGGCGATCCGTGACAACATGCTATGACCGCCCCCACTACGCTACACTTTTTTGCAACCGCGTAGGGTTGAGGTAGACCACGTCGAAAACCTTGCATTTTCGGGAAGCTTTAATGAAAATTACAATCGGTTGAACGCTGCATGCCGGCGGTGCGTGGCCGATAGAGAACGACGCCAAGGCAGGTGCCACGGCCTTGGCTTTGAACTCGGCGAGACACGGACGGCGGCGACGCCGGCCTAGTGGGACTTCTTTGGTAACCACCCTTGCCGCATTTGGATTAGTTTCACTTAAGCCTTGTCCGGTCTGTTTCGTCGTTACGCCAAGTGAACTGTTAGAAACGGCTACGGCTCACGCTGCGACTAGCAAAATCATTCTACGGTCACGGATTTGGCAAGATTTCTCGGTTTATCAATATCAGTGCCGCGCATGAGTGCAGTATGAAGAGCCAGCAATTGCATGGGGATGGTATGCAAAATCGGAGACAATAGACCGTAATATTCCGTAAGCCGTATTATCTCAATTTCCGGACTGGGTGATAGTCCGCAATCTATGTCGGCGAAAACAAAGAGTTTTCCGTTACGGGCATGTACCTCATGGATGTTCGACTTCAACTTTTCGAGAAGGCGGTCATTTGGTGCGACCGCGACTACGGGCATCTCATCACTGATCAACGCCAAAGGCCCATGTTTCAGCTCACCCGCAGCGTAGCCCTCGGCGTGAATGTAAGATATCTCTTTCATCTTCAGCGCCCCCTCAAGAGCGACGGGATAGTGCATACCTCGCCCGAGAAAAAGGATGTGCTCTTTACGGTTGAGGATTTCCGACCACGCGATGATTTGAGGCTCGAGTGCAAGCACTTTACTCATCGCGTCGGGAAGATGACGCAGCGCTCGTAGATGGATTCTCTCGTCTTCCTCGGAAAGACAGCGGCGGACCTTTGCTAAGGTGAGGGCAAGCATGAACAGCGCTACGAGTTGAGTCGTGAATGCCTTTGTCGATGCAACGCCGATTTCAATGCCCGCGCGGGTTATGAAATTCAACGCGCATTCACGAACTAGCGCACTCGTCGGTACATTGCATATAGCCAACGTTTTGAGCATACCTTGTTGCTTAGCTACATGAAGCGCTCCGAGGACATCGGCGGTCTCTCCGCTCTGCGACACCGCAACAACTAGCGTGTTCGGATTCACGACGCTTTTGCGATATCGATATTCGCTCGCGATCTCAACGCTAACCGGTAAACCAGCGAGGCTCTCGATCCAGTATTTGGCCGTTAGCGCCGCATGAAAACTGCCACCACAGGCGAGCAGCACGACAGAGTCGACGTCCTTCATCACGCGCCACGCGTTGTCCCCAAACAGTTCTGGCTCGATCGACGACATGTCCTGCAAAGTGTCCGCCACAGCACGTGGTTGCTCGAAAATCTCCTTTTGCATGTAGTAACGGTATAGGCCAAGGTCGGCCGCACCACTATGTGCTGCGACCGTGTGAATGTCACGTTCGACGCGTCGCCCGTCAGCATCTACCACCCAGTGGCGATGGAGTTGAATATCCACTACATCGCCGTTCTCCAAATATGCGATCCGGTCTGTCACGCTCGACAACGCAAGCGCATCCGAAGCGATAAAGTTCTCGCCATCGCCGAGACCGATGACGAGTGGCATACCGTCGCGCGCGCCGACTAGTCGGTGCGGCTCGTCGCGGCATATGACCGCGATTGCATAACTGCCGCGCAATTGTTTGACCGCCTCTCTGACCGCGTCGAAGAGATCGCCGTTGTATAAGTGGTCAATAAGGTGTGCGATTGCTTCGCTATCAGTCTGACTTGAAAACACATAGCCACGAGCCATGAGCGTCGCGCTCAGCTCCTCGTAATTCTCGATGATTCCATTGTGGGACAAAGCAATCCGAGGCGACTCGGCGTTGGGCGAAAAGTGCGGATGCGCGTTATCCGTGACGGGCTTACCGTGGGTTGCCCAACGCGTGTGAGCGATGCCCGTATAGCCGGACAAAGACAGATTCGATATTTCCTGCTGCAAAGTTGCCACTCGATCGACGCTGCGTGCGCGCACTAATCCGCGGTCTTGGTACAGCGCAACGCCGCACGAGTCGTATCCGCGATATTCAAGCCGTTTAAGGCCAGTGACGAGATCCGGCAAGATATTCCGTTGTGCCACAGCACCGACAATTCCACACATCGATCTTCTCCAAAAGGGTCCCTGGGGACCGATGTCTCGATACTATGATTGCTCGTGAGAAATTTAATTTCATTTTTTTGGAAAAAATGGTATATTTGTCGATGTGAATTCGGAAATGAAATTTAATTTCATTCTTTGCTCTTGTTTCTCGGTGTGACTATGCCCATTGATAGGCTGGATGACCTCGATCTGCGAATCCTTAGCGTCCTACAAACCGATTGTGCTCTTTCGAATGTTGACCTAGCTGAACGCGTGCACACATCACCACCAACGTGCTTACGGCGCGTGAAAAGGCTGCGGGACAGCGGCGTGATAAAACGCCAGATCGCGATAATCGATCATGAAAAACTCGGTGAAACCCTGACGGCAATCATCGAGGTGACTCTAGACCGGCAGACAGAGGAAGATCATGAGACCTTCAAGACGTATATATGCGGCGAACACCCGATCACACAGTGCTATCGAGTATCGCCGGGGCCGGATTTCATTGTGATCGCCCACGTTGCGAACATGGCGGCATATGACAGGTTCGCTCGCCGACTATTCACTTCGGCATCGAACATCCGTAACGTACGAACTTTTTTCTCGACGTGTCAATACAAGTTCGAGGCGAGTGCGCCCGTGCAGCTCTCACTCGAAAGCGCTCAATAAACCTGCTCTCTTGTCGGCCCGCCGGGTCGTGCGAGACGCGCTATTTTTAACTTAAAATCGCAAAACGAAATGCATCCTGTTTGGCCAAATCTCGACAAGAAGCGACAAGCTTCTATCGGATCCAAGACTTCTCCGGGTGCACAATGATGCTAATATGAGCGCATTCTGGTGGCAGCCAGCGGTCCGAACGCGTCGGACACGATTAGAGCGCTTGGCACGCGCCCGCTAACGGGGCCAACCCTTGCATTCACGGACCAGCTCAGGCCACGACCTCTGGTGACTAACTGGTTGCCCCGTTGTGCGCTCCGCGGTGATTTGCTCAACCTCCAGGACCTGCAATACACTTGGAATCAGCGGATAAGCCTTCCGTTGCACTAGATCGTAGTAGGGAACGCAGGCAAGCCTAACGACTTCAAGTTTGACCCACCGCGGTAACCACGGTGACTTTTCAAACGCGTCGAAATACTCCTTCAAACGGGAACCTGCCTTCGGATAGAAACGAGACTCGCCTAGCGCGCATGGACAACGCGTCTTTAATCCGCTGTGGCAATGAATCGAGTCCGGAAACCATCGCAAAGTTGCCGTCTTTGGCGAACGGATCATTCGCCGCATTCGTCGCCATCGTTTGCCCGAGCTTGTGAGCATCCACTCGCTGAAAGCGCTCCTCGACCGTGCAGTTGAGCTCGATCGAAGTACCTGTCCGGCGCCATGCCGGCCCCTTCGCAAGCTGCCTGCCATCACCTAGCGAGTTGTCCAGCAGATACCGATCGTAGGAATCGATAGTGTCGAACCGCGCTCGCTAAAGTCAATCAGCGCTCGTAAGTCTCCTTCGACGAAATGATCAATTCGTAATGACCAGTTTTTGTCGGCGGTACCTACGGTTTCACCGACACCGACGATATTGGGTCCAATGGCGATGAGATCCGAGCCACGCAAGCACCCGCGCCCCGCGTTCAGTTCATCGGCTATAAAGCGCTCATGCTCGACCTTCATTTGCTTAAGTATGTTCGCCGTATACTTAGCCTCGTCGCGGTCGATCTCGATGCTATGTGTAGCGCAAAGCCAGATACCGTTGCGGATGTCTTTTCGGTCTTCCGAGGGCATGTTCGGATCGTAGCGGCGACCCTGTGCGGCCGAGTTGATATGCGCGGCCACGCCCACATCGGTAACCGAGTTAGGCGACTCGTCACTTGGTCCCGCCGTTAAAGCACGGCAGGTGGGCATTGAGCAACGAAAGCCGGCACGCATCGCGAGATGACGTCTCGTCGTTGGGGAAAACTCGGAGCCTTCTCGATTGTTCGTCTCGGTCTTTTCCTATCCGGCAGCCGACCGGAGCGGAGTGCCACAGCGCTTGCGCTTTTCCTATATCTGACCAAGAACGCTCACCGGTGTTTGCAGCAGGACTTCCCACCTAGGAAGGCGCATCGCGCCTATCTGCGGACCGCACTCGCCACGCCAGTAAAAGTGAGCTAACTGCGAGACCCGCAACACGGACGTGCTAACGTTTAGCAGCGACATGTTTGCGACAAAGCCGTCGCCGCTCTCAACGCGCCAAATCGGCGCTTTGTGTGAGCCGCTTTCCAGACGAAAACTACGCGCTTCATCCTCCGTTCGCCAAACAAAGAAAGATGTCATCCGCGATGGCTTATCTGGAAAATGGGCGCGTCTAACATACTCCCAGACCAGCTCGCTCGACGGGTCCGGCTGATTGGCCGAGCCATTCAAATATCGCATTCCGTGATCTGTAAGGCCGTCAGGGAAAAGATAGGAGGAGTGGGCAGCTAAGTCTGGAAATTCGGGCAGTTCAAGCATCCGCAACACAATCTCTTGGTCCTGCGAAAGCAGGCACAATCGATCGACCGTGTAATAAATGGCCATCGCGCTTTTCCCGGTTATGACTGAAGTGCTGCTATCGCTTCACGCACGCTTTCGATCATGGTCTCGATGTCCTCGGCCGTCACGTTCGGTCCGAGCCCCACCACCGCTCCGTTTTGAAGTTCGCGAATGCGTCCGTTCATGATGTCAATCGCAAGCTGGCGGTCGCCAGCCCCCAGTCGATCGTTCATCGACTTCGTTAGCGTCCCGTTACCCACGGCCACGAACCTTGCGTACTGGAGAACCTGATACTCAGTCATGTCTTTTCCTCGGCGCTAGGCGCCCGCGCTATGTCTAACGGCAACTCGATCGTCCGGCCAAAGCACGAGCCAACCATCGTTGCGGCCCGCATGCGGAATGATGTTTCCGAGGAGCGAAGTGCAAAACAGCAAAATACCGAACATCTGACAGCTGGCCATGACCCAAGACATCGCGAATGTCAGCGATACCGAATAGTAGACGGATAAACACAGAACGGCGCACGCCAAGTCCCAGAATGGGCCTGCGCCGGCGATGACGCGCCGCTTCGCCCGCGGAAGCGCGTAATAGGCCCCATCGTCGAAGCTGACTGCGAACACGGAGAGGAACCAGAGTTTCGAGATGCCCCTGCGGCCGAACACGACGAACGTTCCAGATAGGCCGAACATGCGACCGGCAAACCAGTGCGCCCCCTCGTGTCCCCCAAGCCAGATCGCCAGCATTGGGAACATCGAGACGCTCGTGTAAAACGCTTGGTCCGCCGGCAAGCGGAACATCAGAAAACGCGCCGCAAGAAAGTGATGGAACGTTGCACTCATGATCTAGTATCTATGTCCTTTTCCGTAATCACTGAAACTCAACAATCAGTCTGTTGTCGAGCCGCTGGTAGATGTCCATGACGTTGGCATTAACGTGCGAAGTTTTTCGACGTATTGGATCATCTCGCCGATCCAGCCCGCAAGATCACGAAAACTCACTTCGTGTTCAAAAATTTTTATTCGATCAATCGTCTTCTTCGTCTGCCTAGAGATTTCAATATCGTCTACCGGTACTTCGGGACCGGTCGGCTGAATCATGTATGTCAAATCGCCTTCAAGCGAACCGTTCGCCAAACGGTCTTCGATATGTTGTATGGTGTTTCTGACTTCTCTCACGCGATCGCTGATGGCACTGGAAATGAACCTCGGCTTTTTCTCGTTGATGACCGAACGAGCCTTAGCCGTCAGTTCCGATCGGCGGCGCAGTGCGCCAAACGCACGAATGGCAAGATGGACGTTTGTTATGCAGGATTCGAACCGTGACACGGATCTATAGGATTCGCTTACTTTGATGGTGTCGTGCGAACCGAAGTATGCCCGTAGATGTTCGTCTGCGGATCTGTAGTCTTCCAACGCCGAAAACGTACACCGGACGAAGGTCGCTGAGAGCGAGATTACCCGGGGCGAGTCCGAGAAGTGTCCGATCAGCATTTGCGAGCCCCAATATCCTACGAACGGATTCGACTGGTTGGGAATTTCGGGTATATCGAATTCGATGATCATGGAGCTTCCGTGCTTGGCGCTTTAACGAGAATGATCTGTCCGGCATCGGTCAATTCGCGCCACAGTGCCCCACTAACAATCATGCCCGTTGGCTCCGATCCATTCGCAACGCGAGCGTCATATGCCGTCTCGAAGTTGGGTAGAAATTGGATCATCTGTTTGCTTTTCCATTGCCTCTTGGATTCTCGCGCGCACCCTGGTCGCGCCCACAGAGACGATCACGATGGCCGCGCTCACCAGCATCGTTTCGAGGTAGCGCTGAAGGCCTTCAGCAATGCTAATGTGATGCGTCGCTACCCCGACGGCAACCAGCGCGGCGATAAGTCCCGCCATCACCGCGAGAGAGAACCAGTCGCCAAGAAATACCGAAAGCCCCAAGCAGTTCCATAGTGGACAATTTAACTTTCTTCATCGTACTTTTCCGTGGGTTAAAAATTCGCTGGGTTCGATTTCAACCGCATCGGATAAAACGTCTCGCAAGGCTCGTTTGTGTCGTGGCGCGCGTGACAGCAGAACCATACCTCCCAGCCACTTTTCTTCCCGCCGTAATCCTCAGCATCGTCGCCCGTCCAAACGACTTCATCATACCCCTCGCTTCCGCTGCAATGCGTACATGCAACGGTGGCTGGATAAGTGACCCGCGACAACAATTCAGCGGACATGAAGCGATGTTCGTGCGTTACGCTTTGCCCGTCAGCCGGCATCGACCGGCTTTTCCGCAGTGATCGATTACATCGGGTAAGTTGGAAAGTTCTGGTGATGAAAGAGCTTTTGCTTTTTTCTTGGACCTCTGGCTAGTTCCGCTTGTACTTCAGGATTTCTTCTTCGTAGGGCGTCGGGTCTACAGGCGGAATGAACGAGTGACCGTATAGCCCTGCCAAGAATTCGTCAATGCTCGCGCGGTTGCACTGGTAGCCCTTAATATGGCCGAGGTCGACGTTGCCGGCATACGTCGGACCGTTAACACACTGCGTGTACAGCGCTATACGCACATCGCCCTCAGAGGCAGGGCCCCGCGAGCAACCTTGTATTCCGCCGATGATGAATACTGCCGCTGCAACAATAACTTTTTTCATGTGTTTTCAATTGGTCCAGAGTTGTGATTTTCCGATCTATTCCGAACTGACCCCTACGGCACCGTTCATGTCTGCAATCGCCTCCAGCGGCCTACCAAGTAACGTCGACGCTGGTTACGCCGCCTGCCCCGCCGAACTGTACGCCGTCGATGAAGCGGGTCGAATTGGCGATCGCCCTCACCCACTGGTCACCATGCTCGCTGTCGGGCACCGGAATGTGGAAAATCCCCATCGACACATACAGATTGTCGTCCAGCTGGGTCGTCGCGACATGGGAAAGGAACATAGGCAGATGAAATCCCAGTGCGTCGGACGTGTCTGCCACCTCTAGGACCTCACCCCTTGGCGCCACGTTCGTAAAAACGACGGCCGGAAGCGGGTGGCGAAGGCACAGCCGCCCCGTCTTCTCCAGTGCCTGGCCGCTGTAGCTCAGGTCCTTCGGAAGCACCTTCAGGTGCGCCGTCTCCACATCTTGGGCGCTCGGCGCTCTCCCCTCTGCGGCATCTTCGCCATAGACGATCCCGTTCATGTTTTCGCCGTTGAGTGTGAACGCTTCTGCCTCTGCGGCGATCGCCTCGCAGGCACCCCTCCGTTCGTCCGGCGAGAGCTTGTCGAAACCGTATTGACCCAGCACCGACGTGGAAAACGGAGCCTCGACGAGGCAGCGCCCTCCGGAGTCGATAACCGCCTCAGACGTGGCTTCGACGCCAGCGGATTCGGCCAGCAACCAGAATAGTTGCGCAGCAATGTCATGCACAATCTGCGGATTGAGTCTTCGCTGTTGGTTCATTCTTGTTCCCCTTTTGGACCGCCTAAGCGGCGGTGGCTGTTTTCCTTGATCTGACCTCGACCCGCTTTTCCGTGTTTTTGACACGAGGATCAAAGACGGTCACCGTACGCCTCCAGTTGGTTTGACGGCAACCGTCGATTTAAAGGGAACATCAAAGGAAAATTCGTAGCCCGTCGCCGCCTTTAAAGACGCAGTGATGCCCGTTCCTAGTTCACCCTTCCGAAAGATAGCGACTCTCCATACAGATCCCGTGGACCGGCAACGGACCTCATGGATGTCCTGCTCAACCGTCGCGTTGTCATGCATTACTCCAGGGAGAATATGACGAGTGTAGGACGCGCAGCGGGTGAGTTCGACGGCCATGCGGTGCCCATCGGAGTAGTCGTACCGCAACGATCCATTGGATCCGTCTGGACTGAAAGAGGTGGTCAGCCGGGAAAATCCAGCTCTGCTATCGCTCATTTCCACCACATCGAATGCCCCGGTAATCTCGGGCGAAAAGTTTTGAGCCGATGGCGTGGGAGCGGAGGGGTCGATTGCGCAACCTGCCACATGCGTGCAGAGGGCGAGCATCGATCCAATCCAAAAGAAACCAGCTTTTGCTGTTTGCATGTCCAAATCTCTTTGATACGTCGTCGAGTAATTGACAAGAATGACGCGGCGAATTCGGCTTATTTCCGCCCCACGATAGCCTATTCAGTTGATTATGCAAATTGCATGAATCTGCGTTAAACGTGGAATCTGCACCTGACGATCGTTAACGGCATCCACGCGTCAATCTTTATCAAGAACGCTGTCGACTGCCGCGATAGCTACCCATTGTTCCCGCCGAGTCACCTCCACATAGGGGGCGACGTGGTCCAGATGGGAATGCCCAAGCAGTAGCTGCACCGTGCCAAGCGAGCGGCCCTGCGCAATGATGCGGCTCGCACACGCCCTTCGACCACTGTGACCGCAATAGCCGACCCCGAGTCCATACGTGCCCAGAAACTTTTACGCATCGTCCGCGCGAAAAAAAAGGCCGACCGGCTGAGGGTCGGCCAAACGATTCTGGCTATTCCGAAGGCCGTGCCAGAACCTGAGAGGCGGCCACTATTGCAGACCACGCACACTCACTTGTCCCCGGTTGCACGCGATTACTTGAGCTTGACATGCAGCGGCGGCCCGCGCTCGACAATACTCGCGTCGATCAGCTCGCGCAGTGCGTCATCGGACGTAGATCGCGGTAAGCGCATGCCGTACGGCAGGCACAGCTTCGTTTCCGGCAGGTTGCCGTTGGGAGTCGCTGCAAACAGTTGAACGATGACTGAAGGTTTGTTTCCATATGTATTTCACCTGATAGAGATGTCCGTGTGGCACACGCCCACTGCCGGCATAGTCTATTTACTGTTGAGCCGACAATTCAACGGCACCGCGCGAAATACATCGTTTTCCTGTTGCGTTCACGGGGTTATCTGGTCGCGCTCTTTCGAGCCTAGTATCCCCTGCGTAGGATCGGTAGCAAACATCATTTGGCGCACTCATGACAGGCGGCACACAACCGGCCAATCTGCTCACGCAATGCGATCCGTCCGCGCCCTATGCCGGCGAAGTGTGGGTCGAGGCGCAACCCGTAGGCCGTGAGTTCGGCGAACCGCCCGAGATTGAGGACGCCACGATAGCCCGCGCGGCTCGCGACAACCCGGATTTGCCTCGGTCATTCGTAGCCGACACGCTGCACGTGCTGGCCGAGGCCGCACAGAGAGACGACAAGTACGGGTTGCCATGATCAAACGCAAGCTGATCCGCTTGGCGACCGCCGTTGGCGCGGCGTGATGATTCCCGCGAGTCATTTTTTGCGCACCGAACCGGAAATGAAGGAATAGCCTGCAATTGCCCACCTCCTAGTAGGAAGTGCAATTACATCAATGACTTGAGAATCGAGAGTGTAGGAGTCGATCCATGTAATCGCAGGCGCCACAAAGACAAACGCCCTCGACTGGAATCGAAGGCGTTTGAATATTCGGGCTTGACTGGAATCTTGCCCGCTACACTCCCCGGCTGGAACAGGACAAAGTGGATCACTTCGGAGTGTAGCGGAAAGACGCTGACAGTCAACCATCGCCCCCGTCCCGGTCTCGGTAGTTCAACCAATATCCCGCCAACTACGGCGATCACGAGGCGCCGGGCGACACTCGCTTTGAAAGCGAAGTGATCGAACAGGACTTGCTCATCACCTCAACATTGAATCGATAAACGCCTTCTCGCACGACGGCGGTCGCCCACTACACTTGGCATCTGACTGGGCCGACTGACTGGAGGGCCGTTTTCCTCGCGGGTAGCAGAAAACCGGACGACACCTCCTATCCCCGACTACATGAATCGGCGCCGGCTTTCTGGATTTCCAACCCATTGATTTGATTGGTTTTGCAACTCGTAACGAGCGAAACGCTGGCAGGCCTATGAGCTTCCGTGAGGTTATCTGGTCGCGCTCTTGCGCGCCTGACCGCGCCAATCGCACTTGGGCATGAGAACGTTGAGCGGCGCTTTGCAAAGGCTCGGCGTATCGGCAAGAAAGTCGGCATGGCCAAGGCGCTTGAGCTGATTGGGTTGACACCTGGCGGCACACTACACCGGGCGCTCGATCACGCGCTCAACGTCGCTCGCGTGCTACCTTGGGCATTTGTATAGCTACTGGGCCGCTGAGGTTATTTGGTCGCGCAAATGGCGTGCGTATGACCGCCTCGGACAAGAGCCTGCTGTAGACGTTGCTATTTCGCCGTCCAGTGCCGTGACCCTAGACGTGCAGATCTGCTTTCCCTCTGCGTAATTGGTGGCAATCTTCCTTGTTCGCGGAGCAAGCCCTCACCCTGGTTCTCGATGAGTGGGAGTGCACCGAGGCGCTTGTTCGGCTTCAGGGCTGATCCATTCGCCTTTTGAGCGACTGTGTTCGCCCTTTCAGCGACCGTTCGTCTTCAAATCCAAGCCCATGACGCAAGCATGCGTCATTGACGACGCGTAGTTGGGAGTCGAGTGCCCAAAATCTACCGTTCCGCGAGCGGATGACGCATGCTTGCGTCGTCGTTGCGTCATGGCTTCGGTTTGAGGTCTCGTCGCGCAGCGCTAGCAATCTTGAAGCGCGCAAGCCGGTCGACTTTGGGTGAATGTTTGACTGGTCGGGAAGTCTGAACGACAACAGATCTGACGCCCCTGCCGCCTTTCCTCCCGTGAACAGCATGCCCATACTTTCCGAGAGAGTAGTCGGACAAGTGTCCCATGTACTTGGCCGCATGCTCCAACGGCACCGCAGGATCGGCCTTTAGATCACTGGCCATTTGGTGCCGAAAACAATATGGGCTCACCCTCGTCCTTAGCTTTGGAAACACGCTTTTGCCAAGTGTGACAACGCTGTTATAGAGATAATCCGCGTTGTGGGCGATCCGGCATTGCCCTGTGCCATTAACCACGTTCTGGGCCACCAACGTCCGCAGGAACAACAATGCAGGATCGAAATTCGAGTCTATCTTGAACCCATAACGTCGCTTGGGTTGGCCCCGTTCTCGTCCGTCGGCGTCCGTACATTTCGCCCCTGTGATCTCCATGACGAGGAGGTCTCCGCGCAAAAGCATGGTGATGCCCTGCTCGATCTCTGCGGGCCGGCATCCGGTCAGCCAGAGCACCGCCAACGATGGAAGCAACTGCGGGCGGGAGTTCCGCCATTCGGGCTCGCTTGCCCGCTCCCACATATGCTCGCGCCAGTTAGGCGGCAGTGATTTGAGTGCTGATTTTTTGGCTTTCCCCATTTTCGTTGGCTCCATACAAATTGGGTTGCTGATTCGGGCGGTACCTGTTGTGGGGGATTTCGATGTGGTTAGAAATCGGCTGAGAACCACCCCCGAGTTGCTTCGCGCCTCGACCCCTGAGGGGTGCGGGCTTGGCTGTTTTCGGGCACAACTCGCCGTGCATTCGCATGTCTGAGTTGCACCCGAAAACAGCCAAGCCCACTCTTGTCCGACATAAATCTCGGACAAGAGTCCGACACAGATTTCGGTATGGTAGAAATCGGCATTGCGAGCGATCTGACCACGTGAGGATTCCTGTGTGGTTTGGTATCAAGTTGCCGATATGCAGTGGCACGTGGTACACCCGCGCCCGCCCGTGGACCGTTGCGCTGCCCACCCCGCAGTGGGCGTGGACAGCACCGGCTCGCTTCGCTGGCCGGTGTTCCGCAACCGCCCACCGTCTCCTCGCGATGATTGCCTTCGGCCTGACGCGCCGCACTGCGGTACGGCTTGCCCAAGGTGCAAGAGTGACCTAGCCCCCATTCCTGCAAGCCATAGCCGTTGATTGCCGACCACGGCTCGCGCGCGCCGTCGCGCCCGGATCGAGCCGCACGGGCACCGCGCCGAAGGCGTAGGGAGAGCGGCGGCCCGCGCAGCGGGACGATCCGGTTGGGCAGTTGCTGACCGGTGGTGTTTGACCAGGGGTTGATGACGCGTGCCCGGTGTGCATGTGCAGTTGTTTCTCACATCACAAATTGGTTAAGAGCAGGCGAGTTTTCCACACGAGGTCGTGGTCAAAAAAAGGTTACGGGTGGTTACGGGTTTTCACGTCGAGCAAACTCAGAGGGAGCAAGGCTTTAAGGAGGCACCATGGAACGCTACGCCACTGGCGATGCGACGCCATGCGGCTGTAACAGCCGGTTGAACTTGCGACCGATTGGCAAGATGAATCAAGCTTGTCAACGGGGGAGCGCGCAGCGTTCAGACTGGCGCCTCGCGACAGCGAGGCTGTCCACAGATCCATGGGCCTTCCTGATGAACGCGAGTTATCCACAAAGACACCGCCGGTTAAAAACGGTTAGAGACAGGTTAGTAACGGTTAACGCTGACTTTTCCTGACGAAAACCCTTATCCGATAAGGCTTTGGCGATTTGACCCGTCGGTCAAACGTTGCATTTCCGTCGGCTATAAGTTGCATACCTGTCGGCCAAAAATTGCACTGCTGTCGGTCATTAGTTGCTGTTGTCGGTCAAACGTTGCATCGGAAGGAAGTACCCGAAATACGCGCAAATTCCCCAGAAATTTGCTTGAGAAGCAATTTGCCTGATCGGAAAGTTTTCTGCGCAGGGCCAATTGCACGGGCCCAAATCAAGTCTGTCGTTCAAACGTTGCATCGTTGTCGGTCAAAGATTGCAGCGGTGGAAACGAAGTGAGCCTCGGCCGGATTCGGGGATGCTCGATTTCACGGCTTGTACACTATTCGTCGCTTTCAAGCTCCAATGCCGAGACCGGGGCGCGTTCGACGATCACTAGATCCTTGTTCTGACCATCGAATTGCCAACTCGCCAGAAACTTCACGCGCTTCAACTCGTTAAGAGCGTCTTCAACGAGTTCGCGGAGGTGCGCGAGGCGTACAGTAGTGAGACCAGCACCGTCACGAATGGTCTCGAGCTTGATCGGATACGGCTGGCTATGGCTCGCAAAATAGCCATGCAACCAAGTCGCGAGTCCCACTGGTAAGTCGAGCCGCTGTGCCCACTCAACTCGGGTGAAATACCCTTTTCCATCGAATAACTTAACCAGCGCCGGTGCCAGTCTCGCGGTATAGCGGCGCAGTGGCTTCTTCGTCTCAGCATCCTGCCATTCAAACTCGGGGATCATCGAAAACGCCTTACCACTTTCCTTGCCGAGCCTCGTAGCAACGATCTGTAGCGATGCAGCCTGCATCCGAATCATGCAAGTACGCAATCGTTCATAGCTTTCCTTCGTGCGCGGCCAACCGATTGCCTTGAGGAACGATCCAGCCGTGAACTGTATCAAGGAGCCCAGCGGCTGAGATTTCGCGAGCTGGATCAGTTGGAGCCACACTGTTTCATCGTCTTGGCGCAGATCCTCCCCTGTATGCGTCACATGACCGGGGCCGATGACGGCAATCTCTCGCTCCTTTTTGTATTCGCGTTTGGATCGCTTGTTGCGCGCGTTGAAGAGTGCCGACCGGAAAATCTCGCTCGGTAGGGCCCGGAACTTCTCGGGCCAAAACGGCAAAAGCTGCTGTGCATCGACCTCCTCGGCTTTTGCAACTGATTTCGCGTTTGCTTCGGCCCCTCTCTCCCGCACTCTTGGAAACTTCACTAGAGCCTCCGCAATCGGAGCCGGTTCGTCAGCACCGTTCACGGCCGCCGCTGTCAGCAGAACTTCGCTGTCGAGATCCATCGTCATTCTCTGGTTTAGCGGTGTTACTGCTCTGCCGTCTCAGATACTTCACGACGCGGACGGCCACGGCGAGGCAGTCCGGCCGCTTCACGAACCAGGACGCGCTGCGCCCGCCCGCCGAGCACACGTGCCGGATCAACTGGCACCTTCTGCATGCTTTCGAGGAACGCACGCACGTCGCTGACACGCCACCGCACGCAGCGGCTCTCGCGAATGACCGGATCAACGATCTTGCCGACGTGCAGCCGAAAATCGAATGCTGCTCGCGTAATGCACATGAGCGCCGCAAACTCATCGCCGGTGATCATCGCTGCCGGATCCAGATCCCAGAAGAGCGCACGAAAGTCCCGTTGCTCCTGAGTGGAACTATTGTTGTCGCCTTCCTTGATCGATTCCTTCGCCAACCACTTTGCTGCCTGCATTTGCATCCCCCGACTTGTCCGAATGACGTAGAGATGAGCATAGGTACGGCCCGCAGAGTAGACCATTGCCGTGTGGGCGACTTAGGCTCGACTACCCCGCTGTTTAACATGTCCCTCCGATTACCCCCGAAACCGCAGAATGGTTTTGCGAGCGCGTAATCGCCCTTGCGAGGCATTGCATGGATTAGGTATGCTGTTCGCACCGCCTCCGAGCTTGGATCGAGCATGACAAAACCCTGCGGCACGCCCGAACATCAGCACCTCTTAGATGCTGCAAGCAGCATATTGCGACGCATCCAGAGCCGGGCGACCGAGATCAATCCGGGAATTACCACCGCTGACCTAGAAAGCGCTTTGTGTATCAATCCACGCTCCGATACGTCACGGCGCGGCGCGACATTTGAAAAATATCGAGACTGTGGATGGAAAGGCGTTCCGGCAACGCTCGTCCAGACAATTCGCCGTGCTGCAGCGAAGAACTGGCTTACTCTTGAAGACCTCCAGGAACTCGGCTTCTGGGATGAAGCGCTGTTCAACAAACAGCCGGCAGACATTTTTAAAATTCGATGGGATATCCTGACGCTTTTCATTGATGGCGTTAATCACATGAAGGACGGCTATCCACCGATGCCCGAGTTAGGATCGGGAGGTAATGAAATTCTTGAGGGCCTTAGCGACGATAAAATGGCGCAGGCATTCCAAGGGTGGATCGCGAAAATTCGGTGCCTTGGGGGGGAAATCAGGTACCTGCCATACGTGCGAAGGCCGACGACCCAAGATAAGAACTTGTTGGATGATTTTGAATTCGTCCCTAGAGGTGGGGGGTGGTGGGCGTACGAACTTGAATGCCGCGAGCAACGCTTCGCCGACCATGAGGCTACTGCCGACGTCTTCGTTCCCGATTACCATCCAAGCAAGGTCGTAAACCTGCGCTTGTGGGTTGGCGGACGAGACTACTCCGCTTTACCATATTCCCTTCTTGACGAAGGAGAATTCTCCGCCTTTTGGACGCCCAACCAATCCGCACCTTTCACACAAGGCATTGGAAGCGCGGAAGACTCCCGAATTCGCGCCAGGGTGCTAAAACGCAAAATCACCGTAGCAAAGAATAATGCCAAGAAAAGGTCACTGCTCAACCTAGCGAAGCCTAATAGGCTTACATACTGGCCGGACCTCTCAATGTATGGTGCGCGATTGAAGATCGCTCGCCTCCCAGACAATACCGTTCATCTCGTCTTGATCGGCATAGAAGCCGGTACGGCCGAAGCCCAAGGCCTTGAGCCCTTGGGTTTTGTGCCCTCGGTTTCTGGCCGCACCCTCGTGCGCCAAGGGGCTGATTTGCTGGCCGGCACACTGTTCAAGGTGTTTCCGGATATGACAGTGCGCGAAATCCCTGCGTCCAAAGCTTGGATGCGCATAAAGGCTCCCCTGTCGGCACCTGTTGCCATGGAACATCCGCTGGTTGAATCGGGAAAAGCGTCCGACCAATCGATAAATTTAGAACCACCGACAGAAAACTTCGCAATGAAGGTCTCGAGGTACGGTAAGGATGCCCAAGGGCGCGATGCAGTGTTCGGAATTCGCCTTGATACCAACGAAGAAGTAACGGTTGTTCTTCGCCCGGACCCTCATCCGGGTAAGCGACTTCATCCACGGCCGGAAGTCAAAGATTTCGCCGCGGAAATTGGTGAAGTCTCGATGCTTTTCGAGCGATTATCCTCTTGGCACAGCAGTTCGCTGCGTCAATCATCATGAGGCGGTACTGCCCGAATCACAGGCGTGCGCATGCCTGTCGGACTGGCGCAAAAGTGGCGCACCAGCAAGCAACCCCATGCAATGGGTAAACCACCCATGCAACGCCAAACCCCTGTAAGATAGGGGTGTTCGGATTTTTGAAGTCGTATTTCTGGGGCAGTTTTCGGGTTCACACGGCAGGGGTCACAGGTTCAATCCCTGTACCACCCACCAGTATTCAGCCGAAGTCTCTGGAAACGCATCCAGCGCTGGTTTGGCCAACTGTTCCGGCCGGCAGCGAGCTTCTGCTAACGCAACACAAAAAAGCCCTGCAACCGCGGGGCTTTTTTTCGCCCATATTCTCCGGCAGCACCGCGCAGCCGATCGGGTCAACCTCTTGCAGTCGTTCGAGTCACCATGGCCGCAGCGTCGGCTATCAAAGTGGCACGGCCGCTCGCTCGCATGAGGTCGCCTATCGCCTTTCTGCCACTGGAATTCACCGACTCACGGCGGATAGCGCATATAGCTTGTCCGTCATCTATCAGACAATTCACAGTAGCATTCGACTGGTAACCGCCACTGCGCCGCGAGGAGTTTAGAAGCCAACGGTCCATATCGCCCGGAGCGGCTCGCAAATGTTGTCGAGGCGGAAAGACTTTGCCTGGCCGATTCAGCGCGGGATCTTGCATCGTATCCTGCTCAATCGTAGCGGCGACGGGATATCCCGCCGGGTATCGTCGACGTGGTAATGGGTGACGTAGGATCCCGACACTATCGGTCAACGTGCAGCGACGCCTTCCGCGTAAGGTGGACCTATGAATGACAACAATCAAACAGACCAACGGGATCCAGTCAGGGTATTCGAAGGCGTGGTGCCTCGCAGCCTGCTCGAATACATGAATAGCTCCATTGATACTGCAAGACATGAATGGCGCCCGGCCGACGGTCGACGCGCCGCATCGATGGCAAGGAATTTCGCCGAGTTGCTGCGGGCGTCCGACAGCTTCAATGCGATGGAGAGTCGGGCATGCTCTGCCGCTCGCGGTTGGGCGGCCATCGTGCTCGGCAAGGAACTTACCGGCGAGCCGCTTTATGTACTTCGTTGCGTCGACTCTGGCATGCCTTCACAGAGCTACCTGCGGCATTACGATTCCCACATCCTGACGATACTGATTATTTTGCAGCTTGCTGACGGATACGATCGATGCGGCGATCTCGTCGTGTACAAGCGCCAGCGCGAGTCGATTTCGTTGATTGCCAACGTGCGCACCAAGACCTGGCTCATGATCGAGCATGTACTCCCGCTCCCCGTCCGCCGCGCGCTGCTCGATCGTGACCGGTCCAGAGGGCGATGCGATCGGATAGTGTGCTTACCCGGCAACGTCTACGTGTTCAACGGCTTTGTTACGCTGCACAGCAATTTCGACGTCGAGTCAGGGGAACGACGCTCCTTGATCATCCACTACTACGACCCTGGTTTGACCGCTGGACTCCAACGAATCACTCAGACTTTCCGTGGATTCCGCGACCGTCTCGCAGATTTATTCTGAGACCTCTTCCATTCTTCGTATCAAATCAACCACATCCACGCCGCCCGCTCTTGCAACCACAATAAAGCCACTATATATTCGAGCTTCGGACATCAGTTCCGTCCAACGTTGTTCTTCACTTCACTCAACTCTAAAGGGAGGCATCACATGTTGTTCAGCGTGCACATTGCCACCCTTTACGTGGCCTCGCGACCTTAACTAGTCGCCTACGCAGGTCCGCCGTTTCGGCAAGCCTGCGCATTTTCCAGACGGTCTAACACTAGCTTGCCAGTTCGGTCTGGCCCGCTTCGGCTGTCTATTCCTATTGCTTCTGACTGGAATCCCGGGGTCTCTGCGTCCCCAGGCCGTGACCAATGACTACAAAAAAACTCGACTTACGCGGACAGGTCTTTAAGGACGTCCTCGGCTTCACCGTTCGACACTGGCGCGAACAACCCTGGCGCATCTTCGCCGTCACCAGCCTGGTGCTGCTCTCGGCATTGGCCGACGTGCTCACGCCGCTGTTCGCGGGGCACCTCGTCGACGCGATCGCATCGGGCTCGGCCGGCAACCCGGCCGCCTGGCATGCGGCCGTGACCGCATTCGCCATTCTGGCCGGACTCGGTCTCGGCGCCACCCTGCTGCGCCAGGGCGTCTTCATGAACATCATCGTGCTGACGCTGAAGATGATGAGCAAGATCGCCGCCAATGCCTTTCACCGGGTGCAGCGTTTTTCGACCGACTGGCACGCCAACAGCTTCGCCGGCTCGACAGTGCGCAAGATCACGCGCGGCATGTGGGCGCTCGACATCCTGAACGACACGCTGCTGGTGGCGCTGTTCCCGTCGCTCGTCATGCTGGTGGGTTCCACCGTGCTGCTCGGCGTGCGCTGGCCGCTGATGGGTGCAGTCGTCGGGCTCGGCTCGATCCTGTACATCGCGATAACGGCGATGCTGTCGCTCGGCTTCGTCGCACCGGCGGCGCGTCTGGCCAACGCGTGGGACACCCGGATGGGCGGCGCACTCGCCGATGCGGTGAGCTGCAACGCAGTCGTCAAGGCGTTCGGCGCGGAAGCGCGCGAAGAGGTGCTACTCGGCCGCATCATCGATAAATGGCGCCATCGCACCAGACGGACGTGGGTGCGCGGCACGCTCAACGGCGGTGTTCAGGGCGGCATGCTCGTGGTGATCCAGGCGTCGATCCTCGGGGCCGCGCTGTACCTGTGGGCTCACGGCGAGGCCAGCGTCGGCGACATCACGTTCGCCCTGACGATGTTCTTCATGTTGCAAGGCTATCTGCGTGAAGTAGGCATGCACATACGCAACCTGCAGCGCTCGGTCAACGACATGGAAGAACTCGTCTCGCTCGAAAAGCAGCCTCTCGGTATCGAGGACAAGCCCGGCGCACGGTCGATCAGGATCGAAAAGGGCGAGATCCGTTTCGAGCACGTCACGTTCCACTATGGCTCGCTCGCCACGCCGCTGTACGACAACTTCTCGGTGCGCATTGCGCCGGGCGAACGCGTCGGACTGGTGGGGCATTCGGGTTCGGGCAAGACGACGTTCATCAAGCTGATCCAGCGGCTTTACGATGTGACGGGCGGCCGCATCACGATCGACGGACAAGACATCTCCCTGGTCAGTCAGTCGTCGTTGCGCAGCCAGATCGCCATCGTTCAGCAGGAGCCGGTGCTGTTTCACCGTACGCTGGCGGAGAACATCGCCTATGCGCGTCCCGGCGCCACGCGCGCCGAGATCGAGCGGGCTGCGAAGCTCGCCAGCGCTCACGACTTCATCGTGACGTTGCCCAACGGCTACGACACGTTGGTGGGCGAGCGCGGCGTCAAGCTCTCGGGCGGCGAACGTCAGCGCGTGGCGATTGCGCGGGCGTTCCTGGCAGACGCGCCGATCCTGATTCTGGACGAGGCCACTTCGAGTCTCGACAGTGAAAGCGAGTTGCTGATCCAGCAAGCCATGGAACGGCTGATGGTGGGACGCACGACGCTCGTCGTCGCGCACCGGTTGTCGACTGTTCGGGCGCTGGACCGGCTGCTTGTACTCGATAAGGGCAAGGTCATCGAGGAAGGTAGCCATGAAGCGCTGATCCAGCTCGAGAAAGGCTTGTATCGCAGGTTGTTCGAACGCCAGGCGCTGGAGTTAATCAAGGGCCTGTCCGAACCGGACGTGAGAGCGGCAGTGCGTGGCGTCAGCACCAGCAGCAATGCCAATGCTAGCGCCCGGCAGATCGACGACCCGGAAATGCTGGTGGACGAATAATCCGCAAGCAGCGGGGAGGGATGCGCAGCATCCCTCCCCTGCTCCGCAAAAAAATTTTCACCTCACCTCTTGACAGTCTATCTATCAGTAGATAAAGTTCGATCCATGGAAACGACATCGACGGTCCGCGAACAGATCCTCAACCACGCAATCACGCTGATGATGATGCGCGGCTATAACGGATTTAGTTACCGTGATCTGTCGAGTCTGGTCGGCGTAAAGACCTCGAGCATCCACTACTACTTTCCGTCGAAAGACGACTTGGTACTGGAAGCGGTGAACGAGTACAGCAAAGAGGTGTTCGACGCCATCCACACTGTTGACGCTTCCTTGCCGGCTGATGCAAAGCTCAGCAAGTACGCAAAGATGTTTGGCAGAACCCTCGGTGACGGCAATCAGATCTGCCTGTGTGGCATGCTGGCTGCGGACATCGAGTCATTGCCCGAGAACATTCGCCACGCAATACAGGCGTTTTTCAAGGCGAACGAAAACTGGCTGGCCAAAGTTCTCGCGCAAGGTGCGCAGGAAAAGACGCTGGCAGTGAACGGCAAGCCGGAAAACGCGGCGCGCACGCTCTTCGCCGCGTTCCAGGGCAGCGTGCTGGCGAGCAGGTTGTTTCACACCAAGGCTCGGCTCGAAGATATCGAAGCTTCGGTGAGAATCTCGCGGTAACGCAGTCGAATTGCGAGGTGGTACGCCACCTCTTTAGTTGGCCGAGTTATCTATCTCTGAGTAGATAGATAACCGGGAGATGTGAAATGGAAGCACGCACTTTTTGTAGATGGAAATCTATCTAGTAGTAGATAGCAAACTTTAGCAACTCAACCTCTTGAAAGGAGTTTCACCATGTCCCTCGACAAAGTTCTCTACCGCGCCCAAGCCCACGCAACCGGTGGCCGTGACGGTCGTGCTGTTGTGCCCGCAGGCAATCTCGACTTCAAGCTGACCACGCCGAAAGAGCTGGGCGGAGCCGGCGGCGAAGGCGCCAACCCTGAACAACTGTTTGCGGCCGGCTACAGCGCGTGTTTCCTCGGCGCGATGAAGTTCGTCGCCGCACGCGACAAGATCGCCATCCCGGCGGATGTGTCGATCGACGGCAGCGTCGGCATTGGCGTAATTCCGAACGGCTTCGGCATCGAAGTAGAACTGAAGATCTCGCTGCCCGGCATGGCACGCGAAGCGGCGCAAACGCTGGTCGACCGTGCGCACATCGTCTGCCCGTACTCGAATGCAACGCGCGGCAACATCGACGTGACGCTGACGATCGCTTAAGCCCCACTTCAACTACATCAACCGGAATCCACCATGAAGACCGTCAAACCCATGCTGCTCGCCGTCGCTCTTGCTGTCAGCACGACGTTTGCCGTTGCCGCGACGCCGGCAGCACCCGCCACGCCCGACCAGGTGACAAGCCAGTTCCTCCATGCCCTCAACAGCGGCACAGGACCGGCAATCAATACGTTGACCCCGGCCGAAGCGCGTCAGGTGCTGATCGCCGCGCAGAACAGCGTCAAGGTCGATCTGTCGGGCATCGAGGTGTCGAACAGGACTATCGAACAGGACGGTATAACCGTACCGATCACGATCGTACGTCCGCAGGGCGCAACGGGTACCTTGCCGGTCTTCATGTTCTTCCACGGAGGCGGCTGGATTCTTGGCGACTTCCAGACCCACGAGCGTCTGGTACGCGATCTCGTCGTGCAGTCCGGCGCGGTGGCGGTGTTCGTCGACTACACGCCGTCGCCGGAAGCACGTTATCCGCTGGCGATTAACCAGGCGTACGCGGCGACCAGATGGGTTGCGGAACATGGCAATGACATCGGCGTCGACGGCAGCCGCCTGGCGGTGGTCGGCAATAGCGTGGGCGGCAACATGGCCGCGGTGGTCTCGCTCATGGCGAAAGACAAGCAAGGCCCGACGATCCGCTTTCAAGGTTTGATGTGGCCGGTCACGGACAACAACTTCAACGACGGCTCGTATAAGGCCTATCCGGAAGGGCACTTTCTGACCGCTCCGATGATGAAGTGGTTCTGGGACGCGTACACGAAGGACCCGAAGCAGCGTAACGAGATTTACGCATCGCCGTTGCGTGCCTCATTGGATGAGTTGAAGGGCCTGCCACCTGCGCTGATTCAGGTCGCCCAGTTCGACGTGCTGCGCGATGAAGGCGAAGCTTACGGACGCAAGCTCGACGCAGCAGGCGATGACGCGACCACTGTCCGCTACAACGGCACGATCCACGATTTCGGCTTGCTCAACGCACTCGCCGAGGACGCACCGACGAAGGCCGCGATCAAACAACTCGCCAACGAATTGCAATCGCGGCTGAAGTAAGTCACGCAGCAAAGAAAGGCAAATCCGGCAACGGCGCATCATCAGGCAACACTGCGCCGTGTCAGGCCTGGCGCAGCGAAGTATCGAGCGCACGGGCGGCGACACGGTCGCCTTCAGTGGCAAGCGCCGCACGAAACACCGTTTGACGGTTGTGCCCTGCTGCTGCGGGAGAATCCCACAGCAGTTCAACCTTCGGCCGACGATGCATCCAGCCCACCTGGGCTGCCGCGCGCGGCACCGACGCGGCGGCCGCAGGCGAGGCGGGTGCGCTTTGGGTGTCGGCAGTGTTGACAACAACCGCTGCGGCAGCGCTCCCGGCAACGTTCGCAGGAACTGGCGCAGACACCGGCGCCGGCGTTGCACCGCCAGCCTGCCCGTCCGGCCAACGCACCGACAACTCGCGCGCGTCATACTGGCCGAGCTTGCGGCTTTCCACCCAGACAACCACCGTGCGCGTCGTGGCATCGACAGAGATCGCGTAGCGCCCTATCGCAAAGCGGCGCGCCGCAACGTTGGTGCGCCACAGTGCGCGCGGACGGCAGATCCACATGACTGCCGCATACAAGGCCGGCGCCGCCACCAGCCAGCCGTTGGTTGCCGCTATCGTCTGCAGCGCGCGACGCCCGCCCGCGCTCCAGACGAAGGCGCCCACCGAAAAGACCGCGAACAGGAATCCCAGGAAAGCGAACACTCGCAACGCCTGGCGCAGCCATTGCGGCAGCGGATGGAACGGGCGCTCGGCGCGGGCGCGCGCGCCCGGCAAAAAGATCAGCAGGAACAGAAAGACAAGGTTGATGCAGGCCCATGGCGACGAAGCCATAGCGGCCAACGACGACACGAAGTCCATCGTCGACATCGAAAACAGCCACCGCGCCAGAATCACGAGACCGATGGCACGCAACGCGAAAATCGTTCCGGCGCCTGGCGCCGCGTTCGCACGCGTCTCTTTCGTTCTCGCCAAGGCATCCTCCTGTCGTTGACGACGCCGCAGCCCAATTTGCGGCACGGCCATTATAGGGATATTACCGAGGCGGCTCACGGTTACTCCCTCCAAAACACCACTTTCAACACATTCATGACGCAATGCGCGGCGCCCATGCAACAACGCCCCGCGTGCATCGAGCACGCGGGGCGTTGTCGGTGTCCAGCAAGCCGTCTGCAGGCAACGGCGCCGAACGGGACAGCTTACGAGAGTGTCAGCTTGCGTTGACTTCGCGCAGCACGGTACGGCGCTTCTGACGAAGCAGCTCTTCGTACGAAGCAACGTAGTTCTGCGCCATCACCTTCGACGAGAAACGCGATTCAAACGCCTTGCGGACCGTTTCGCGCGGCAGTGTGTTCAGACGCTTGACGGCAGCGACTGCGCTGATTTCGTCTTCAACCACGAAGCCCGACACGCCGTTCTCAATCACTTCCGGCACCGAACCGCGGTTGAACGCGATGACCGGCGTACCGCAAGCCATGGCTTCGATCATCACCAGACCGAAGGGCTCCGGCCAGTCAATCGGGAACAGCAGCGCGTGGGCGTTGCCGAGGAATTCGGTCTTCTCTGCTTCGCTGATTTCGCCGATGTATTCGACGTGCGGCAGCGACATCAGCGGCTTGATGACTTCTTCGTAGTACGCGCGGTCAGCCTTATCGAGCTTGGCGGCAACCTTGATCGGCAGGCCGGCCTGTTCGGCGATGCGGATGGCCGTGTCGAGACGCTTTTCCGGCGAGATACGGCCGAGGAAGGCGAGATAGCTCGGCTTGACGTTGGGGATCGGCTTGAGCAGGTTTTCCGGCAGACCGTGATACACGGTCGACAGCCAGTTGGCCTGTTGCAGCGGCATACGCTGGTTGTCCGAGATCGACACCACCGGCACGTCGCTGAACGTGTTGAAGATCGGTTGCAGTTCCGGCAGATCGAGACGGCCATGCAACGTGGTCAGGAACGGCACCGGCTGACGGGCGAACAGCGAGAACGGATAGTAGTCAATGTGGAAATGCAGCACATCGAATTCGTCTGCGCGACGGCGCACTTCTTCCAGCAGCAGCATGTGCGGAGCCATCACGTCGCGAATCGTCGGGTCCAGGCGCAGCGCCTGCGGCCAGAACGCTTCGAGTTTCGCCGAGGTCTGCGAATCGCCGCTCGCGAAGAGCGTCACATCGTGTCCCTGTTCGACCAGAGCTTCAGTCAGGTAGGACACTACCCGTTCCGTTCCACCATACAGCTTGGGGGGAACCGCCTCGTGCAACGGAGCGATTTGAGCGATTCGCATAGAGAGAACTCCTCGTAAAAAAATCAGGCAAAAGTACTGCGGTTTGTTAAAAGCGACTCGCTTTGCTCGCCTTGCCAGTCGCGCCGGGACTACCTGGCGCGGGCCTGTTTCTTCGAGAAATCCTGCGATGGATCGCTTGGTAAGGATGCCCAGACTGATCATCGTCACCAGGCTGCACATGTGCTTTAAAACGCATATAGGGCAGACTCGTTGACAACTTGTCAGATAATTTTCATGGGATCATCGAGGCTGCATTATGGGTGTCGACACCCCTGCGCAGCCCAAAACATTTCAAACACTTTACGTTGTTACAAAGCCGAAACACTTTGCAAACCCTTGTTTTCTAAGACAGTTCTAGAGTAAGGGCTGGCCACGACACATGGCCTGCAGACGGCTGCTTGCAACTTCTTCCGTCAATGCTTCCAACGTGTTGCCCTTCGCCGCCTGGCCGAAAGTGCTTGCGCGTTGAATGGCTTTTGTAATTATATCTCGAAATTATTCCGCAAACTGAATGAACGACTGCCGCCTCGCGGGGTCGAGGAAACAGGGTGTTGCGGATGCTCATCGCGAAAATGAGTCGCGTCCCGTGCGGTTCGAACAGGGCGGAATGCCTTTTGCGTGTTTACAATGCGAGCATCTGCCTTTTGTGGCGATGCGTCCCGTGGCCCATGCCGTTGCATGACATAACCTGAAACACACCGACCACACCGATCAATTGGAACATCTCACCATCGCCCAGCGCAATGCCCACAACGCCAAGCTCGCGAGCTATGCGCACAGGCCGCTTGCGTTTCTTTTTCGCTATATCCGCCGCCACCCGCTCGCGCATGCGATCGTCCTGTGCAGCGTGTTCGCGGCTGTGGGCTGTGCGCTCGCTTCTCAATATGCGATCAAGCATCTGATCGACGTGCTCGGCGGAGGCCGGCATCATCCCGGCCCGCTGTGGGGCGCGTTCGCCATCCTTGTCGGTCTGATTGCCGCGGACAATCTTCTGTGGCGGGTCGGCGGCTGGGTCGCTGCGCACACGTTCGTCGCCGTTACCGGTGATCTACGGCGCGACCTGTTCCAGTATCTGAGCGGCCATTCGCCAACTTATTACTCGGAAAAGCAGCCCGGCATGCTGGCGAGCCGGATCACGGCCACGTCCAACGCGGTCTACACGGCCGAGAACACTACAGCATGGAATGTGTTGCCACCGTGCATCGCGGTGCTCGGCGCCATCGTCATGATCACCGCCGTCAACCCGTTGATGGCGGGCGGTCTGATGGTCTGTTCGGCGATCCTCTCGGTGGTGCTCTACAAACTGGCCGGGCGCGGTTCAGCAAGGCACCATCACTTCGCCACCAAGGCGGCTTCGGTCGACGGTGAGCTGGTCGACGTGATCAGCAACATGGGCCTCGTGCGCGCTTTCGGTATGACGATTCGCGAACAGGCGCGCTTCGGCGCAACGGTCAAGGCCGAGATGGACGCGCGCCAGCAAAGTCTGCTCTATCTGGAGAAGCTGCGCCTCCTGCACGCGGTCATCACAGCCATGCTATCGGCGGGCCTGCTCGGCTGGGCGCTGTGGCTGTGGGACAACGGCCGGGCTACCTCCGGCGACATCGTGCTGGTCAGCTCGCTCGGCTTTACCATCCTGCACGGCACGCGTGACCTTGCCGTCGCACTCGTCGACGTCACGCAGCATGTCGCGCGTCTCGCCGAAGCGGTGCGCACGCTGCTCGAACCGCACGGCATGCCGGACCGCTCGGACGCCGTCGAACTGGTGCCGCAGGGCGGACGCATCGACTTCGAAACCGTGACGTTCGCGTATCCGCGCCGCCGGCCGATTCTCGATCACTTCCAGTTGCATATCCCGGCCGGACAGCGCGTTGGGCTGATCGGCAAATCGGGCGCAGGCAAGTCGACTGTACTTTCGCTGCTACAGCGCTTTTACGAAACGCAAGGCGGGCAGATCAAGATCGACGGTCAGGACATCGGATCGATTACGCAGGACAGCCTGCGCCACGCCATTGCCGTCGTGCCGCAGGACATCGCCCTGTTTCACCGCACGGTCTACGAGAATATCGCCTACGGCCGCCCTGAGGCAAGCCGCGACGAAGTGCTCGCGGCGGCCCGCGAGGCGCGCTGTTCGGACTTCATCGAAGCCATGCCGGAAGGCTACGACACGATCGTGGGCGACCGCGGTGTCAAGCTCTCGGGTGGTCAGCGGCAGCGCATTGCAATTGCGCGCGCCATCCTGAAGAATGCGCCGATCCTGCTGCTGGACGAGGCCACCTCGGCGCTCGACAGCGCGTCCGAAGAAGCGATCCAGAAGGCGCTCGACCGGTTGATGGTGGGCCGTACCGTGGTGGCCATCGCTCACCGCCTGTCTACGCTGAACAGCTTCGACCGCATCATCGTGATGAGCGCGGGCAAGGTCGTGGACGACGGCACGCCGGAAGAACTGCGCAACCGTCCGGGGTTGTACCGTGATCTGCTCGCGAAGCAGTATGGCAAAGGCGCCACGCTGCATGCGGGCGGCAAGAAGGTCGACGAACAGCACGTGGTTTGAGCGTTGGCCTGGTGGCGGGCAGGTTCGGAGCCGCCGCGGCCACCGTGACGATCTACCTCAATGCGAAAAAAGCCGCTTCGATGTTTGAAGCGGCTTTTTTGCGCCCGGAGGCAGTGTGTTGTGCTGGCTGGGTATCTGCGCGGCATGCACCGTCACCCCGCCAGCGACTCACGGCCGACCGCTGGCGTCCCCTCCTCGCCGTCCACCACCGTGCCCGACGCCTGCAAATCGCGCATGAAGTTATCGCGCCACACCGAGACGTTGTTCTCGCGCAAGCGCACCATCATGTCGCGATAACGCGACTGACGCTCGACCAGCGGCATCGACAACGCAGTCGCTAGCGCCTCTGCCATGCCGTCGATATCCACCGGATTGACGATCAGCGCGCCGTCCAGTTCCTGCGCTGCCCCCGCGAAACGCGACAGCACCAGCACGCCCGGATCTTCCGGATCCTGCGCCGACACATACTCCTTGGCGACGAGGTTCATGCCGTCACGCAACGGCGTGACGAAACCAACGTGCGCCGTGCGAAACAGCGCCGCCAGCACCGACCGCTCGTACTGACGATGAATGTAGAGAATCGGCGCCCAGTCGAGCTCGGCAAAACGGCCATTGATACGCCCCGATTCGCCTTCCAGTTGCAGACGGATGTCCTGATAGGCGTTCAGGTCGGCCCGGGTCGGCGGTGCAATCTGTAGAAACGAAACCTTGTTGCGCTGCGCCGGGGAATGCTCAAGCAGACGCTCGAAGGCCCGGAACCGCTCCACCAGCCCCTTAGAATAGTCGAGGCGGTCGACGCTCATGATGAGCTTGCGCGAGTGCAGCGTCGCCTTCATCGTGCGCACCGGCTTGCCGCGCTCGCCTGCTTTCGCGAGTTCGGCGATCTCGTCCGGATAAACGCCGATCGGATACGCCGATGCCTTCAAGGTCCGGCCAAACGCCTGCACGACAGCCGGGCCCCCAGCGGACGCTTCGACGCTGCCGTTAGCCTCGTTGACGATGTAGTCGCAAAACGCGCGCAGGTCGGGCGCGGTCTGGAAGCCGAGCAGGTCGAACGAGCACAGCGCTTCGACAAGTTCGCGATGCGGTGGCACCGCCAGCAACACCTGCGAGGCCGGAAACGGGATATGCAGAAAGAAGCCAATACGATTCTTGACGCCCGCCGCACGCAAGGCCTGCGCAAACGGGATCAGATGATAGTCATGAACCCAGATCACGTCGTCAGCGCGTAACAGCGGCACGAGTTGCTGCGCGAGCCAGGTGTTGACGCGGCAATAACCGCCGAAGTCATGCCGGTCGTATTGCAGCAGATCCGCGCGGTAGTGAAACGCCGGCCACAAAGTGGCATTCGAAAAGCCGCGGTAGTACTGGTCGTAATCGCGCCGCACCAGCGCAATGGTGGCGAAAGTCACCGGGCCGCGCTCTTCCACGCTGATCTGCGGTTGCCCGGAGCTGACCACGTCGCCGCTCCAGCCAAACCACATGCCGCCGGTTTCCTTCAGCGCATCGTAGACGCCGACCGCCAGACCGCCTGCCGCCGGGCCGCCTTCCGAGATCGGCGCGACCCGGTTCGATACGATAATCAGTCGGCTCATGAAGCGCGGTTTCCGTGCAGAAGAACGAGCGGAGTGCAGCGAGACGCAGCGCGAGTCATGCGCTGCGCGCCGCGGTGACGATGGCGTCGAGCCAGCCGAGCAAGGCGCCCACCGAATCGAGCCGCGAGCGCGCAATCGTGTCGCCTGGGCCGACCTTGATCGACACGCCGCCGAGTTCGTTGACGACCGCGAAGCCCTTCTCGTCGGTCAGATCGTCGCCGGCAAAAACCGGCCGGCGGCCGGTGAACGGCGGCTCATCGAGAAACGCCCGCACTGAGCGACCCTTGTCGACGTCCTTCGGTTTGATCTCGTAGACCATCTTGCCGGGCTGCAACACGTAGGAGCCAGGGTAGTCGGCCACCAGCCGCTCAGTGGCGGCACGCGCCACGGGCTCACGATCCGGCGCGTTGCGATAGTGCAGCGCGAGCGCTGCTCCCTTGATTTCGAGCAGCATGCCGGCGTTTGCGTTGACGACCTCCGCCAGCACCTGTTCCATGCGCAACAGGCGTTCGTCATGAAAGCCGATGCGCTGCGTGTCACCGTTCGAATCGCGCCGCTCAGCGCCGTGCAGCCCCGCGATCGGCAAATCGGGCATGCCGAGCAAGCCGTCGATGCTCTCGATGCCACGTCCCGACACCACCGCCGCGGCGCCGTTGGTGAGGCGGCGCAGCTCGGTCAGCAGTGTGACGACCTCAGGCTGCACCAGCACGCCATCGGGCGTGGGGGCCAATTCGACGAGGGTGCCGTCGAAATCGAAGAAAAATGCCGTCTCGCTCAGAGACAGAACAGCCGGAGGTGCTTGCATCGGTTTATCTTGCCTTTCAGCCGCCTGGAGCTGCAAAAGTGTGCGCATCTTACCGCGCATCCCGCTATTTTTCGGGAAAGTAAGGCTGAGTGCAACGCCAGCAGGGGCATCCGCCCATCCGTCATGCAAAAAGCCGCTTGAAAACCGCGCGTTCCGTGCGGGTTCCGGTCCAGCACAACGCCCACCACTATGCGTCAAATTGCCTCTCAATGCCGGCCTTGCGGGCCCGCATATGACGCGGCTCAACGATTTGCGATACAGTCCCAGCCACTCTGACCGGTCTGCGCGCGAGCCGCAACACCGGGAAATACCAACCTCGGCCCTCGCGACGTACCGCCTTAAATCGAGTCATAGATGCCTGCTTTGTTCCCCAGAATCTCTCGGCAACAGGTGCAACCGGATACGCGGTTGCTGCGCATGGTTCGTCGTCCGCGTGCGGCGCAGCGTCTGTTGCCGCAACGGTTCCTGACGCGGGGACTGCTGGCGCTAGGCATGGCCATGACGCTCGGGCTGCTCGCCGGCTGTACGCACAAGGAAGAGCCATGGCACCTGACGAACGTGACCGGCCATCTGCCCGATCTCGATTTCTCGCTCACCAGCGATGACGGCAAGCCCGTCACAGGCGACGCCTTCAAGGGCGATATCTCGCTCGTCTACTTCGGCTACACGCATTGCCCGGACGTCTGCCCCGAAACCATGGCGCGACTGATGCAGGTGCTCGCCGCCCTCGGCCCGGACGCACAGCACGTGCGCATCCTGTTCATCACTGTCGACCCGGCGCGCGACACGCCCAAGGAACTCCATGATTACGTAGGCGCTTTCGACGCGCAGCACGTCGTGGGCCTGACCGGCAGTGACGGTCAGATCGAATCGATGGCGCGCAAATATCGCGTTGCCTATCAGATGGAAAAGCGCGATCCGACCGGCAACTACGAAGTCACCCATAGCTCGGCCGTCTATGTCTTCGATGCGCAAGGCCATGCGCGCCTGCTCGCCACCGATCGCGATGCACCCGACGCGGTCGCCGCCGATCTGCGTCGTATCATTGACAACCATTCCTGATCATTCGCGGCTTCGGCCGCTTTTTCTGCCTCTGCGTTTATGAACCTCAAAACCCGATCTCTCGCCGCGCTGGGCTGCACGCTCGCCCTCTCCTTTGGCTTCGCCGCCACCGCTGAAGCGGCCTCACCACAGGCCATTTCGGCGCAGCACGCGTGGGTGCGCTGGCTGCCGAGCGATCTGCCCGCCGCCGGCTACGTGACACTCGTCAACTCGAGCGACAAGCCGGTCGATCTCACCGACATCTCGAGCGACGACTACGAGGGTGCGATGCTGCATCAGACGGTGTCCAACGGTTCGACGCAGAAGATGGTGATGGTCGACAAGCTGACGGTGCCCGCGCATGGCCAGGTCGCCATCGCGCCGGGCGGATATCACATCATGCTGGAGCACGCGCAGCACAAGATCGCACCCGGCGATACCGTGCATCTGAAACTGCAGTTCTCGGATGGGGAAACGCTCAACGCACCATTTGCCGTCAAGTCGCCTGCACAGGCTAACTGACAACAGGCGTTGAGGCAGAAGGGGAAAGCGCGGCGTGCAATGCGACCGCGCGAGACGGCTCAGGCCGAGCGCATCCAGACGTGCGGGATGCCGTCTTCCTCGTGTACGTCCGAGACCGGCTTGAAACCGAACGCGCCATAGAACGCTTGCAGGTGTGCCTGAGCATGCAGGCGCATCGGCACGCCGGGCCATTGTTTGGCGATGTGCCCGACCGCGCGCTCGAGCAGCTGGTTACCGAGCCCCATGCCGCGAAAATTCGCAGTGGTCAGCACGCGGCCTATGCGGATGTCGGCATCGCTGTCGTCAGGTAGCAATACGCGCAGGTAGCCCGCCAGCTTTGGCCGGCCTTCGTGAGGACCCAACGCAAACAGATGCCATGCCTGGATATCGAGGCCGTCGATATCGCCGTACAGGCAATTCTGCTCGATCACGAATACCTCGCTGCGCGCGGCCAGCATCGCGTAGACCTCGGCGGTGGTCAGGTCGTCGAAATACTTCCAGCGCCATTCGAAACCTGGATGCGGCTTGGCTGTGGGATGCTGCGGCTCGTTCATGGGAAACACGTCAAAAGGGCTACACCCTCGTGGGCGGGTGGATGCGGAATTATGCCGCGAATGCAGCGCTTATTGCCACGTTATCAACCGCAATTGCCAACCGCCAATCGCGGCTCATTTGCCAAAAAACTTGCGCTGAACGTATGCCACGTTCTAAGCATCGCGCTACGTCGCGACGCCGACCCTTCGCCGCCGGTCGGTCAGTCGCTGAAGGGAATCTGCTCGACGGGATATTGCAGTCGTTCGATCAGGTTGCCTGGTCCGCACAGATGAAGCGCGCCAACCACCACCAGCGTGCGTTTCGGCGTATCCAAGGTTTCCCGCACGCGCGGCGCCCACGCGCAATTGCGCGCGTCGAGGATCGCGCTGCGAATCCCAGGCAAGCTGAATATCGGCGATTCGGCCGCTACATCGTAGATCGCCTGGAGATCACCCTGCAGCCACGCGGCCTGCATGCGCTCGAGCGTGCGCTGCGGCTCAGTCACATCCGCGAGCAGCAATTCGAGCCCGGTGCAGATCGCCGACAACGGAATCGATTCGAGCGAGGCCACCACCTCCTCGGCGGTTTCCAGATACCGGTACGGCTTCGCTTGCGCCGCGGCTTCCCTGAGCATCCTTGGCTCGACACCTTCTACCACCCGTTGGCACAGCGTAGGGGCCGCCATCATCGCGGCCCAAGGACGCAACTCGCCGAGCGGCGCCAGCACCCCGGCGGACGGCCACGATGCGTCCAGTCTGCGCCAGACCTCCTGCGGCAACGCGTGCTCAAGCGACTGCCCGCCCTCTCGCTTGAGAAACGGCAAGATGGCCTGCGCATCGGACTCGAAGACCAGCGCTTCCGCCCAATCGAACGCCTGCACGACCCAAGCGGGCGTTCGCGGACTGGAAGCGGAAAACAGATGCATCGAGCCGAGCAACCGCACATGGGTACCGGTGAGCTGAAAATACATGGATCGAGATCGACGCCGTAGGTTTGGGATTGAACGACAGTATTTCACAGCCGGAGAGAGCGGGCGATGTCTTCGGTGAGTATCTCTTTCGTTATGCGAACGATCTCTCAAATAGTTACGGGCGAGAATTCGCGCGACTGCCAATGAGCCGATATGCCTGTCGCTCTACGCTTTCCTTCTTGATCAACTACAGACAGCCCTCCACCACGTTAGAGAAGCATGTCTCGATGATCGAATCAGACGCAAAAATCGACGCAGAAAAAGAAAAGCCCCGACAAGTCGGGGCTTTTCTTTTTAACTTCTGGAGGCGCGAGCCGGAGTCGAACCGGCCTAAACGGCTTTGCAGGCCGCTGCATAACCGCTTTGCTATCGCGCCGTAAGCGGACTGCTGAACCGTCGCAACAAGTTGCACGTACAACGGATTCGCAGATTTGTTCGATGGCCGGTCGGTCCACCAAACAAAAAGGGAAGCGTTGCTTCCCCGAATGTCTGGAGCGGGAGACGAGTCTCGAACTCGCGACCTCAACCTTGGCAAGGTTGCGCTCTACCAACTGAGCTACTCCCGCATGGTGCTGCTAACAACGTTCTGCTACTGCGTCACTACCTGATGCCCTATGCCAAGGCATCACACAAAACGCTGCTTCAAAAATCTGGAGCGGGAGACGAGTCTCGAACTCGCGACCTCAACCTTGGCAAGGTTGCGCTCTACCAACTGAGCTACTCCCGCGTTTTGCTGCTATCTACTGCGTATTTGCCACTCAATTACAACTTATTTGCTAACTACTGCACTCCGACTCAAACCTGCGTGCATCGGAGAAACGAGATTATGTATAAAGCGCTGAAACGTGTCAACCCCTTTGACGCGGGTGTTCTTCCGAACAGTTTTCGCTCACACGATCCCGCCCCGTTCACGAATCTGCGGCCACGCGAGCTTCATGTAGTAAAGCATCGACCATATGGTCAGGAACGCCGCCAACAAGACGAGCCACATGCCCCACACGCGCGTATCGATCGCGAAACCGGGTGCAAGCGGCAGCGGGCCATAGAACAGCAGCATGGGAATCGCGATCATCTGGCAGGTAGTCTTGAACTTGCCGAGCGAATTCACTGCGACGCTCTTCGAGGCGCCGATTTGCGCCATCCATTCGCGCAGCGCCGAGATGGCAATCTCGCGACCGACGATCACCAGCGCGATAGCTGAGTCGAGCCGCGCCAGTTGCACCAGCACGAGCAGCGCGGCGGTCACCATCAGCTTGTCCGCCACTGGGTCGAGGAACGCGCCGAATGCCGAGGTCTGATTCCACTTGCGAGCAAGGTAACCGTCGAACCAGTCCGTCAGCGCAGCCAGGATGAAAACCGTCGCGGCCGCCAGATTGCGGTGGGCGGGGCTCATCATCATGTCTGGCAGATAAAACACGCCGACGACAAGCGGAATCAGAACAATCCGCAGCCACGTCAGGAAAATCGGGAAATTAAACGGCATGGGCAGGCGCAGGGTCTGACAAGAGAGGAGTTGCAATTGTGCCGTGTCATCAGGCCTGCCACAAGCAAACAGGCGGCAAACACACGGCAAACCGGCCGCAAACGGCACACAAACATCGGTCAAACTGGCCTATGAGACGCTGCGCGGATGCCGCGCGCCCACCAGGGGTCGCGCCGTATTTCGCGCAATCAGTGCAATTGCCGATAAATCTGCTCGGCGAGCGAGCGTGAAATCCCCTCGACACTCGCGAGATCGTCGATGCTCGCCGCCACCACCCCGCGCAAGCCGCCGAAGCGCGCCAGTAAGCGCTGACGACGTTTCGCGCCGATGCCTTCGAGTTCTTCGAGGCGCGAGGTTTGCCGCGTTTTGGCACGCTTCGCGCGCATGCCGGTAATCGCGAAACGGTGCGCCTCATCGCGAATCTGCGCGACCAGCATCAGGGCCGCGCTTTCCTTGCCGAGTTCGAGCGGCGCGCGGCCGTCCGCGAAAACCAGCGTTTCGAGGCCGACCTTGCGTCCCTCGCCCTTCGCGACGCCGACCAGCATCCCGCAATCGAGACCCAGTTCGGTGAACACCTGGCGCGCAATCTCCACCTGGCCCTTACCGCCGTCGATCAATACGATGTTCGGCAACGTGCCGCCAGCGGCCGGTTCGACGGCATCGGTCGCGAGGGCGGGATCGGCTGCGGGGTCTGCTGCGGGCCGCTCGAGCGCTTCATCCGCGGCGTTCGCGGCGGCTTGCGCCACCATTCTTTCGTAACGACGCGTGAGTACCTGGCGCATGGCGGCATAGTCGTCGCCGGGCGTAATGCCGGTGATGTTGTAACGCCGGTACTCAGACGACTGCATCTTGTGATGGTGATACACCACGCACGACGCCTGAGTGGCCTCGCCCATCGTGTGGCTGATGTCGAAGCATTCGATCCGCAGATGCGCGAGGTCGTCGCATTCGAGACTCAGCGTATCGGCGAGCGTGCGTGTACGCGATTGCTGCGAGCCTTGCTCGGACAACAGCCGCGCCAGCGCGAGCCGCGCGTTCTGTTCGGCCATCGCGAGCCACGCGCGCTTTTGTCCCTGAGGCTGGCGCAGCACCGTGACCTTGTGGCCCGCCTGCTCGATCAGCAGATCGACCAGTTCTCGATTCGACGGCGCGTGACTGACCACGAGCACCGGCGGCACGCGGTTGCCCAGGTAGTGCTGGGCGATGAAAGCTTCGAGCACTTCTGATTCGATGCCCGTCGCGAGACTGCGCGAGCGCTTGCCGGAGGGTGTCGCGGCGGCTTCGTTGTCGGTGTCCTGGGGTTCGTCATCGACAGACTCACCGGCTTCGTCGTCCGCATCGGCGATTTCGTCCTCGGTCTCGGCGGTTTCATCGGACTCATCAGTTTCAGCAGGCAAATCACGCGCTATCGCCAGAGCATCAATCGTGTCGTCGTCAACGTCCGCGGCATCCGCTCTGCGCTTCGCCACTGCGCTCGCCAATGCGGCCTCCTCCGCCACCCGCAGGCCCTGCGCCACCGCCGCCTTCAATACACCTTGCGCATCGGCATCTTCGTCTTCGAGACCGCCTTCATCAATGGTCAACGCGCTTTCCACATGCGCCGGGAAATACGCCTTGTCACCCAGATGACGTCCACCTCGCACCATCGCGAGATTCACGCACACGCGGCCACCCAAAGCGACGACCGCGAGAATGTCGACGTCGCTATCGCTGCCCACTTCAATCGCCTGCTGATGCAGCACCGTCGAAAGCGAGCTCATCTGGTTGCGCACCGCCGCGGCCTGCTCGAACTTCAACTCGCCGGCGAACGCATGCATCTTCTCTTCGAGCTCCTTCATCACTTCGCTCTGCCGCCCGAGCAGGAAGCGCGAGGCATTGGCGACATCGCGTGCGTAATCTTCCTCGTTGATCGCGCCCACGCACGGCGCCGTGCAACGCCCGATCTGATGCAGCAGGCAAGGCCGCGTGCGGTTGTTGAACACCGAGTCTTCGCAGGTGCGCAACTGGAACACGCGCTGCAGGATCTGGATGCTCTCTCGCACCGCCCACGCACTCGGGAACGGTCCGAAGTACTGGTTCTTGCGGTCCACCGAACCCCGGTAGTACGCCATGCGCGGAAACTTGTGCCCGGTCAGCTTCAGATACGGGTACGACTTGTCGTCGCGAAACAGGATGTTGTAGCGCGGCGTGAGTGCCTTGATCAGGTTATTTTCGAGCAGTAGCGCCTCGGCCTCGGAACGCGTGACCGTGGTTTCGATGCGGGCAATCCGCGTCACCATCATTGCGATGCGTGGCGACAGCAACGTCTTCGTGAAATAGCTCGAGACGCGCTTTTTCAGGTCGCGCGCCTTGCCGACGTACAGCACAGCGTCATGCGCGTCGTAATAACGATAGACGCCAGGCAGATGCGGTAGCTGCGCGAGCACCTTCTTCGGCTCGAATGCCTCGGGCGCTTCAGGCGTGTCTGGCGCTTCGGGAACGTCTGAGTAGGTCATGCAGAATCGGACTGAGCACCGCGTCAGGGTTCACGCGGAGATTGGGGTGAGTGCTTTAGAATCGCCAGTTTAGAACATTCCGCACGCGTCCGAGACCCGGATGCCGGCCATCATGCCCTCCCGCCGCCCGCCCGCCTCGTCCACGCCGCTCCCGCAAGCCACGGAGTCGGCGTCTGCGCCGACGCCGACGCCGATGCCGGCAAACGCCGGCATCGCCTGCGATATCTTTTGCGCCGTGATCGACAACTTCGGCGATATCGGCGTGTGTTGGCGTCTGGCACGCCAACTGTCGAGCGAGCACGGCTGGCAGGTGCGCGTTTTCGTCGACGACCTCCACGCGTTCCAGAAGCTCTGCCCCGCGCTCGCCGTCGATCGCAGCCGCCAGACGGTGAGCGGCATCGTCGTCGAGCACTGGCACGAACCGGCTCACGTGGGCGACACGCTGGAAGTGGCGGACGTCGTCATCGAAGCGTTTGGCTGCGAAGTACCGCACGTCTACGTGGCCGCGATGGCCCGCCGCGAGCGCGCGCCCGTGTGGCTGAATCTGGAATACCTGAGCGCCGAGGACTGGGTCGCGGACTTTCATCTGCGCCAATCGCCGCATCCGCGCTACCCTCTCACCAAGACGTTCTTTTTCCCGGGACTCGGCGCCGGCACGGGCGGCGTGCTGAAGGAGCGCCATCTGGATGCCGCCCGCGCAGCCTTCGAAGCATCACCTCAGACGCGCGACGCATGGTGGCGCCAGACAACCGGCCAACCCGCACCCGGGCCGGACAGCACGGTCATCTCACTCTTTTCGTACGAGAATCCGGCCGTCGACAGCCTGCTCGATCAATGGCGTGACAGTCCCACGCCCATCGTGCTGCTGGTGCCCGAGGGCCGAATTTCGGGTGCGGTCGCACGCTTTTTCGGTCTGCCGCCGACGTCGTTCGCCGCGGGTTCGCATGTCGAGCGCGGCAGCCTGCGCGCCCACGCGCTGGCCTTCACCGAGCAGCCGGCCTACGACGCGCTGCTATGGGCCAGCCACCTCAACTTCGTACGCGGCGAAGACTCGTTTGTGCGCGCCCAATGGGCGGCGCGCCCGTTCGTCTGGCATATCTACCCGCAAGCCGACGCCGCTCACCTGCCGAAGCTCGACGCTGCTCTCGCCCACTATGCCGACCCATTGCCCGCCGAGGCCCACGCCGCGCTAGCGCGCTTCTGGCACGCATGGAACGGCGTCGGCAATCCTGACTGGGCGGATTTCCAGCGCCACCGCGCGACTCTCGCGCGGCGCGCGGCCGAATGGGCGCTGGAACTGGCGGCACTCGGCGACCTCGCCGGAAATCTGGCCGGATTCACAAAAAGTCAGTTAAAATAAGCGGTTATCCAACGGCCGACGACGCAAGCGCGGCACGATGGCGGCGCACCTAGGCGCCGGGGTGTGATCAGCGCCGAGCCCGCTTGCGCCGTATGCCGTTGAGCACAGTTTGAAGCTACTTATTTCGTACAGGACAGTTTTATGAAGACCGCACAGGAACTCCGCACCGGCAACGTCGTGATGATCGGCAGCGACGCGATGGTCGTGCAAAAAGCCGAATACAACAAATCGGGCCGTAACTCCGCCGTCGTCAAGATGAAGTTCAAGAACCTGCTGACCGGCGCAGGCATGGAAACCGTCTACAAGGCCGACGACAAGTTCGACGTCGTCCTGTTGGACCGCAAGGAAGTGACCTACTCGTACTTCGCTGACCCGATGTACGTGTTCATGGACGCCGACTACAACCAGTTCGAAGTCGAGGCCGAAATGATGGGCGACGCCCTGCATTACCTCGAAGACGGCATGGGTTGCGAAGTCGTGTTCTACAACGAGAAGGCCATCTCGGTGGAACTGCCCACCACGCTGATCCGCGAAATCATCTACACGGAACCGGCTGTAAAGGGCGATACGTCGTCGGGCAAAGTGCTGAAGAACGCCAAGCTGAACACGGGCTTCGAACTGCAAGTGCCGCTTTTCTGCAACATCGGCGACAAGATCGAAATCGACACGCGTACCCACGAATACCGCAGCCGCGCCTAAGCTTCACCAGGCACCGGATCCTGCCAGGCCCGTCCCGCAACGCTGCGGGATCCGGGTCGAATTAAAAAAGCGCCCCCCTGGGCGCTTTTTCTTTTTTGCGTGACCGTGTATGGTTGAGGAAAACTTTACCGGTGCGGTTTTCGATTTTGCCAAGCCGATTGCATCGCAGAACGCATCCCGTGCGACAAACCATTGATAAGCTTAAGTAGTTGTGGATGGCACGCTCCCTGCTTCGGGAAGGACAGGCCCAAGAGGCTTTTCTTTTTTCTCACTATGTGGAGACGCGTCATGAACAACGACATCGCTGAAGGCAAATGGAAGCAAATCATCGGCAAAGCGAAGACTGCGTGGGGCGAACTGACGGACGACGAGTTGACCAAGGCCGAAGGCCGCGCCGACAAACTCGCCGGACTGATTCAGGAGCGCTACGGCAAAACGCGTGAAGAAGCAGTGCGCGAAGTAAACCGCTTTTTCGATGCCAACCGGGACTGATCATGCGTGGCGCTGTATTCCGAGAGGAACAGCGGACGACCCCATCGCACCCCTGCCCGTTACCGGAACACCGGTGGCGCGGCGCGGGCTTCCAACCATCTAAAAACTAGCGCTAGCCATGCCACATGCCCTGATTGTAGAAGACGATCCCAATAGCCTGTCAGGCCTGTCAGCGATCCTCGCCGCCGACGGCTTCTCCGTCGACACCGCGACGACCCTCGCCGAAGCGCGGGCTGCGCTGACGCGCTTCATCCCGGACGTCGTGCTGGTCGACCTGAATCTGCCCGATGGCAGCGGACTTGACCTGCTGCAGCATCTGCCCGCGCAACCGCCTGGAGGTGCACTGCCTGTCATCGTGATGACCGGCAACGCCACCGTCGAAAGCGCGATTGAAGGCCTGCGGCACGGCATCTGGGATTACCTGCTCAAGCCCGTCAACATTCCGCGCCTGCGCAGTCTGCTGGCGCGTATTCCGCGCCCGTACGAACTGACCGAGGAAGTGCAAACCTTACGCGCCACGCTGCGCCAGCTCGGACGCTTCGGCCCCATGCTCGGCAGAAGCGGAGCCATCCAGCACGTGTACGACATGATCGAACACACCGCGCCGACCGAGGCTGCCGTTCTGATCTCCGGCGAAGCGGGCACGGGCAAGGAAGTCACCGCACGCACGCTGCATGAGATGAGCCGGCGTCGCAAAGGGCCGTTCGTCATGTTCGATTGCCGCACGGCGGCGAACCACGCGGCGAGCCGTTCGCTGGATAGCCTGCTGTTCGGTCACGAGCGCGGCGCGTTCAGTGGTGCCGAGCAGCGCGAGCAGGGCCTGTTCGAACAGGCCAGTGGCGGTACGTTGTTTATCGACGAGATCGCCGAATTGCCGCGTCCTCAACAGGAGGCGCTGTTGCGTGCGCTCGATTCGCAAACCTTTATGCGGGTTGGCGGCACGCATCAGGTGGTCACCGATTTCCGGCTGGTCGCCTCGACCCGCAAGTCGCCGCGCGCAGCTGTCGCCGACGGCAGCCTGCATAGCGATCTCGCGCTGCGTCTCGACGCGGCCGCGGTCACCTTGCCGCCGCTGCGCGAGCGCGGTGACGACGCTGCGCTGATCGCGCAATCGCTGGTCGATGAGCTCAATCGCGAGGCCGCTTCCCATGGCTCTGCCGATGCGACCAAGCAGATCGGACCGAACTTCCTGCGCGAGTGTCTGGCCTATGAATGGCCCGGGAATGTACGTGAACTGCAGGACCGCGTCAGGCGCGCGTATCAAGCCTCGGGCGACGTGCTCGAAACGCTGCGCGCCGATGAGACCGGTTCGGGTGGCGTGCGCGATCTGAATGGCAGCCGGGTGCAGGTGACCGTCGGTACACCGCTCGCGGACGTGGAGGAGATGCTGATTCGCGCGACGCTCGACGCGGTCGGCGGCACGCGGCATCGCGCTGCGTCGCTGCTGGGCATTAGCCCGAAGACGCTGTACAACAAGCTGCAGCGGATGCGCCTGAACTGATCTGCCACGAGCGCGTGGCACGCAGTTGGCAAAAAGGCGGCGCAGTTCAAGTTGCGCCGCCTTTTTAGTTCTTGTGGCACGGCTGTTTGGCCTCGCGAAATCTTGCGGTCTGGCGTAATGCCCGCTACACCACGCGCTCAGGCAAACGCGCTGCGCAACAAGCTCTGCGCCTGCAGATACTCCGGCTCGGCAACCAGCTTGCTCCACTTGAGCGCCTTGCCGCGCGGACGCATCCGGGCCACGCGCGCCTGCGATTCCTTTGACGGCGTGAAGCGCAGCGCGTCGAGCACCTTCTCCGCTTCCTCGGGCTGATTACAGATCAACACCATGTCGCATCCCGCCTGCAATGCAGCGGTCGCGGCTTCGGTGAGCGTGCCGCCCTGGCGCGCGGCCTCCATCGAAAGATCGTCGCTAAAAATTGCGCCCGGAAAACGAAGCTTGTTACGTAACACGTCCTGTAACCAGGCCCGCGAGAAACCCGCCGGCTTCGCATCCACCTGCGGATAAATCACGTGCGCCGGGATCACCGACGCTAGCGACAACCCCAGCCAGTCGTACGGCGCAACGTCGTCACGCAGAATCGCGTCGAGCGGACGGTCGTCCACCGGCACCGCGACATGGGAGTCCGCGTGAGCAAATCCGTGTCCGGGGAAATGCTTGCCGCAGTTCGCCATGCCGGCCAGCGCGAGGCCATGATTGAGACTCTTCGCGAGCAACGCCACCACGCGCGGATCGCGATGGAACGCGCGATCGCCGATCACCTGCGACTGGCCGTAATTCAGATCGAGGACGGGCGTAAAACTCATGTCGACGCCGCACGCGCGCAATTCGGCGGCGAGGATGTAGCCCACCGCGGTGGTGATCTTGGTGGCGTGCAGAACGTCCGAGTCCCACAGCGCGCCGAGCTTGCCCATCGCCGGCAACACGGTAAAGCCATCGGTGCGGAAACGCTGCACACGGCCGCCTTCGTGATCGACGGCGATCAACAGATCGTCACGTACGGCGCGGATCGCATCGGTCAGCGCAACCAGTTGTGCGCGGTTCTCGTAGTGGCGCGCGAACAGGATCACGCCGCCGGTCATCGGATGCGCGAGGCGGCGCTTGTCGTCGTCGGTCAGCGTTTTGCCGACCACGTCGAGCATCACCGGGCCTGGATTGGTTTTCATCGGATTCCGCAAAAAGACAAAATAAAACGCAGGGAAAGAAGACGCGGCTTGCCGACGCCGCGCCGGGCGAAATCAGGGGGTGACTGGATCGACAGACGGAGTGGACGCTGCGGATCCAGCTGGATCCGCCGTCTCCGCAATCACGAAGGAGACTGCATAGTCGTGCTCGTCGCTGATCGTCACACGCGCTGTGATGCCGCGTGCTTCGAGCCATTCAGCCAGTTCGCCCGAAGCGACGACCATCGGCTTGCCACTCGGCTCGTTGAGAGTCTGCAGCGCGCGCCAGGTCATCGGCCAGCGCATGCCAAGGCCGATCGCTTTCGAGAAAGCTTCCTTGGCCGAAAAACGGGTGGCGAGGAACGCGAGCCCGCGCACCGCCGAGCGGGCGTGGCGCGCGTGATAGATGCGCAATTCGTCGGCGCCGAGCACTTTCTCCGCGAAGCGCCCGTTGGTTCGGGTCATGACTGCCGCCACGCGACTGACCTGAACGATGTCGGTGCCGATGCCGTAGATTGCCATGCGTGGAGAGGTCCTCGTTGCTTAGGGTTGCGGCGGGTTTGCTGAGGCGCGCCCGCAGGCGTCAAGCGTGTGCAGCGAGACGCGCGGCGACCATGATCGCCTTCATCTCGCGCACCGCGTTCTCCCAGCCCGCAAAAATCGCGTGCGCGACGATCGCGTGGCCGATATTCAGCTCGACAATGCCATCGATCGCCGCGATCTGCTGAACGTTCGTGTAGTGCAGGCCATGTCCGGCATTCACCTTGATGCCGAGCGACAGACCGAATTCGACGCTGCGTACCACGCGCTCGTATTCGCGCTGTTGCTCTGCCGGGTCATGCGCTTCGGCGTAGCGGCCGGTATGCAGTTCGATCACCGGCGCACCGGCTTCATGCGCGGCGCGAATCTGCGTTTCGTCCGGGTCGATGAAGAGCGACACGCGCGAGCCCGCTTCGGCCAGTTGCTTGCACGCAGAGCGCACAGCCTCGAACTGGCCGGCGACGTCGAGGCCGCCTTCGGTGGTCAGTTCTTCGCGCTTTTCCGGCACGAGGCACACGTCGTGCGGCTGCACCTCACAGGCGATATCGAGCATCTCCTGCGTCACCGCGCATTCGAGGTTCATACGCGTCCTCAATAGCGGACGCAGCTTGCGCACGTCAGCGTCGACGATATGCCGGCGGTCTTCGCGCAGGTGCAGCGTGATCGCATCTGCGCCCGCCGCTTCGGCGTCGAGCGCCGCGCGAATCGGGTCGGGGTAGGAGGTACCGCGCGCATTGCGCACCGTAGCGACGTGATCGATATTCACGCCCAGGTCGATCACATTAGGCGACGTAAGAAAGAAGCTCATAAGTTCTGCAAGTCGATCAGGATCTGGCGCGTCGCGAGCGGCGTGCCGCCAAGGTAAGTGTTGAGCAGAAAGCGCATCAGCGTCTTGCTTTGCGCCACGGTCTGCGCACGATGGTAATCGTCCGCTTCCATATCGAGCAACGTCTGGCCGGCAACTACCGGCCACTGCACGGGCAGATCGTCGGAGGCTTCGCGCACGCCGCGCTCCGGATCGAACACGTAGCGCCCCTCCGCCACCACGGCCTTGCGCGCGACCGTACGATTGAGCGCCAGAGCGTAGCCGGTTTCGCGCAGCAATACGCGTTCGAACGAGCGCAGGACCTGCACGGCCGGCTCATCGTGAGCGAGACGCGCCAGCGTGACGACATAGTGCTGGAACAGTTGCGGATGCGGATCTTCGCGTCCGCAGAATTTGACCAGCAGTTCGTTGACGTAGAAGCCACAGAGCAACGCGTCACCGGCAAGCGGCAGCATGCCGCCCACCCATTCGGCACCGGTCAGCGTGCGGACTTCGGATTTGCCGGACCACGCCAGCGCGAGCGGCTGGAATGTCTGCAGCACGCCGCGCAACGCGGAGTGCGGGCGCTTTGCGCCCTTTGCGACGAGAGCGAGACGGCCGTGATCGCGCGTCAGTACATCGATGATCAGACTGGTCTCACGATGCGGATAGCTATGCAGCACGAACGCCGGTTGCTCAGTGACCTTGTAGTCGGAACCGGAACTGCGCGGCGACCGGCGTGCCGGTGTCTTGCGCGCTTCGCCGCTGGCAGACGCGTCTGCGTCCGATGCTTCGCCGGCTGAGCTACGCGGCGTATTGCGCGGCGAGTTGCGGATGGAAGAACCAGTGGATGCTGAAGATGACTTCTTCGACACACGAGCCTTCGATGGCTCGCGCGCCGGCGCGCCCGGCTCGGTATCGTCCGGTTCAGCGTCGGATTGCAGCGTCATCCACGCGTCATTCGTACCCATAGGCGCGAAGTCCGGCTTCGTTGTCGGCCCAGCCACTCTTCACCTTGATGAAGGTTTCCAGATACACGGGGCCGTCGAACAGCTTTTCCATGTCAAGGCGCGCTTCGGTGCTGATCTGCTTCAGCTTGGCGCCCTTCTGGCCGATGATCATCGCCTTGTGCGTGTCGCGTTCCACCATGATGGTCGCGAAAATGCGGCGCAGACGACCTTCGGTTTCGAACTTGTCGATCAGGACCGTGCTCGTGTACGGGAGTTCGTCACCGGTCCAACGGAAAACCTTTTCGCGCAGGATTTCGGCGGCGAGAAAACGCTCGCTGCGATCGGTCAGGTCGTCTTCGCCGTAGATCGGCGCGCCTTCCGGCAGAAACGGCTTGACGGTTGCCATCAGACGTTTGATGTCGTCGGGATTCTTGGCGGACAGCGGCACAATCTCATTGAACTCGCGCAGTGCGCTCACCTGCTGCATGAACGGAAACAGCGAGTCCTTATCCGAGACACGGTCGAGCTTGTTGGCGATCAGCAGCGTGGGCACCGAAGGCGGGATCAGATCGAGCACCTTCTGGTCGTCCGGACCGAAACGGCCCGCTTCGATCACGAACAGGATGGCGTCGACCGAGGTCAGCGTCGAAGTGACCGCGCGGTTGAGCGAGCGGTTCAGCGCGCCGCTGTGCTTGGTCTGGAACCCGGGTGTGTCGACGAAGATGTACTGCGCGTCTTCGAGCGTGTGAATGCCGGTAATGCGATGGCGCGTCGTCTGCGCCTTGCGCGACGTGATACTGACTTTCTGGCCGACCAGCGCGTTCATCAGCGTGGACTTGCCGACGTTGGGGCGGCCGACGATCGCGACCATGCCGCAGCGGAAACCAGTGGGGGTGGAAGCGTTCATATTCAGGCTACGGCAGGTTCATATGGACGCGCGAAGAAACGCGCATCCAGTCAATCAATGGCCCGCATCGGCGACGCGCGTTTGTACCGCGTCGGCAACACCGGGTTCGAGTTCGGCAGGCGCCGCCAGGTCGGGCGCAAGTTCGCGGCTACGGGCGGCGGCGGGTTTGTCGGCGCTGCGTGAAGAGGCGTCGGATTTGTCGAGCTTTTCGGCGCGCTCGGTCTTTTCGGCTTTTTCCGCCTTGTCCTTCTCGGCCTTGTCTTTCTCGGCCTTGTCTTTTTCCGCCGAGGTCTGGCTGCTGTATTCCACGTGCGCAGCCCGGATTACCGCAAGCGGTGCGACGACCGGCGCGGCGACGGGTGCTGGCCGCTCGGCCACGGCGGCCTCGGTCCCGGCTGCGGCTGCCTTCGGCTCGCCGCGCGCGCTCCGCTCGTTCTTACGGTCCGGCGCACGCAGATCGAGCGCGGTTTGCACACCGGTCACGCCAGGGACAATCTCCGGCTCGGCATGCTTCGCCGCCCGGGCGCCCTTCGAGCGCTTTGGCTTGGCCACCACGGCAGGCGCGGCGGCCATCACCTCGTCCAGTGCCTTCTTGGCTGCGGCCTGCTCGGCCGCGCGCCGGCTGGCGCCCGAACCGGACACCTTGACTTCCAGCTTCGGCACCGTGCATTCGACTTCAAACTGCTGATTGTGCGCCGCACCATGCGTTGCCACGACAGTGTAGGTGGGCAACGCAATCTTGTGCCCCTGCAGATACTCCTGCAGCAGCGTCTTCGAGTCCTTGCCGAGCGTGCGGGGATCGATATGGTCCAGAATCGGCACGTAGAGGCGTTTGATGACCGTCTGAGCGGCTTCGAAGCCACCGTCCAGGAAGATGGCACCCAGGATAGCTTCGAGCGTGTCAGCGAGGATTGACGGGCGGCGGAAGCCGCCACTGCGCAGCTCGCCTTCACCGAGCCGGAGGCCCTCTGAAATATTCAGGGCCTGAGCAATTTCGTACAGCGACTGCTGTTTGACCAGATTGGCGCGGACGCGCGACAGGTCGCCCTCGTCCAGTTTGCTGAAACGTTGGAACAATAGTGCAGCCACCGCGCAATTCAGAACGGAATCGCCGAGAAACTCGAGCCGTTCGTTATGCGTGGCACTGTGACTACGGTGAGTTAAAGCCTGGCGCAACAATTCCGCATTGCGAAATTCGTAACGCAAACGGCTTTCCAACGGAGATAGGGGCATGTGCAGAGTATAACGCGGGCGCCTGCCCCGGCGAAAACGCGGAGCGGCCAACGGAAAAAGCGTTGTGAAGCGACCTTACCGCACGTTCTTAAAGTAGCGTGAGAACACGCCGCGCCCAATGAGTGGCATCTGCGCGACGTGTTGTCTGGTCAGCGTGCGGTCAGTGCGGTGACGATCAGTGGAACGTCCCGATGCGTTTCAAGTTGCTGAAATTCATCCAGATAAAGAACGCGCGGCCGACGATATTCTTGTCCGGCGCGAAGCCCCAGTAGCGACTGTCCGCGCTGTTATCACGGTTGTCGCCCATCATGAAATAATTGCCGGGCGGCACCTTGCAGATCACGCCGCGCGCGTTGTACGTGCAGTTATCCCGATACGGATAGTCTTCCGCGCCGACGATGTACGGCGGCACTGCCGGATTATTGAGAATTGCATTCTTGCGGCCGTCGATGTCCTCTTCGAACTGTTTCGCGTACCCAATGCGCTCTTCGTCGAAGTAGTCAGGCAGTGGCGTCTCCGGCACAGGCTTGCCGTTGATGGTCAGCTGTTTGTCCTGATACGCCACCACGTCGCCCGGCAGGCCGATCACGCGCTTGATGTAGTCGACCGATTCGTCTTTCGGGTAGCGGAACACCACCACGTCGCCGCGCTGAAGCGGACTGCCGTCGGTGATCTTGGTGTTGGTGATCGGCAGACGGATGCCATATTCATACTTGTTGACGAGGATGAAGTCGCCCACCAGCAGCGTCGGCACCATCGAGCCCGACGGAATCTTGAACGGCTCGACCACAAACGAGCGGACCACGAACACCACGAGAATGACCGGGAAGAAGCTCGCCGAATATTCGAGCCACCAGGGTTGGCGAAGCTTTTCTTCACGCAGACGCGCCCGCGTTTGCGGAGCGTTTTCGTCGGCGAAGCGCTCACCAACGCGCGCCTGCTGACGGTCGAACTCGGCAACTGCCTCGTCCGCCGCGCGCCGCCGTTGCGGCACGAAAACCAGTTTGTCTGCGACCCATGCGATGCCCGTAATGATGACGAGCACAAAAAGAATCAGCGCAAAATTCATAGAGTTCCGTTCTTCGTCTTATTTGTCTTCGACACGCAGAATCGCGAGGAAAGCTTCTTGCGGAATCTCGACGGACCCGACCTGCTTCATTCGCTTCTTGCCTGCCTTCTGCTTTTCCAACAGCTTCTTCTTACGTGAAATATCGCCGCCGTAGCATTTTGCCAGCACATTCTTACGCAATGCCTTGATGTTTTCGCGGGCGATAATGTTCGCGCCGATGGTCGCCTGAATCGCCACGTCGTACATCTGACGCGGAATCAGTTCGCGCATCTTGGCCGCCACTTCGCGGCCGCGGTGCTGGCTCTGCGAACGGTGGACGATCACCGACAGCGCATCGACCTTGTCGCCGTTGATCAGCATGTCCACCTTCACGACATCCGCTGCACGATATTCCTTGAACTCGTAGTCCATCGACGCATAACCGCGCGACATGGACTTTAGACGATCGAAGAAGTCGAGCACGACTTCGCCCATCGGAATTTCGTACGTGAGCTGAACCTGGCGGCCGTGGTACTGCATGTTGATCTGGACGCCGCGCTTTTGCGTACACAGCGTGATGACCGAGCCCACGTAGTCCTGCGGCATATACAGGTTCACGGTGACGATCGGCTCGCGCACTTCTTCGATCTTCGACGGATCAGGCATCTTGGCAGGGTTCTCGACCATGATGACCGTGCCGTCGCGTTGCAGGACTTCATACACCACGGTCGGCGCCGTGGTGATCAGGTCCATGTCGAACTCGCGCTCGAGGCGCTCCTGCACGATCTCCATGTGCAGGAGACCGAGGAAGCCGCAACGGAAGCCGAAGCCAAGCGCCTGCGAAACTTCCGGCTCGTAGTGCAGCGAGGCGTCGTTGAGCTTCAGTTTTTCCAGCGAATCGCGCAGGGCGTCGTACTGGTTGGCTTCGACCGGGTAGAGACCGGCGAACACCTGCGGCTTCACTTCCTTGAAGCCCGGCAGCGGCGCGGGCGCCGGACGGTTCACCAGCGTGACGGTATCGCCCACCTTCGCGGCGGCCAATTCCTTGATGCCGGCGATGATGAAGCCCACCTGCCCGGCGGACAGCGACTCGAGATTCTTCGATTTCGGCGTGAACACGCCAATGTGCTCGACCGGGTACTGAGTGTCGGTCGCCATCAAGCGGATCTTGTCTTTGGGACGCAGCGTGCCGTTGACGATACGCACCAGCATCACCACGCCAACGTAGTTGTCGAACCACGAATCGATGATCAACGCCTGCAGCGGCGCTTCGGGATCGCCCTTGGGCGGCGGCACTTTCGCGATCAGCGCTTCCAGCACGTCTTCGACGCCGAGGCCCGTTTTCGCGCTACAACGCGTGGCATCGGTTGCGTCGATGCCGATCACATCTTCGATTTCGGTGATCGCGTTTTCGGGGTTCGCCGCGGGCAAGTCGATCTTGTTGAGGACCGGAATCACATCGACGCCGAGCTCGATTGCCGTATAGCAGTTCGCAACCGTCTGAGCTTCGACGCCCTGACTCGCGTCGACCACCAGCAGCGCGCCTTCGCACGCCGACAGCGAGCGGCTGACTTCGTACGAGAAATCGACGTGCCCCGGCGTGTCGATCATATTGAGGTTGTAGATCCGCCCATCGCGGGCTTTGTACGTCAGTGCAGCAGTCTGTGCCTTGATGGTGATGCCGCGCTCGCGCTCGAGATCCATCGAGTCGAGCACCTGCGATTCCATTTCGCGGTCGGACAGGCCGCCGCAAATCTGGATGATGCGATCGGCGAGCGTCGACTTGCCATGGTCGATGTGCGCAATGATCGAGAAATTACGAATATGATCCATTCAGTACCGATCAAGCGAAAAAGGCGCGCCCGGACGATTGCGGAGCACGCCTTGGAAGTAGGTGAAAAACCTCTCTATTTTAGCCGAAAAAGGCTTCCGCCCGGCATATCTTGCAGGAGAGCACTGAAAGCGGGCTCAGACGTATGTCGGGCCCCGTGACTTTCGATGCGCTAGCGGATCTGCCCGGCACGTGCGCTCAGCGCTGCGCGGACCCGCCCTTCGTCGAGGTGATAGTGGCACAACTCGACACCATCACACACCAAAACCGGCACTAACTCGTTGTAACGCGCTTCGAGTGCAGGATCAGTGTCGACATCGACGATCTCGACCTGCGCCCCGAACTCCATCAGCAACGGCTCGAGCCCGGCACGCATGTCGTCACAAAGGTGGCACCACGCGCGCCCGTAGAGCGTGAGCGGTGCCACCGGTGTTGTCACTTCTGCGCGGAGCCGCTACGCGGGCGCAGCGGCACGAATTGCGTGTTGTCGCCACGACGCACCAGCAACGCAATCATCTTTTGCGGGTCCAGATGCGCGGTCACTTCGTCGAACTGCTTCGCGCTCGAGATATCCGTATCGCCGACGCGCAGAATGATGTCGCCCTTCTGCAAGCCGACGCGGGCAGCCGGTCCGTCCACCTGATCGACCTGCACGCCACCGTGCACCTTCAGCGTCTTCTGCTGGTCGGCGGGGATGTCGCTCACCGCGATGCCGAGAGAATTCGTCGCGCGTTGCTTCGGCGGCGGGGTCTGCTTCTCGTCGGTCTTGGCGGTTTTGTCAGCCTGCATTTCGGCAATCGTGACCGACAGATCGCGCGTTTGCCCCTTGCGCCACACGGTGATGGTGGCCTTGGTGCCCGGCTTCGTGTCGCCAACCATACGCGGCAAGTCAGTCGCGGTGTCGACGGAATGGCCGTTGAACTTCAGGATGATGTCGCCCGGCTGCACGCCGGCTTTATCGGCCGGGCCTCCAGGTTCGACACTGCTGACGAGCGCACCTTGAGCGGACGGCAAGCCAAGCGAATCGGCCACGTCCTTGGTCACTTCGCCGATGGCCACCGCAATCCGGCCACGCGTGACTTTGCCCGTTGTCTTCAACTGCTCGGCCACGCGCATCGCTTCGTCGATCGGGATCGCGAACGAAATGCCCATGAACCCGCCGGTACGGCTGTAGATCTGCGAGTTGATGCCGATTACCTCGCCCTGCATATTGATGAGCGGACCACCCGAGTTGCCAGGATTGACCGGCACGTCGGTCTGGATGAACGGCAGATAATCACCGGTGTCGCGCCCTTTGGCGCTGACAATCCCGGCGGTGACCGTGTTTTCCAGCCCGAACGGCGAGCCGATGGCCACAACCCATTCGCCCACACGCACCTTGGTCGAATCGCCAATCGTGACGGCCGGCAGATTCGACGCGTTGATCTTCACCACCGCAACGTCGGTGCGATCGTCCATGCCAATCAGCTTGGCCTTGAATTCTCGCTTGTCGGTCAGCGTGACATAGATGTTGTCGGCGTCATCGACCACGTGGGCGTTGGTCATCACATAGCCATCCTGCGACAGGATGAAGCCGGACCCCACACCGCTGCTCTGCTCGGAATCGGAGTTGTCGGGTGCGTCCTGGTTGCTGCTGCTCCCGCCGCTGCCACTGCCGTTGTCGCCGTTATCGCCGCCACTACCGCCACCGCCGTTGCCATTCCCATTGCCAGGCGAACCGGGCTGCTGCGGCAACGGAATGCCGAAAAAGCGCCGGAAGAACTCTGACATATCACCGTCATCGAGTCCTGGCGCCGTGCCATGGGCACTGCTACCCGTCACCTTGGTCGTGGTGCGGATGTTGACGACTGCCGGCCCGACCTTGTCGACGAGATCGGTAAAGTCGGGAAGATTGGCTGCAGGCGCCGCCGACGCTGCATGCGGTACGAGCGGCAGACAAACTGCCACCACCGCGGCTGCGAGAAATTTGCGCACCGTGAAAATCGTCATATCGTAGCCAGCAGAGGGATTCGAGGAATTACTTGGGAGCCTTATATTCTATGGCAGACGCAAATTGCTGCAATGTGGCTTGGGGCACTTCCCCCAGCAGAGTAATCCAGAAGTCACCTTGACGCTTGACCAGCACGTGCGTCGCCCCGCTGCTGCCAGCGCCTTCCTTACGGGTATTTTTTTCGACCGGCTCGACAAATACCGAAATCGCCGCGAGGCCGTCCGAGAACACGGCCTGGTCGACCGGGATGGGTGGCTCGCTTGGATCAGCCGACGCCATCGGACGGCGCAACTCGCGAATCTTGTGGAAACCGGGCACGGTGGGATCGATCTGCCAGCCCTGCGCTTCCATATCCACCGGCTCGACCGGCGGCTTCACGACGGTCCAGCCCGCGGTGTTGTGGATGCCATTGGCGATCGGCGTCGTATCGACCGGCACGCCTATGCTGATCTGCGAGAACGACAACTGCTCGAGCACCTGCCCGCTCGGGTCGAGCGTCTGCGCGCGCAGCAGTAAGCCGGTCTTTTTGTCCGCCCAAAGCTTGTAAGCGAACCGGAAGGCGTCTTTCGGGTCGAGTTCGAGCACTTGACTGTCGATACCCGCGACGCGGTCGTCGCCGAGCAGCTTCGGCTCATAGACAGACATCACCTGGTCGCTGCTGGCCGCGAGCAAAGCGGGGAATGAATCTTTGTTTTGGCGCTTTTCGACGACGCACAAATGCCGTTCGGGGATGAACGTGTACATTTCGTCGTTATGGCGCAACATCTTGCGCGGCTTGCCGTCCAGGCTTTCGAGCTGCTCGAACTCGCCGTCGCTGTGGGTGGCGAAATGGACGATCCGCGAGGTCTGGACGAAATTGCCCCGCTGATAGACGAACGCCCCTTCGTAATTCTGCTGCTGGGCGGCCTGGTGAATGCGGTTGAGCAAGTCAGCCGCAGTCCGGCGGGCGACGAGCGGATCGTCGGACTGCGCAAAGACACGCGGTGTGGCGGACAACAATACGGCTGCACAGAACAGAAATGCCGGCAGCCGCCCCCAGATAGTCGTTTTATTCAACCGCAGTGTCTGCATCAGACTATTGGCCTTGCGTGGTCATGGCGGAGGTGCGAATCAGCGGCATCGAACCGGGCATAACCGGTTGCTGTGCAAACTGTTGATGAGCTTCCAGATACTGGTCGAGGCTCGCGTCGCGGATGATGTTGCCGTCCGAAACCGGCTGGGCGGCGGCAACCGTCGGCACCGGGGCCATGGCCACACGCTGCACGGAATCGCCATGGGACTGCAGCGACGCGACCTGAGACACGCCCGCACCGCCCGGCACACCCTGCAATTGCGGCACGACAATCCACGTCAGCGTGGCGGCGGCAGCGGCGACCGCAAACGCCGGCACGAAGCGGCGGCGCAGCGCCAGCAAACGGCCTGCAGCCGGCATCGCGGCGGGCGCCAGCACGTGCGGCTCCTGCTCGAGACGCGCACTGAAGCTGGCGAGGAACGCGCTACTGGTCGCGGGGCTTACCGCCAGATCGTCCGAACGCAGAGCGTCGCCGATCAGGTGGTAATGCGACCAGGACGCGCGATCTTCGCGATCCAGCTCGGAAATAAACTTGTTCAGATGCTCTTCGCCGAACAGCTCACCGTCGACAAAAGCGGACAGACGCTCGCCTCGCGAGCTTGCTTGCGATTGCATCGAGACCGACCCCATGATGCTCCCCATCTTACACACCCCTAGTGACACCACCTAACCCAGATATTGCCCCATTGCCCCGACGGGCGAGCTGGCCGACTACCAGCGTTTGCCTTCGGGTGTGTCAAGCAATGGACGCAATTTTGCCGCAATGGCTTCGCGAGCGCGAAAAATTCGTGATCTGACCGTGCCGATTGGGCACCCCATCATCTCAGCGATTTCCTCATAGCTCAAACCTTCAATTTCACGAAGAGTAATGGCGGTGCGCAACTCTTCCGGTAAAACCGCCATCGCAGCATTGACCGTCTCAGCGATCTGCTTGCTCATCAACATCGACTCAGGCGTGTTGATATCCCTTAGTTGGTCGGCGTCCGAGAAAGTTTCAGCTTCTTCAGCATCTGCTTCGGTCGAAGTGGGTGCACGCCGCCCCTGGGTCGCAAGGTAGTTCTTTGCCGTGTTGACCGCAATCCGGTACAACCACGTATAAAAGGCCGATTCGCCGCGGAATTGGGGCAGCGCCCGGTATGCCTTGATGAAGGCATCCTGGGCTACATCCTCAACCTCAGCGGGGTCCCGCACGAGGCGCGAGATCAGCCGGAGGATCTTCCGGTGGTATTTGGAGACCAGAAGCTCGAACGCGGCCTTGTCGCCCTTCTGGACGCGTTCGACCAGCACCTGATCAATTTCTTTTTCGCTCACCTGATAAATCCGTTAACTATGGGCTGCAACGCGGGGCACCATTGTAGCGTCCCCATCATCGCGTCACGTTACTAAGGTACTCGCGGTTACAGTCGTTACAGTCAGACGCCGGCGGCGCGCCGGCCCAGCACGGCCAGCTCGCGGAACGCCTCGGCAGACAGCGTGTCGGCCGCGATCAGCAACGGCCGGGAACGGCCGCTCGCGCCCACGAGCACCAGAATGAGGAGCCGGCCGCTCCACTGCGAGCAACCGGCAATACGACCCTGCTCGAGCGTGCGCCCGGCGCGGTTCCAGACGGTGAGGCCATCGGGCCCGATTTTGATGGCGCCGGGCTCGGCGTGCCAATGCCGCCGCGCGGCGAGCGAGAGGAAAGCTAGCACAGTTGCGGCAGCGGGCGCTGCCTGCATGGCGCCGAGCCGGGCTGACAGGCATGCCTGAACGGCAGCCACGGCAATCAGGATAAAAGCCACCGTTGCGCTACGCAGGACAACGGAGCGTCGCAGGGTAACCAGCGGCGCTCCGTTCGGCGATACCGGTCCGGCGGGAAGCGCGGGACCGGGCTGCGTGGAGGGTGACGTCAAACGGACCGGTCCGCTCAGGCGCGCTTGAAGACCAGCGTGCCGTTCGTGCCGCCGAACCCAAACGAGTTCTTCAGCGCGATGTCGATTTTCATCTCCCGCGCGGTGTTGGCGCAGTAATCAAGATCGCACTGGGGATCCTGGTTGAAGATGTTGATCGTCGGCGGCGAGATCTGATTGTGCACGGCGAGGACCGTGAAGACCGACTCGAGACCGCCCGCGCCACCCAGCAGGTGGCCGGTCATCGACTTTGTCGAATTCACGACGATGTTCTTCGCGTGATCGCCGAAGGCACGCTTGATGCCGGTGGTTTCCGCGAGGTCGCCGAGCTGCGTCGAGGTGCCATGGGCGTTCAGGTAGTTCACCTGATCCACGTTCACACCTGCATTCTTCAATGCGGCCAGCATGCATCGACGTGCGCCGTCGCCATCTTCTACCGGGGCAGTCATGTGATAGGCGTCGCCGCTCATCCCATAACCGCTCACTTCGGCGTAAATCTTCGCGCCGCGGGCCTTCGCGTGCTCGTACTCTTCGAGCACCATCACGCCGGCGCCCTCGCCGAGCACGAAGCCGTCGCGATCCTTGTCCCACGGACGGCTCGCCGTAGCCGGATCGTCATTGCGTTGCGACAGGGCACGCGCCGCCGCGAAGCCGCCAATGCCAAGCGGCGACACGGTCGATTCCGCACCGCCCGCAATCATCACGTCGGCGTCGCCATATTCGATCAGGCGCGAGGCCTCGCCGATGCAATGCAGGCCGGTGGTGCACGCCGTGACGATAGCGAGGTTCGGGCCCTTGATGCCGAACTTGATCGAGAGATGGCCGGAGATCATGTTGATGATCGAGGCCGGCACGAAGAACGGCGAAATCCGGCGCGGGCCGCGATTGAGCAGTTCCGTCTGCGTGACTTCGATCATCGGCAGACCCCCGATGCCCGAGCCAACCACAACGCCGATGCGCTCCGAATTCTCATCGGTGACTTCGAGCCCGCTGTCCTGCATCGCCTGGATGCCGGCAGCCACGCCGTAATGGATGAACGTATCCATGTGGCGCGCTTCCTTGCCGGGGATGTAGTCCTCGATATTGAAGCCCTTCACCTCGCCGGCAAAGCGGGTCGTGAAGTTCGCGGCATCGAACTTCGTGATGTTGGCAATGCCCGACTTGCCGGCGACCAGATTGGCCCAGCCGTCGGCAACATTATTGCCAACAGGCGAAATCAGCCCCAGGCCTGTAACGACAACACGACGACGGCTCACGGTAACCTCTTTTTCATAGGTGACAAAAGCAAAAGCCACAGCGGCCACAGGAATCGGACCTGTGAGCCCTGTGGCTGTTAACCTGGAACACGCGCTGAAAAACGCGTTGGAAACTGCGCCGAAACCTGCACTTGCATCTGCGCTGGAAACGGCTGCGCCGGCAACTTCATCGCCAACTCCGTCGGCAATAGCACCAGCCCCGTGGATGCCGGAAACCGGCCCAACAGGGCGTCACACGCCGCCAACCCAGCAACGCGGGCGCGAATGACCTTAGGCCTTGACGTTTGCGCGAGCGTAGTCGATCGCTTGCTGGACGGTCGTGATCTTCTCAGCTTCTTCATCCGGAATTTCCATGCCGAATTCGTCTTCGAGGGCCATCACGAGTTCGACGGTGTCGAGCGAGTCAGCGCCGAGGTCGTTCACGAACGAGGCTTCGTTCTTGATCTCTGCTTCGGCAACGCCCAGTTGTTCTGCGACGATCTTCTTGACGCGCTGTTCGATATTGTCCATTAACCCCTCCAAGGGAAAAGAAGTTCAAAAATACAGGTGCGCGCATTTTATCAGGTTTGCCCCTGCAAAAAAGCGGCGCGCACGGTTCCTGTCAAGGCATCCGCCCGGTCACGACGAGAATCGCGTCACGGCGCGGATGGTAACCGAATTCCGTTAAGACATGTACATGCCGCCGTTTACATGCAACGTCGTGCCGGTGATGTAGCCGGCCTGCGGCGAAGCAAGAAACGCGACAGCATGAGCGATGTCTTCCGGGCTGCCCAGACGGCCAAGCGGAATCTGGGTCTTGAGCGCGGTTTGCTGCTCTTCCGGCAGGGTCTTCGTCATGTCGGTGTCGATAAAGCCCGGCGCGACGCAGTTCACGGTAATGCCGCGGCTGCCGATCTCGCGCGCCAGCGCCCGCGTCATACCCGCTACACCGGCTTTCGCCGCCGCGTAGTTGGCCTGTCCCGGGTTGCCAGCCGAGCCGACCACCGACGTAATGTTGATAATGCGGCCGCCGCGCGCCTTCATCATCGGGCGGAGCACTGCGCGCGACAGGCGGAACACGGACTTGAGATTGGTGTCGATCACCGCGTCCCAGTCGTCGTCCTTCATGCGCATCGCCAGTTGATCTTGGGTAATGCCCGCGTTGTTCACGAGCACGTGCAACGTTCCAAATTCTTTCACGGTGCCGTCGATCAGCGCTTCTGCTGCAGCCGCGTCGTTCACGTTCAGTACTGCGCCGCGGCCGTTCACGCCTTCGGCCTTGAACGCTTCGGTGATCGAGGCAGCGCCGCTTTCGCTGGTCGCCGTGCCGATGACGGTCGCACCCTGGCGCGCCAGTTCGAGCGCAATGGCGCGGCCAATACCCCGGGAGGCGCCGGTCACGATCGCGATCTGCTTATCGAGAGTCTTTTCCATCTTTCAGTCCGGAGTGCCCGTGAGGGCTGATTGCAGTCTTTAGGCTGTAGTGAGTACTGTGATACTTGCGGCTGTACCTGCGCGCCGCTCAGGCCGTCACGAGCTTAAGCGTTTCTTCGAGCGAGGCCGGATCGAAAACCGAGGCACCGACCAGATTGCCGTCGATGCGCTTGGTCAAACCTGACAGAACCTTGCCGGGACCGCATTCGATCACATGCGTGACACCCTGGCCCGCGATCGCCTGCACGCATTCGACCCAGCGCACCGCGCCGGCTGCCTGACGCACGAGTGCATCCTTAATCGCGGCCGGCTCGTTGACGATAGCCACATCGACGTTATTCACAACGGGGATCTTCGGCACCTGCAGCTCGACGCTCGCGAGATACTCGCGCAACTGATCCGATGCGGGCTTGAGAAGCGAGGAATGGAAAGGCGCCGACACCGGCAGCGGCAGCGCACGCTTCGCGCCCTTGGCCTTGGCGATTTCGCAGGCCTTTTCGACCGCGGCCTTGTTGCCGGCAATCACGACCTGCGACGGCGCATTGAAATTCACCGCTTCCACGACACCCGCCGACGCTGCTTCGGCACACACCGCACGCACCGCGTCGTCGTCGAGACCGAGAATCGCCGCCATGCCGCCCTCGCCTACCGGCACGGCCGTCTGCATGGCCTGCGCGCGAAAACGCACGAGTGGTACCGCGTCACGGAACGCCAGCGCGCCGGCAACGACCAGCGCCGTGTATTCACCAAGGCTGTGGCCCGCGACGATTGCCGGCGCCGGACCGCCCGCAGCCTGCCACGCGCGGTAGATTGCGTACGCGGCCGTCAGCATGACGGGTTGGGTATTGGTGGTGAGGTTCAGATCGTCAGCCGGACCTTCGGCGATCAGCTTGCCCAGATCCTGGCCGAGCGCGTCGGAGGCTTCCTGAACTGTCTCGCGCACGATGGCGTGGTCGGCAAATGCGTTGAGCATGCCGACAGACTGCGAGCCCTGGCCAGGAAAAACAAACGCAAATTTCATGGGATCCTCAAAATTCGATGTTTCAGATGCGCACGGCACGCGGCCTTATCGACGCGACTGACCGTTGCGGGCGACGCCGAAGCGCCGCCTCAAACGCAGATCAATAGCGGATAACCGACGCGCCCCACGTGAAGCCGCCGCCGACGCCTTCGATCAGGACGTTCTGGCCACGCTTGATACGGCCGTCGCGCACGGCGACGTCAAACGCGAGCGGAATGGACGCAGCCGACGTATTGCCGTGCTCGCCCACCGTGACGACCATGCGCTCCTGCGGCAGGCCCAGTTTGCGGCACGTGCTTTGCATGATACGGATATTGGCCTGATGCGGAATCAGCCAATCGACCTGTTCCGCTGTGAGGCCAGCTTTGTTAAGCGCTTCGACGGCGACCTTCTCGAGCACGTTGACGGCGAGCTTGAACACCGCCTGGCCGTCCATATGCAGGAACGCGCTACCGGCGATCACACCGCCGTTCACGTTGCCCGGCGTGCAGAGAATGTTGGAATGACTGCCGTCGGCATGCAGCGCGTTGGCAAGCACGCCAGGCTGTTCCGAGGCCGAGAGGATGACTGCGCCAGCGCCGTCGCCGAAGAGCACGCAGGTCGTGCGGTCATTGAAATCGAGCAGACGCGAGAAGGTTTCGGCTCCGATCACCAGCGCGGTGTGATGCTGACCGCTGCGGATGAAACTGTCCGCCGTTGCCACCGCATAAGCGAAGCCCGAACAGACAGCCTGCACGTCGAACGCCGCGCCGTGGTTCTTGATGCCGAGCTTGTTCTGCAGCAGACACGCCGTGCTAGGAAACACATAGTCGGGCGTGGAGGTGGCGACAATGATCAGGTCGATCGATTGCGGGTCGACATCGGCAGCTTCGATCGCGCGCTGGGCGGCGATGAGCGCGAGATCGCTAGTGGTGACATCAGGTTCTGCGAAATGGCGTGCGTGGATGCCGGTGCGGGCTACGATCCACTCGTCGCTGGTTTCGACGCCCTGCCTGGCAAGACGTTCGGCCAGGTCCTGATTGCTGACGCGCCCGGGTGGCAGATAACTGCCGGTTCCCAGCACGCGGGAATAAATTGTCGATTGAGCCATTATGCCTTCGAGGATAGCGCAGCGTAGGGCTCGGCTGGCTGGCCTGCGGCCGGACTTGCATAACCCGCGCCGCTTGCGTCGCGCGCAACCTGTTCCAGAGAACTCGCGTTCTCTTCCATCGCCCGCGCAAGGCGTTCCAGCACGCCGTTTTTGACGGCATCATACCCGCGTTTGATCGCCCACTCAAACGCGTACGCGTCCGCCGAGCCGTGGCTCTTGATCACGAGACTACGCAGGCCGAGCAGTGCTGCACCGTTGTATTGCCGGGTGTCGACCCGCTTCTTGAAGCGTAACAGTACCGGCAACGCGAGAAGCCCCATCACCTTGGTCAGCCAAGAGTGGCCGAACTCTTCCTTGATGATGTCGTTCAACATCTGCGCGAGCCCTTCCGATGTCTTCAGCGCGACATTGCCGACAAAACCGTCGCAGACGATCACATCGGTCGTGCCCTTAAAGATATCGTCGCCCTCGACGTTACCGTGGAAATTCAGTGTACTCGCCCGCAGCAACTCACCGGCACGCTTGATGGTCTCGTTGCCCTTGATGACCTCTTCGCCGATGTTAAGCAGACCGATCGTAGGGCGTTCCTTGCCCTCGAGCGCCGACACGAGCGCATGCCCCATCTCCGCAAACTGCAGCAGATGCTGCGGCTCGCAATCGACGTTGGCGCCCAGGTCGAGCATCATCGTGTAGCCGGTTGGATTCGGCAATGCGAACGCGATCGCCGGGCGTTCGATACCCGGGAGCGTTTTCAGAACATAGCGGGACACCGCCATCAGCGCACCGGTGTTGCCGGCGGAGATGCAGGCCTGAGCCTCGCCTTCCTTGACGCGGTTGAGCGCCACGCGCATCGACGAGTCTTTCTTCTTGCGCAGCGCGACTTCAACCGAGTCGTCCATGGCGACGATCTCTGAAGCCGGCACGATGACCAGCGCAGACTCGCCCTCGGCCTTCAACTTCTTGAGCTGGGCGCGGATCACGCTTTCGATACCGACGAGCATCAACTGCGCATCGGGATGCGAACGAACGAAACTGACAGCCGCGGGAACGGTCACGGACGGGCCGTGGTCGCCTCCCATGCAATCTATCGTGAGCTTTACTGTCATGGAGTGCGACGAATTTCAGGAGCTCTGCATGGGAACGCAGCAAGCGCTAGACGGCTAACTGCGTTCGACACAAAAAAGCGGCCATAGATGCCGCCTTTTTGTCGAGCCGGGAAAATGTCAAGCGAGCCGATCGCCACGCGAAACGCCAAGGGGCGCAACGCAACGGGACGATTAGTCGTTCTTCGTCTTGACGACTTTCTTGCCGCGATAGTAGCCGTTCGGGCTAACGTGGTGACGCAGATGCACTTCACCCGTGCTCGGTTCCACAGCCAGCGGCGCTGCGCTGAGGAAATCGTGCGAGCGGTGCATGCCGCGCTTCGACGGCGACTTCTTGTTTTGTTGGACTGCCATGATAACTCCTAAAAATTTTCCGAATTCTAACACAGCCCGATACGGCAATCGTCACTGGCCGAATGGCCAACGCGCCGCATCGCGCTCCTATGCAACTGTTCAGTGCTTCTCGCCGCCGGAACCACCCTTCTTGAGGGCTTCGAGCGCCGCAAACGGATTGGGCCGGGCGGGCTCGCCGCCCTCTTCAGCTTCATCCTCTCCGGCTTCGTCACCCTCATCACCGGCCACCCCAGACACGAGCGACTCGTGCACTTCAGGGCAAACCTCGTGCTTGGGCACCAGCGGCAAACTCAGCAGCAACTCTTCTTCGATCAAGTCGATAAGATCGAAATGGGCTGAACCCACGATCACATCGACTTCATCCTCGTCGAGCGGAAACTCTTCGGCTTCCGCCTCAGTGTTGACGATCCGGTAAGTCGCATCGACGTTGAACGCCTGCAGATACGGCGTGAGACACCGCTGACATTCGAGCCATGCCGACCCGTGAATCGCGAGCCTCAGATAAGGCTGCGGACCCTCGGTGCCGTCGTCCTGCAATTCCGGCTGCGTTGCCCCTTCGGCCTGCCAGGTGAACGCGCTTTCGCGCTCTGGCGCTTCCGCAGGAACTTCGTTTAACATGCGCGGCAGTTGCGAGACGCGCACGAGACCCGCGGCCTGACAGCCGCTCCGCGCGAATTCGAAAAGATCGACATCATGCGGGTCGGCGAGACCTGCAGGTTTGCCAGGATGTTGAGTCATGTGCGCTCCTGCGTCGGCACGGATTTAGCCGGGGTAAATCAGGTCAGTATGCCGCCTGCCGAGGCGCTGCTACTACGAGACAAACCCTGATTGCAGCAAGACCGCATTGGGGGTTTGCGCGGGATTTTCACGAGGCTTTCCCGAGATTCCCCCGAGGCTTCCCTGCAGCGCAACGTTCACATACCGATGAAAAGCCCAAAATCATATCCGTTTTGTCTTTTCGAGTCAAACACTTAAGCCCACACGCGCGAAAGCCCGTGCGGCCTGCTCTCCCTAGCCTTTGGTTCACCATGCCGGATATCTCTTCCCGCCCGCCGCGCCTGATTCTGGCGTCGAGTTCGCGCTACCGCCGCGAGCTTCTGGAACGCCTGCGCGTGCCGTTCGATGTCGTCGTGCCCGCTGTCGACGAAACGCCTCACCCGGGAGAAACGCCCGAAGCGACCGCCCTGCGGCTCTCCGAGGATAAAGCACGGGCGGTCGCAGCCAAACTGGCCGCCGGTGAACACGCACTCGTGATCGGCTCAGATCAGGTCGCCACTTACGACGGTCTGCAGATTGGCAAACCGGGCTCGCACGACAAGGCGCTTGCCCAGCTGCAGGCCATGCGCGGCCGCGAAGTGCTGTTTCATAGCGCGCTGTGCCTGTTCGACAGTCGCGACAGCAGTGCCCAGACGCTTGATGTCGTGACGACGGTACGCTTCCGGAATCTGTCAGACGCTGAACTGGAAGCCTATTTGAGAGCCGAAACGCCTTACGATGTCGCCGGAAGTGCCAAATCCGAAGGGCTCGGCATTGCGCTGCTAGATGCGATCGAGTCGGACGATCCGACCGCGCTGATCGGACTGCCGCTGATCGCGTTGTCGCGAATGCTGCTGGCGGCCGGTTTTCCACTGTTGGGGGCACGATGAGCGGCACACTGTATCTGATCCCGAACACCCTGGGCGAAGGTGACGCGGACGCGCTCGACGCCGTGCTGCCCGCGCCAGTGCGGGCGCGCGCCGCGGCTCTGCACTATTACATCGGCGAAAACGCGAAAACCACGCGCGCCTTCCTGAAGAAAGTCGGCACCGAACGGCCGATCCAGGAAATCGAGATTCGCGAGTTGAACGTGAATACCCCGGCGGGCGAGATCGAAAAACTGCTGGCGCCGGTCCTGGCAGGCACGGATGCGGGCCTCGTCTCGGAGGCCGGTTGTCCGGCGGTCGCCGATCCGGGTGCGCTGCTGGTGCGGCGGGCGCACGAGCGCGGCGTCAAGGTTGTGCCGTTCGTGGGACCGAGCTCGATTCTGTTGGCGTTGATGGCCTCCGGCCTGAACGGCCAGAGTTTCGCTTTTCACGGTTACCTGCCGGTGGACGCAGCCGAACGGGCCAAGCGGCTGCGCGATCTGGAACAACAGTCGCGCAAGGGAAAGCAGACGCAGATCTTTATCGAGACGCCTTATCGCAACAAGGCGCTGCTCGATACTTTACTGGCGACCTGCGCGCCGTCGACGCTGGTGTGCGTCGCAGTGGATCTGACGCTGGAGACCGAGACGATTGCGAGTCGAACCGTGTCGGACTGGAAAAAGGCGCCGGTGCTCGATCTGCACAAGCGCCCGGCGATCTTCCTGCTTCTTGCCGTCTGAAAGAGGGGCCGGCCGCCGGACCTGCAAGGACGAAGGCCGCCCGAAACGGCGGCCGCTACTTGACTGGGCGAGTTCCGCTTGACCAGCCGCCGACCGACTGACCGTCCCCGCGGTAAGCGACTCCCTGCGTCACTATTTACCGCAAGCTCATCTTCCCGCCCAGCACCATCGCATGAACCGCAGCGCTGCCAACCGCCGCGCCGAACTTGCGCGCCACGCGATCAGTGATGCTTTCCTTCACGGTGTAATCGACGATATCCGGCGCCTTGATAATCTCGCGCGCGACGTAATCAGAGTCGCCAAAGCCATCCGCCAGACCAAGATCAACACTCTGCTGACCGGTCCAGAACAGACCCGAGAAGATATCCGGCGTCTCATGCAGCCGCTTGCCGCGGCCTTCGCGCACCGCGTCGATGAACTGCTGGTGGATCTGGTCGAGCATTTCCTGGGCATGCGCGTCCATCTTCGGCGTCTCCGGAGAGAACGGGTCGAAGAAGCCCTTGTTTTCGCCCGAGGTGTGCAGACGCCGCTCGACGCCGAGCTTGTCCATCAGCCCGGTAAATCCGAAGCCGTCCATCAGCACGCCGATCGAGCCGACGATGCTCGCCTTATCCACGTAAATCTTGTCTGCCGCTGCGGCCGCGTAGTACCCGCCCGAGGCGCACATGTCGCCCACCACCACATACAGCGGGATGGACGGATATTTGGCGCGCAGACGACGGATATCGCGATTGATGATACCCGCCTGCACCGGACTGCCGCCCGGACTGTTGCAGCTCAGGATCACGCCCGCCGTGCCGGCGTCGTCGAAGGCGCTTTCCAATGCGGAGTCGACATCATCGGCGTTCGCGTTCGTGTCCGCGGCAATTTCCCCGTCGAGCGTGACCAGTGCGGTGTGGCGGCCGGTGGTGGCGACCTTCTCGCCGGAAAAGTCGAACACGCCCCAGACCACCAGCAGCAGCAGGATGACGAAGACGAAGCGAAAGAAGATCTTCCAGCGCCGCGCCGCGCGCTGTTCGCTGATGGCAGCGAGCGCAATGCGTTCGAGCGCGGCGCGCTCCCAGCCCGGTTCATCAGTTGGCGTCGGCCTGCGGCCCGCTGAGGACGGTTGGTTCGGATCGGGAGTGAGATTGTCGGCCATGCGTCGCAGATCAAAGAGTCAGGGGGTGACCGGACGCAGGTCGTCGTCCGGCAGCCAGAATACCGCGCGGCCATCCGGTGTATCCCGTTCGTCTACCTGAACGGGACGCAGCCTGCCGCCACGGCACGGACCGCCGACACACTTACCTGTATCCGGCGCGTAAATTGCGCCGTGCGTGGCGCACATCAAGTATAAACCCGATGATTCGAAGAACTGACCCTCAGCCCAGTCGAGCTCCATCGGCACATGCGCACAGCGGTTCAGATAACCAAAAACCTCGCCACCATAGCGGACAAAGAAAACAACCGCATCCCCGTCGACGTATTTCGCCTGGCGGCGCAGCCCTGTGCCACCCTCGACCAGTTCGTCGGAAGCGCAGATCCGCACGGGTTCGATGGCAGACATGCTCATGCGTTCTCGCGCAACCAGCCGGACAGCGCGCTGACGCTCGACGCCACGAACTTCGGCTCGAGCGCAGCGAGCGAGGCCTCCGGATGGGCGCCGTAGGTCACGGCGATGCCTGCGACGCCGGCGTTGATCGCCATTTGCAGGTCATGGGTCGTATCGCCGACCATCACCGTGCGTGCCACATCCTGACCCAGTTCACGGGTCAGCTCATGCAGCATTGCCGGATGAGGCTTCGAGAAAGTCTCGTCGGCACAGCGGGTACCGTCGAACAGGCTGGTGAGGCGCGACTGGTCGAGCGCCCGGTTCAGGCCCACACGGCTCTTGCCGGTGGCGACACCAAGCAGATAACCCTGATCGCGCAACTCCTGCAGCATTTCGCGCACTCCAGCAAAAAGCTCCGTGGTCTGATCTTTGACCAGATAGTGAAAACGGTAGCGCTCGGCCAGACGCGGATACTCGGACGGGTCGAGCGTCGGCGCGGCGATCTGCAGCGCGTCGCGCAGCCCGAGGCCAATCACGTAGCTCGCCGCCTCATCAGCCGGCACCGGCAAGCCGAGATCGCGACACGCCGACTGGATACTGCGCGTGATATGCACGGTCGAATCCATCAAGGTGCCGTCCCAATCGAAGACGATCAGATCAAATTGCTCTCTAGCCATGCGTATTCGTCTCCGGGGTTGCCCCGTTATTGATTTCATTGAGCTGATCGATGAAACGCCGGCATTCCGCCGGTAGCGGCGCCTCGAACTGCAGCACGTCGCCGGTAGCCGGGTGTGCCAGCTTGAGCCGGTACGCGTGCAGAAACATCCGCTTCAGTCCAGGACGCGCATTGGTGCGCGCCAGCTCTTTATTCAGTGCGAAATCGCCATATTTGACGTCGCCGACGATCGGCAACTCCAGATGCGCGAGGTGAACCCGGATCTGATGCGTGCGACCCGTCTTCAGTTCCGCTTCGAGAAGCGCGTAGTCCGGCCAGCGATTCACCAGATTGAACACCGTGTGCGACGCCAGCCCGTCCGCCTGGACCCGCACGCGGCGTTCGCCATCCGCCGTCAGATACTTGTGCAGCGGCTCCTTGACCGCCCGGCGGCGGCCCCAGTCGCTCGCCCACTCGCCATGAACGCACGCAAAGTAGCGCTTGTCCATGCGGTTCTCACGAATCTGCTCGTGCAGGTTAACAAGTGCCGCGCGCTTCTTCGCCAGCATCAGGACACCGGAGGTTTCGCGGTCCAGCCGGTGCACCAGTTCCAGGAATTTTGCCTGCGGACGCGCCTCGCGCATCTGCTCGATTACCCCGAACGCCACCCCGCTGCCACCATGGACGGCGACGCCGGCCGGTTTATCGATGACCAGCATGTGGTCATCTTCAAAAAGAATTTCGAAATGGGCGACCGGAACCGGATTGTGAGCGCTCGCTTCGGTCCCTTGAGCGATGCGGATCGGCGGCACGCGCACCAGATCGCCGTGTTCGAGACGGTACTGCGCATCGACCCGGCCCTTATTTACACGCACTTCCCCGCTACGCAGGATGCGATAAATATGGCTTTTAGGCACGCCTTTACAGACGCGTAACAGGAAGTTGTCGATGCGCTGTCCGGCCGCGCCATCATCGATCTCGATCATCGAGACCTGGTCACTTGCGACCGATTTCTGGGATATTTTGCCTAACTCTTTCATTCTGAATATAATTTGCCCAGCAGTCTGCGGCGGCCGGCGCATTGTCCGGTATTCCGGCAGTCTGCGCAGGTGCAAGCGATAAACAGTCATTTTACTTGCGCCCGGGTCTGGTTGCTCACCCGCATAACGAGATGCAACAAGTTGTACGCACGGAGTCAGCACCCGGCAGGGACGGCGCCCACAGGCGCGTTCGGTCACGGTCGGCTCCGCGGTAACGGAATTTTGGTAAAAAAGAATTTAACTGCGAGCCTCGGGTATCGGCGGTTTGACGCCCTGCAGGACGAGGCTTCCGGTTGCGAAAATACGGCGTGCGCCCAAGGCGTCTTGTAGAAAGTACAAGACATGGCGACGTCAAAATGAGGCGAGACACCCCCGGCGAGAAAAGACGCGCCTATTGCGCGAACTTCCCGCTGCGGCTCGACCGCAGCCTTCGACCCTCCGGTCACGCGCCCAGTTGGCGCACCGGCGCGAGTGGACGAAGGTGTGTATAGGTCAGCCGGCAGTACCCGCGGCGTGTCAGGCCGTTATTTGAAGCCGTGTTCGCATGTGCCCTGCGGCACCGCGTCCTTCTGTATGGACCGGGCCCTCTCAGGCAATTCTCCCCGCCATTTTTCCCGCTCCAGCGTGCTTGTGAAAACACAATAAAGCGCGGCATGCCGCTGCCTCGAACGTCCTTTGCGTCCAATAAACGCGAGGCGTGGGCGCAGGCTAAGCCGCTCTGGAGTCGTTCAATGAAACGAATGTTGTTTAATGCAACGCAGCAGGAAGAACTGCGCGTAGCCATCGTCGATGGGCAAAAACTCATCGATATCGACATCGAAACCGCCGGTCGCGAACAGCGCAAAGGCAATATTTACAAGGGCATCATCACTCGCATCGAGCCGTCGCTCGAAGCCTGTTTCGTCAACTACGGCGAAGACCGTCACGGTTTTCTGCCGTTCAAGGAAGTCGCCCGCCAGTATTTCCGCGACGGCGTCGACATGCGTTCCGCCCGTATCCAGGACGCCCTGAAGGAAGGTCAGGAACTGATCGTCCAGGTCGAAAAGGAAGAACGCGGCAACAAGGGCGCTGCTCTCACCACCTTTATTTCGCTGGCAGGCCGTTATCTGGTCCTGATGCCGAACAATCCGCGCGGCGGTGGCGTGTCGCGCCGGATCGAAGGTGACGACCGTCAGGAACTGCGCGAAACCATGGCGCAGCTGCAACTGCCGGAAGGCATGAGCATCATCGCGCGTACGGCTGGTATTGGCCGCTCCGCCGAAGAACTGCAGTGGGACCTGAACTATCTGATGCAACTGTGGCGCGCCATCGAAGCCGCGTCGCAAAGCGGTTCGACCGGTCAGCCGATGCTGATTTATCTCGAATCGAGCCTGGTGATCCGCGCAATTCGCGACTATTTCCAGCCGGATATCGGCGAAATCCTCATCGACACCACCGAAATTCATGACCAGGCCCGCGCCTTCATGGATATCGTGATGCCGGATAATGTCAGCAAGGTGAAGCGGTATCACGACGACGTGCCGCTTTTCTCGCGTTTCCAGATCGAACATCAGATCGAAACGGCGTATTCGCGCACGGTGCCGCTGCCTTCGGGCGGTGCGATCGTGATCGACCACACCGAAGCGCTGGTGGCCATCGACGTGAACTCGGCGCGCGCCACCAAGGGCGCCGACATCGAGGAAACGGCTGCACGCACCAACCTCGAAGCCGCCGACGAAGTGGCCCGCCAGTTGCGCCTGCGCGACCTGGGCGGCCTGATCGTGATCGACTTCATCGACATGGAGTCGGCCAAGAGCCAACGCGAAGTCGAACAACGCCTGAAAGACGCGCTCAAGCACGACCGTGCACGTGTCCAGATGGGCAAGATTTCGCGCTTCGGCCTGATGGAACTGTCGCGTCAACGTCTGCGTCCGGCCCTCTCGGAAGGCAGCCACGTGACCTGCCCGCGCTGTAACGGCACGGGCCACATCCGCGATACCGAATCGTCCGCACTGCAAGTGCTGCGGATCATTCAGGAAGAAGCGATGAAGGAAAACACCGCGGCCATCCACTGCCAGGTGCCGGTCGAAGTGACCGCCTTCCTGTTGAACGAGAAGCGCGCCGAAATCAACAAGATCGAGTCGCGTTTCAAGGTCAATGTCGTCCTGATCCCGAACAAGCACCTCGACACGCCGCACTACAAGCTCGAGCGCCTGCGTCACGACGATGCACGCCTCGACGAACCGCGTGCTTCGTGGAAGATGGCCGAAGAAGCGGCCCGCGAGCTGGAATCGGAAACCGGTTACAGCAAGCGTGCCGAGGAAGTGAAGCCGAAGCAGGAAGCCGCGGTCAAGGGCATCACGCCTGAAAAGCCGGCGCCTAGCGCCCCGGTTCGCCCGGTTGCTGCCGCTACGCCTGCCCCTGTGGCAGTGACGCCGGCTGGTGGCGGTTTCATTGGCTGGCTGAAGAAGCTGTTCGGCGCGGCGCCGGCGGCGCCCGCACCGGTCGCACCGGCACCCGTCGAGCAGACGGCGCGTCCGGCACGCGGCGATCGTCCGGAGCGCGGTGAGCGCACGGGCGAGCGCGGCGGCGATCGTCGCAATAATCGCCGTGGCGGCGCGAGCGGCCGTGATGGCGCGGCGCGTGGCGAAGGTGCTGCGGTTGGCGGCCGTCAAGGCCAGCCGTCGCAGCGTCGTGACGAACGCGAAGGTCGCGAAGGTCGCGAAGGTCGCGAAGGACGTGAAGCCCGCGAGGGTCGTGAGCCGCGTGAAGCACGCGAGTCGCGCGAACCGCGTGAGGGTCGCGAGCCCCGCGAAACACGGGAGCCGCGTGGCAACCGTGAGCCGCGCGAAAGCCGCGAGCCGCGTGGTGAGCGCGAAGGGCGTGACAACCGCGGCGAGCGCGGTCAGGAGCGCGCGGACCGTGGCGAAACCGTGGAAAGCGCACCGCGCGCCGAGCGTGGCGAACGCCAGGAACGCGGCGAACGTCGCGATCGCGGTGATCGTCCGGAACGCGGCGAGCGTCGCAAGCAGCAACCGGAAGGCGCCGAAGCGCTGAGCCAGGACGAAAACCAGACCGATCTGCTGACGCAAAACCAGGCCGGCAACCTTGAAGGCGGCGCTCCCGTCGATCAGGAAGCCGTGGCCCGTGAAGGCGAAGAGCGTCGTCGCCGCCGTCGCGGGCGTCGTGGCGGCCGTCGTGAGCGTGAAGAAGAAGGCGTGAACGGTAACGTCAACGCCGAAGGTGCCGAGTCTGTCGAAAGTGCGGAAACGGAAGGCGAAACGGCTAGCGCAGCAGTCGAGGCGCCGGCTCAGCAGCCCCGTCACGAAGCGCCGGCAAGCGCACCGGTCGAAGTGGTCGTTGCTGCGGTCGCAACGGAAACGGCGGTCGTCACCGAGCTGCATGCCGCAACCGAAACGCCGGTTCTGGCCGCCGAACAGGCTGCCAAAACCGAAGCTTTCGTGCCGGTCGCAGAAGCAGCCGTGCCCGAAGCGCCGGTAGTCACGCACGCTGAACCGGCGCCGGTTGTATCGGCACCAGCCGCGCCCGTGGCACCTGTTGCGCCGGTCGCAACCGAAGCCGCACATGAAACCGCAAGCGCTGCCGTCGAAACGACGAGCGCAGCACCTGCGGCGCCTGTGTTCCAGGCACCGGTTCACGAAGCGCCGGCGGTTGAAGCGCCAGTACAGGCACCGGCAGCGGTTGAGCCCGCTGCTGCAGAGACGTTCGCTGCCGAGCCGGCCGCCGTTCAGGCTCCGGTCGTGGAAGCGACGCCGGCAACCTCGGTCGCTCCGGCGGTCGTGGTTGCTGCACCGGTGGAAGCACAGCAGCCAGTGGTCGAAGCAGCGCCGCAAGCTGCCGCAGCCGAAGAAGTAGCCGCACCGGCAGCACCGCAACCCGCGGTTGAGCCTGCGCAGGCTGTCGAACCGGCACCGGTCGCTGCTGTAGCGTCAGTTGTGCCGCGCAACAACGGTCTGTCGCCGGAAGCCCTGCAGCCGGTGCTGGAAAGCGCCGGCCTCGTGTGGGTCAACACCGACGCCACCAAGCTGCGTGCCGCGCAGGAAGCCGCTGCGCAAGTTGCGAAGCCAGCGCGCGTGCCGCGTGAGCGCAAGCCGCTGCCGCCGGTCGACAATGCGCCGATGCAGCAGGTCGAAACGGCGAAGCACCCGCAGTAAGCCGTTACACCGGGCGCCGTCAACGCCCTGCTGTCCAGAAAGCCCGCCCTCACCGGCGGGCTTTTTGTTTGCCTGAATGCGGGTATTCGTTCCATGTGGGTGGACGGGCGTTCCGCTAAAATGGAAGTCTGCACCCCAATTGAAGCGATCCATGTCCCGACGCATCATCCCTGTTGCCGACGTCAGCGCGGTCCCGGTCATCACCGGTCCCGTGCAGACGCCTAGCGGCGTGCTGCGCGATACCTTGTCGCGCCCGCTGCGGGATCTGCGCATCTCGGTGACGGATCGGTGCAACTTCCGCTGCGTCTACTGCATGCCGCGCGCGGTGTTCGACAAGGACTACGCCTTCCTGCCGCACAGCGCGCTGCTGAGCTTCGAGGAAATCGAGCGCCTGGCGCGGCTTTTCGTCGCACATGGCGTAGAAAAGATCCGCTTGACAGGCGGTGAACCGCTGCTGCGCAAAAACCTGGAATACCTGATCGAACGGCTCGCGCAACTCACCACGCCGGAAGGCCGGCCGCTCGATCTCACGCTTACCACTAACGGTTCGCTGCTCGCCCGCAAGGCGCGCAGCCTGAAAGACGCCGGACTGACGCGCGTCACGGTCAGCCTGGACGCGCTCGACGACACGCTGTTTCGTCGCATGAACGATGCGGACTTCGCTGTGGACGACGTGCTGGAAGGCATCGCCACCGCCCAGGCGGTGGGCCTTGCGCCGGTCAAGGTCAACATGGTGGTCAAGCGCGGTACCAACGATGGCGAAATCGTGCCGATGGCACGCCACTTCAAAGGCTCGGGCTGCGTGCTGCGCTTTATCGAGTACATGGACGTGGGCACCTCGAACGGCTGGAACATGGCTGAAGTGCTGCCGTCGGCCGAGGTCGTGGAAAGGATCGGCGAATACTTCCCGCTGGTGCCGCTCGAAGCGCACAGCGCCGCCGAGACTGCGCAGCGCTGGCGCTACACCGACGGCAGCGGCGAGATCGGCGTGATTTCGAGCGTCACCCGGGCGTTCTGCGGCACCTGTACACGCGCCCGGCTCTCCACGGAAGGCAAGCTGTACCTGTGCCTGTTTGCGTCAGGGGGACACGACCTGCGTGCGCTGGTGCGCAATGGCTCGAGCGACGCACAGATCGCCTCCGCGGTCGCACATATCTGGCAGGCCCGCGGCGATCGCTATTCCGAACTGCGCGGCAGCAGCGCTGCGGTATCGCAATCGCCAGACGAGCGCCGCGTCGAAATGTCGTACATCGGCGGCTGAGGCCGTCTTGCCTGCCGCACTCAATCCCCTGCCAGCCAATCTCACCGGCCTCGTTCTCGCCGGCGGACGCGGCACGCGTATGGGCGGTGTCGACAAAGGGTTGCAACTGCTGCACGGCGAAGCGCTCGCCTTGCACGTCATGAAGCGACTCGCACCGCAGACCGGATCGTTACTCATCAGCGCCAATCGTCATCCCGAGATCTATGCCGCGCTCGGCTCGCCATTTGGCGCGAGCGTCGTAGCAGACAGCGTAGCGGACTTCCCCGGCCCGCTGGCGGGTCTGCTAGCCGGCCTACGCGCCGCTCGAACCCCGTTCGTGGTCAGCGCGCCATGCGACTCACCCGGACTGCCGGCCGATCTCGCCGCGCGGCTCGCGGATGCCCTCGATGCACAACAAGCCGATATCGCCACCGTCACCACCGTCGACACGCACGGCGAGACCTCGATTCACCCTGTCTTCGCGCTGTTGCGCACCAGTCTGGCCGATGACCTCTCCGCCTTTCTGCAAGCGGGTGAACGTAAGGTCCGCGCGTGGTACGCGCGCCACAAGACGGTGGAAGTCGCCTTTCCGGATGAGCGCGCGTTTTACAATATCAACTCTTTACAAGAACTGGCCGACCTTGAACGCCATTGAGACGTCGTTCAGACGTCAACGAGGTTGCAGCCGATGTTCTGCTCCGGACGCACGGCGCTCACCCAATCCAGCCGACCGCATCCGGCCGCGACGCCTCTCCATTCATGACCACGCTTAACGAATTTTCCAGCTGCGTCGCGCAGTACGATCCTCAGGCGCTGCCGGTCACGGCCGCGCAGGCGATCGTGCGGCAGTGGGCCACACCCGTCACTGCAGTCGAACACGTGCCGCTGCACGATGCGCTCGACCGCGTGCTGGCCGCAGACATCGTGTCGCCCAGCGACGTACCCGCGCACGACAACTCGGCAATGGACGGCTACGCCTTCCGCAGCGCCGTGCTCGCCGGTCAGGCAAACAGCGAGGCGAACAGCGTTGAACTGACGCTCGCCGGCAAGGCGCTGGCTGGCCACCCATTTGGCGGCGCGGTTGCGGTAACGGAGTGCGTGCGGGTCATGACGGGCGCCTCGATGCCGGCGGATTGCGATACGGTCGTGCCGCAAGAACTCGTCACACGCAGCGGCGAGACGATCCGCTTTGCCGCCAGCGCCGTGCGCAGTGGCGCCAACCGGCGCCTCGCCGGCGAAGACCTGCCGCGCGGCAGCGTAGCGCTGCGAGCCGGCCGGATCTTGCGCGCGTCGGACCTCGGGTTGATCGCTTCGCTTGGTATCGCCGAAGTGCCGGTGCGCAGGCGTCTGCGGGCCGCATTTTTTTCTACCGGCGACGAACTGCGTTCGCTCGGCGAGCCGCTCGATCCCGGCTGCGTCTACGACAGCAATCGTCACACGCTGTTTGCCATGCTGCGGCGGATGAACATCGACCCCCTCGACCTCGGTGTCGTACGGGATGAGCCCGCCGCGCTCGAGGCCGCGCTACGCAGCGCCGCAGCCAGCGCCGACGTGGTCCTGACCTCGGGTGGCGTCTCCGTCGGCGAGGCGGACTTCACCCAGCAGTTATTGCAGACCTTCGGGGACGTGGCGTTCTGGAGTCTCGCCATGCGTCCAGGGCGCCCGCTCGCGTTCGGCCGCGTCTGGTCAGGCGAACGACCCGGCCTCGGCCTGCCCGCGTTATTCTTCGGCCTGCCGGGCAATCCGGTCGCCGTGATGGTGACGTTCTATCAGATCGTGCGCGAAGCATTGGTGGTCATGTCCGGCGCCACGCCACAACCGGCGGCGCTTCTGCAAGCCACGAGTCGCGAGCTCATCCGCAAGCGTGCAGGCCGCACCGAATTCCAGCGCGGCGTAGCGACACGCGATGCGCGCGGCCAATGGCAGGTCACGCCGACTCCCTCGCAAAGCTCGGGGGTCCTTAGTTCCATGAGCGAAGCCAATTGCTTTATCGTGCTCGAGCACGAACGCTCTGACATCACGGCTGGCGAAAGCGTCGATATCATGCTGTTCGACGGGCTGATCTGACACGCCCGGCTGCCGCTCACCCTCAACCCTTACCCTCACAACGACCAACGGGTTTGACTTACATGAGAAAACAGATCTCGTTCATCGCGCCGGGACAGACCGCCAAGGCGCTGATCCTGGTGTATCTGACCTTCAGTGTGCCCATCGTGCTGCTTGGGGTACTGGTTGCGTTTATCCGCTACGGTTCGGTCGAGCTGAGCACCGTGTTCAGCGCGCTGCTGCTGAACGCGATTCTTGGTTTCGTGCTGTTGTGGATCGCCTGTCATGCGTATAACTGGGTCGCGTCGCGGTTTGGCGGCATCGAAATCCAGTTGAGCGACGTTCAAGAGGAAGCTTAATGGCCGCCACCATTCGTGCCGCGACGAGCGCCGACGTGAGCGCCATTTTTTCGTTGATGTTCGAACTGGCTGAGTTCGAGAAGCTCACCCATCTGTTCGTCGCCACCGAAGCAGGCGTGCATGACGCGCTGTTCGGCGCGCGGCCCTCGGCCGAAGCCATGGTCGCGCAGGAAGAAGACGGCCGCATCGTCGCATATGCGCTGTTCTTCCATAATTTCTCGACCTTCCTCGGCCGGCGTGGACTCTACCTGGAAGACCTGTATGTGCAGCCGTCGCAGCGCGGCACTGGGCTGGGCACGCGGATGCTGCGCGAACTGGCGGCATTGGCCGTCGAACGGCAATGCGGCCGGTTCGAATGGACGGTGCTCGACTGGAATCAGCCGGCCATCAGTTTCTACGAGAAGATGGGCGCGACCGTGTTGCCGGATTGGCGCGTCGTGCGCATCACGGGTGATGCCCTTGAGGAATTGGCCGGAGTAAAGGCGGCAAAGGCTGGGTAAATCCAGATCCGCCCTATTCTTCCGCATCTGCCCCAAGCAGCGCATCTCCCAATAAGCCGCTCGCCTGCTCTCCTGGTAACGCTTCGACGTCGCGCAGCTTGCGGTTCATCATGCGTGTACGCGTTTCCGCAGCTTCGATCGAACGCGTCACCGTTTCGAGCTGCGACTTCGTCTTCGCCAGCACGTCGCCGAACTTGCCGAATTCCGTCTTCACCGCGCCGAGCACCTGCCAGACTTCGCTCGAACGCTTCTCGATGGCCAGCGTGCGGAAGCCCATCTGCAGACTGTTGAGCAACGCGGTGAGCGTGGTCGGTCCGGCTATCGTCACCCGGTAGTCACGCTGCAACGTGTCGGTGAGGCCCGGCCGGCGTAGAACTTCCGCGTAGAGCCCTTCGGTCGGCAGGAACAGCAAGGCGAAATCGGTGGTGTGCGGCGGCGCGACATACTTCTCAGAGATCGCGCGGGCCTCGGCACGAATACGCCCTTCCAGCGCCCGCGACGCTTCTTCGACCGCCACCGGGTCGGCTCGCTCCTGAGCTTCGATCAACCGCTCGTAGTCCTCGCGCGGGAATTTCGCATCTATCGGCAGCCATACCGGCACCGCTACACCTTCCGGGTCTTGCCGGCCCGGCAACTTGATCGCGAATTCGACCCGGTCGGCGCTTTTCGGCACCGTTGCGACGTTCTTCGCGTATTGATCCGCGGTCAGCAATTGTTCGAGCAGCGCCTCGAGCTGCACTTCGCCCCATGTGCCACGCGTCTTGACGTTGGTCAGCACCTTCTTCAGATCGCCAACGCCTGCGGCAAGCGTCTGCATTTCCCCCAGCCCGCGATGCACCTGCTCGAGCCGGTCCGAGACCTGCTTGAACGATTCGCCCAGACGCTGCTCGAGTGTGGCGTGCAGCTTCTCGTCGACCGTACGGCGCATTTCTTCGAGCTTGGTCGCGTTGTTTGTCTCGATGTCCTTCAGACGTTGTTCGATCGTCGTGCGGATTTCGGCAAAACGGCGATCGTTCGATTCCGTCAGTTGCCCGAGCTGCAATGTCAGCGTCTCACCGAAACGCTTAAGCGTGGCACCCTGCTCGTCGCGCGCCTGCTGCGCCTGCTGCTGCAAGCTCAGCCTGACCGCTTCGAGTTGCTGCGCGTTGGTTTCCGTGAGTCTGACGAGTTGCTGCGCGAAGCCGTCGATCTTGCCGTTCTGCAGCGTCGTCATACTCGTGAACTGCGCGGCAAGCGTCTGCTGAAATTGCGAGAAGCCGCCGTTCAGTTCGGTTCGCGAGACGCGGGCGGTCTCCTTGATCTCGCTGCGCAACTCGCGCTCGATCCGCTCGGACGCGCGCGACTGCTCCTGCGCTGCCGAGCCAATGTGATCGCCTAACTGGTCGAGCTGCGCCTGCAGATCACTCTGACGGCCAGCACGCATCAATACGAGCAAGGCGATCACCAAAGCGACCGCCAATACCACGACCGCCGCGGGCAACAACAACGTCATCATGAACGCGCCTTGCCGAGAACATCCGGATTGATCGCGCTCGGCGGATGCCCTGCATTCGGACCTTCGCCCAACCCGGCAATCAGGTTGTCGGCCGCGAGATTGGCCATGGCACGGCGGGTCGCTTCAGTCGCGCTTGCGATATGCGGCGTCAGCACGACATTCGGCACGGTCAACAGCGCCGGGTTTAGATTCGGCTCGCCTTCGTAAACATCGAGACCGGCCGCTGCGATCCGCTTCGCACGCAGCGCCTCGGCGAGCGCGGCGTCGTCGACGATGCCTCCGCGCGCGATGTTGGTCAGCGTCGCGGTCGGCTTCATCTGCGCGAGCTCCGCTGCGCCGATCGTGTGATGGTTTTCCTTCGTATAGGGCAGCACCAGGACGACGTGATCGGCCCGCCGCAACAGGTCTGCCTTCGACACATACTCCGCATTCAGATCGGCTTCGATAGCAGGCGCGACCCGCGAGCGGTTGTGATAGATCACCTGCATGTTGAAGCCGCGGGCGCGACGCGCCAGTGCCTGGCCAATGCGGCCCATGCCGATCACACCGAGCGTCGAACCGTACAGGTCGGTACCGAGAAAGCCGTCGTACGCCCACTTCTGCCACTTTCCGGCGCGTAGCCAGTGCTCGGACTCGGCGATCCGGCGTGCCGTCGCCATCATCAGCGCCCAGCCGAAATCGGCAGTGGACTCGTTCAGGACGTCCGGCGTATTGGTGCCGAGTACGTTCGCCGCGTTGAACGCGGCCATATCGAAGTTGTTGTAGCCGACTGCCATATTCGACACCACTCGCAGCCGCGGTGCTGCCGCCAGCACGGCTGCGTCGATCGGGTCGCCGGCCGTCAGTGCGCCGTCCTTATCGGCAAGCCGTTGCGTCAGTTCGTCGGCAGGCAAGACTTCGCCGTTGTTCCAGTCCACCTCGAAATACTGTTTGAGGCGTTCGATCACGTCCGGAAAAATCGGACGGGCAACCAGGATCTTCTGCATTGCAATTCTCCGAATAGCGCAGCGGGACCGTCTGCGGCCGTGCTGCAGTCAACCGTCATCAATGGCTCTAAAAAGCTAAAAGAACAGCCAGCCCGTCACGAGAAACAACGGCACCAGAATAACGACGGACCAGCCCAGGTAAGCAAAAAAGCTCGGCATACGCACGCCGCGCGACTCCGCAATCGCCTTCACCATGAAGTTCGGCGCATTGCCGATATAGCTGTTCGCGCCCATGAATACCGCGCCGGCGGAAATCGCGGCCAGCGTGGTGGCGCCCTTCGTCATCAGCGTTTGCGCGTCGCCGCCGGCCAGGTTGAAGAACACCAGATAGGTAGGCGCGTTGTCAAGAAACGACGACAGCAAACCCGTCGCCCAGAAGTACATCGCGTCGCGCGGCTGGCCCGACGCGTCGTTGACCAGATGCACGATACCCGCGAACGCGCCTGCCTCACCCGCGCGCAGAATCGTGATGACCGGCGCGATCGTCACGAAGATGCCGGCGAACAGTTTCGCGACCTCTTCGATTGGTGCCCAGTTGAAGGCATTGCCCTCGCGCGCCGCGCGCGGGGTCACCGCCAGCGAGAGCAGCGTGACGCCGATCAGCGCCACATCGCGCAGCGCGTTTTGCAGCGCGACGTGCGTGCCAAAAACGTCGAACTCGATACGCGGCTTCCACAGGCCACTCATCAGCACGAGCGCAATGACCACGCCAAGCAGCACGAAATTGATCTTGCCGTCGATGCCGAGCGGTGGCGTATCGGGCGTGGGATCGAGAAACGGCGAACGCTCTTCTTCACGACGATGGTAAAAGTACGAATCGAGCGCGTAGAAGACCACGAGCAGGACGCCACACACGAACAGCATCGGCAAAGCCAGATGCACGGTGGTCCAGAAAAAGCCCACGCCGTTGAGAAAACCGAGAAAGAGCGGCGGGTCGCCGAGCGGCGACAGCGAGCCGCCCGCGTTGGCAACGAGGAAGATGAAGAACACCACCACATGCACGACGTGCTTGCGATTATCGTTGGCACGCAGCAGTGGCCGGATCAGCAGCATTGCCGCGCCGGTCGTGCCCATGATGCTGGCGAGTGCCGTACCGAGCGCGATGATCGCCGTATTCATGCGTGGCGAGCCGTGCAGATTCCCGCGCACGCAGATGCCGCCCGCCACCGTATAGAGCGCAGTCAACAGCACGATGAAGGGCACGTACTCTTCGAGCATGGCGTGAACGAACGAGCCGAGCGCTACGCCGGCACCGAACATCACACCAAACGGCACCAGAAACAGGATGGCCCAGCCTGCCGCGATCTTGCCGAAATGGTGATGCCAGAAAGTCGGCGCGATGAGCGGGAACACGGCAATCGACAGCAGCACACCGGCAAATGGCGCGCCCCACCATGCCGACAGGGTTGCGCCATCAAGCGTCGCGGCCGACGCGATTTGCGGCCCAAGCGCCATTACGGCGGCGAGCACGATGCTCGTCCACACAGCATGTCGCTTCATGTACGCACGACGATCACGTGCACCCGATACGGCCCGTGTGCCCCGAGCACGATAGTCTGCTCGATATCCCCGGTACGCGACGGCCCCGATACGAAGTTGACGGCGCGCGGCAGTTCGCCCCGTTCGGAGCGAATCAGGTTGAAGGCGTCTTCATGACCGGCGACGATGCGCGAGGCCGGCACGATCGCGATGTGCGTTTCGGGAAGCAGACCGGCGGACGCATAGGTTTCGGGTCCCGACAACAGCACCAGCGTGCCGGTCTCCGCTGTCGCGCAGAAACAGCCGGTGATGCCGACCACATCGCCATCTTCCGGTTTGCGAAATTCGATGCTGAGACCTGCTTCGGTCCAGTTGAGGTCTTGCAGCGTTTGCCAGGCAATGGCCTGCAGCGGCAAGCCGTGCTGCGTGAGATAGCGAAGCACCGCAGCCGGCACATCGCTCAAGGCGTCGACGCTCTCAACGGTGGTGGACAGCTTCTGCGCCTCTTCGATAAAACGCGCGACCAGATCGTCCGGCATAGTTGGCCGCGGACCTTGCGGATGCCGAGCGAGATAGTCGGTAGCGGCTTCGCGCTCGGATTCTGCCGGCTCGGCTTCGCGGCCCTGGGCTGCGCGGACGCGCGCCAGGATGTTGCGGCGGGCAATCGATGTATCCATGTGGGCCAAATCCTCGCGAGTGTCTCGTTTCTTTCGATAGCCGTGCGACAGGCAGGTATCGCGAGAATTATACCGGCCACCTCACTCGCGGACACTCGTCCAGATGGCCTAAGCGGGCGCGCACCAGGCGCCCGTACAGGAAGTCACTGCCGTTACGGCGAGACTTCCTCGTCCGGCTGTTTGATGCCGAAAACCTGGCGCAGATAAGCGAGGTACGCCTTGTCGTCGCACATATTCTTGCCCGGCGAATCGGACAGTTTGGCGACCGGCTGACCGTTGCAGCGAACCATCTTGATGACGATCTGAAGCGGGTTATAGCCGAGGTCGTTGGTCAGGTTGGTGCCGACGCCGAACGCGAGCTTGCAGCGTCCGCGGAAGCGTTCGTACAGTTGCAGGACCTTCGGAATATCGAGCGCATCGGAGAACACGAGAATCTTCGTGCGCGAATCGCAGCGATTCGCCTCGTAGTGCTTCAGAAGCCGCTCGCCCCACTCGAACGGGTCGCCTGAATCGTGACGCGCGCCGTCGAACAGCTTGCAGAAGTACATGTCGAAATCGCGCAGGAACGCTTCCATGCCGTACACGTCGGACAGCGCGATGCCCAGGTCGCCGCGATACTCCTTCGCCCACATCTCGAAGCCGTAGATCTGCGAATCGCGCAGCCGCGGGCCGAGCGCCTGGCAGGCCTGAAGGTATTCGTGGGCCATCGTGCCGAGCGGCGTGAGACCATGCTTCATGGCGTAAAAGACGTTGCTGGTGCCGGTGAACTGCTCGCCCAGATCGTCCTTCAGCGTCAGGATCACCTCTTCGTGCCAGCGCTTCGAGAAGCGGCGGCGCGTGCCGTAGTCGGCGATCTTGCAGTCCGCGAATTCCGGGCGTGCGCCGAGCAGCTTGATCTTTTCGGAGAGTCGCTCACGGCCTTCGCCGTAGGCCGGCTCGCGCTGCGTGTTGCGGAAGTAGACCTCATTGACGATTGCCAGCACCGGAATCTCGAACAGGATCGTATGCAGCCATGGACCCTTGATCTCGATGTCGATCTCGCCATTGCCCTTCGGCGAAGGGGTAATCGAAATGTACTTGTCGTTCAGATGGAAGAGCGCGAGGAACTCGATGAAATCGCCCTTGATGAAGCGCATGCGCCGCAGGTAGTCGAGCTCGTCGTCGGTGAAACGCAATTCGCACAGCTTGCGCACTTCGCCGCGGATTTCCTCGATATAAGGCACGAGGTCGACGTTCGGCGTCCTGCAGCGGAAGCGGTATTCCACGCTCGCGGCAGGGAAATGATGCAAAACCACCTGCATCATCGTGAACTTGTACAGGTCAGTATCGAGCAGCGAAGTAATAATCATGATGGTGCGTACCGGACTGCAGGAAGAACGGAAGGCCCGACTGGGCCCATGCGCCTGCGGCACGCCCCGGCGCGCCGACCTGACGCATGTTACCCGAATGCGCGCGGGCATATGGCGCAGGCAGCCTTACGCAGTGCCATAAACTAATCACGAAAACGTATAAACCGGGTGAGCCCGTGCTGCATATGCCTCTTGACGTTACGATACAATAGCGCTTTTGGCGTTTCGCCTCCCCGATACCGCATGCAGGAGCTGCCTGAATGACTCACGTTGTGACCGAAAGCTGCATCAAGTGCCGCTATACCGACTGCGTCGATGTGTGCCCGGTGGACTGCTTTCGCGAAGGTCCCAACTTCCTCGCGATCGACCCCGATGAGTGCATCGACTGTGCTGTGTGCGTCGCCGAATGTCCGGTGAACGCCATCTACGCCGAAGAAGACGTGCCGGGCGACCAGCAGGACTTCATCGCGCTGAATGCCGATCTCGCCAAGGGCTGGCCGAGCATCACGAAGACGAAGGCCCCGCTGCCGGAAGCCGACGAATTCAAGGACGTGAAGGAAAAGCTGACTTTGCTCGCTCGCTAAGCAGCCCTACGCGCGGCGGCTCACGACCTTAAGGTCGCACCCGGCTGCTGCGCGCCGGTCCCTGTATCACCCTCCCCGGCCACGCCTATTCGAACGAAATCGAGATGGGCCAAGGGTCTTGACAGGTTCCGGAGCACCTCCTACAATTTCGCTTCTCTGCTTTTGTTGTTCCCCGATAGCTCAGTCGGTAGAGCGCCGGACTGTTAATCCGTAGGTCCCTGGTTCGAGCCCAGGTCGGGGAGCCAAGATTTGCAAAGGCCCGTTAACCAAAACGGGCTTTTTTATGTAAAAGTTGTACTGCTGTTCCTCGATAGCTCAGTCGGTAGAGCGCCGGACTGTTAATCCGTAGGTCCCTGGTTCGAGCCCAGGTCGAGGAGCCAAAAGATTCGAAGGCCCGCATTTGCGGGCCTTTTGTTTTTGGGCGGCGCGCGTCGCGGTAATACTGGCCACCCAATAAACGTTGCGCTCTTCGCGTTCATCCCATTCCGCTCTCCTTCAGCGGTTTCCAGACGCATCCACCCGCGTCATGGTTGCCGATATACGATGGTGCTTTCGCTTTGCCATCATTCCTGATCACTCCGGTATCCCAATGAAATCACCCTTGTTGCGCGTTACGCTCGCCTTCGCTGTCACGGCTCTGCTCAACCCTCTCGCGCACAGCGAGGAAGTGGGCAGCGTCAACACCAATTTCCACGTGACCGGCTCTGACCGGGTGGTGGTCGAAGCCTACGATGACCCGATCGTGCAAGGCATCACCTGCTATGTGTCGCGAGCCCGTACCGGCGGCATCAAGGGCACGCTCGGCATTGCGGAAGATCCCACCGAAGCATCGATCGCCTGTCGCCAGGTGGGCGCCATCAAGTTCACCGGTCCGGTCAAGCAGCAGTCCGATGTGTTTTCGGTGAGCATGTCGCTGATCTTCAAGACGCTGCACGTGGTGCGGATCGTCGATGCGAAGCGCAACTCGCTGGTGTATCTGACCTACAGCGATCGTGTCGCCAGCGGCAGCGCGAAGAACAGTGTCAGCGCGGTGGCAGTGCCGGCCGGCACTACGATTCCGCTCAAGTGAAAGCTGCTTGTACGGTGACAGCCTGCTCGCGCTAAACTGGCAGGCCGAGCTGGATTTCCATCATGACCGTGACCCGTTTCCGCGATTCCGCCCGCTACTGGCGCACGCCGCTTTTGCCTGGCGCGGATCTGCTCACGGCTGAATACCACGATCACGAGTTTTCGCCGCACTGGCACGACGCGTACACCATCCCGGTGATCGTCGCCGGCGCCGAATGCTACCGGTATCTGGGCGCGGACTACGTCGCCGAGGCGGGCAGCGTGCCGATCATCAACCCCGGTGAGCTGCACACGGGCGCGCGGGCGATGGAGGAAGGCTGGCGCTACCGCGTGCTGTACGCGCCGGTGGATTTCATCCAGCAACTCGCGGACGACGTCGCCGGTCAGCCCCAGCCATTGCCATGGTTCGAGCCCGGCGTGATCCGCGATGTGGAAGTCGCGCAACGGCTCGCACGCGCTCACCGTCTGCTCGAAGCGCAAGCCGATCCGCTCGCGGCCGAAGCCGCGATGCTCGACGCCCTGTCGATGCTGCTCGTGCGCTACTCCGGCGGGCAGACAAAGCCAGCACGGCTCGCCGTCGATGACACCCGCGTCGCGACCATGAAAGAGCGCCTTACCGGCGATCTCGCCACGCCACTCCAGCTAGGCGAACTGGCAAGCGCCGTCGGCCTGTCGCCGTTCCACGCTGCGCGTCTGTTCGCCCAGAGCACCGGCCTGCCGCCGCACGCGTGGCGCAACCAGGTTCGGCTGCAACGCGCACTGGCGCCGCTGCGCGCGGGAGCCTCTGTCACCGAGGTAGCCGCGGCCAGCGGGTTCACCGATCAGAGCCACTTCACCCGGCATTTCCGGCGCGTGTTTGGGGTGCCGCCCGGGCGCTGGCAGGCTAGCTAAGCGCAAGTCACGCAAAAGCAGCGGTCACAGCACCGCAGCAAACCACCATAGCAAGAACGTACAAGCCCTCCCCACCCCGCCGCGGCTATCCTCCGCAGACCAAGGAGGCAAGATTGACCCATACCAGACGCACTGAATTCACCGCCGGCGCGCGCGACATCATCCCGATGATGGTCGGCGCCGCGCCGTTCGGCATGATCTTCGGCACCCTCGTCACATCCGGCCCGCTGCACCTGTGGCACGGGCAACTGATGTCGCTCGTCGTTTTCGCCGGCTCGGCGCAATTTATTGCGCTGGGCCTGATCGCAGGCCATACGAGCTTCGCGGTGGTGCTGGCTACCACCCTGGTCGTGAACCTGCGGCACGTCCTATACAGCGCCACGCTCGCGCCCTATGTCTCGAACCTGCCGCTGCGCTGGCGCCTCGCGCTGGGCGGCGTGCTCACCGACGAAGTCTTCGCAGTCGCCTGGGCGCACTACAGGCACCATCCGCCGGGCTCGATCAGCCCGTACTACTTCCTCGGCGCGGGTCTCGCCATGTATCTCAACTGGCAGATCTGGACGCTCGCCGGCCTTCTGTTCGGCGCGGCGTTCCCAGGTCTGCAGTCGCTCGGGCTCGATTTCGCCATGGCCGCCACTTTCATCGCGATCGTCGTGCCCCAACTCGTCGCGCTACGTTATTTCGCCGCGGCCGTCACCGCGGGCGCGCTGGCGTTCTTCTGGCAGGCGTGGCCCTATAAGCTGGGCCTGCTCGGTGCGGTGTTCGCCGGAGTCGTGGTCGGCGTGCTGCTGTCGTTGCCCGGCAGCCAGCGGCGCACGGCAGAGGCGGAGGCGGAGGCGGCACAATGAACTACGCCCTCCTGATTCTCGGCATGGCGCTCATCACGTGGACGATCCGCGCGACCGTTTTCGTGCTCGGCGAGCGGCTGGTGTTCCCGCCGCTCGTGCGGACCGCCCTCGGTTTCGTGCCGGTGACGGTGCTTACCGCCATCATCGTGCCCATGACCGTCTCGCCCCACGGCGGCGACGCCGAACTCACGTGGCGCAATCCGCAACTCGTCGGGGCTCTCGCCGCCGTGGCCGTCAGTGCGCTGACCCGCCGGCCATTGCTCACCATTGCGGTCGGACTCACGGTCTTTTTTGTCTGGCAAGGCGTCGTCCTCAAGTAGAGCGGCCCCCCTGGTTGCAACGCCAGCCTTGTGCAGCGCCGCAACCAGCGCTGCATCCGACGGCCCGCACGCACCAGCCCCAAGCTCTGCCCCTCAAGTTTTACCCCATTCCGCCGTTATGCAGTCGAGGTCCGCTCGCCGGGAAGTTCTCCCGCTGGTTATGCGGCAACAAGCAAGATCAACCGCGTCGAGCATCGACGTCGCCCTGTCACGGGGGCAGTTCGCAGAAGGCGGCACTTTTGCGGTGCAACGCGGGAGGACCAAACGGGATACGACATGGGTCAAATCACCCTTTCACTCAAAGACGAAACCGTCGCAAACCTGCGCAAGGACTTTGACGCGTTTCTGCGCGTCTCGCTCAAGCTCGACCCGCAGTTCGCCACGCCGTCGTTTGAGGATTTTCTGCGCGCCAAACTGCTCGACAACATGGTGCCGCTCACCGAACACGCGGTGAAGCGGATGTTGCAGGGCGGTCAGTACGCATGGGCTAAACGCACGCTGGACAAGGAATTCCCGGATGTCGTCGCGATCCTGATGCAGCAGGCATCAGAGTTCGGGTTTGGCTTCGCCTCGCGCTCCGAATGGACCCCGGAGGAACTGGCCAAGCAGTGTCACGACTGGGCAGCGGCGATCGTCAAGGAATCGGATGGCGATGCGTCGCTGGTGGATCCGCTCGCCGCGCAGATCAAGAGCGCGGCGCAGGACATCCAGGCGCTCGAAGAGACCATGCAAACGCCGGCATGGCGGCTGGTCGAGTCGCTGCGGCAGCGGGTCTACGAGGCGAAGGTGGCGTGCGAGACGAGCATTGGCAGCACCGCGCGCGAAAAGCTTGGCGAACTACGCGGCCTGTTGCGGTTGGGCATTTCCCACGGCTCGTTCCAGAAACAGGAAGCGCAGCAGATCATGGAATATCTGCGCCTGCTGAAGCCGGAAATCTTTGTCGAAGAGCCGTATGACATTTTCTCGCGGCTCGCGGCGTGGCTACGCGCCTTCTTTACGCCGCCGCCCCGTCCGCAACCACAGCAACAGCAGCCGCGGCAGCAGTCACGTTAAACGGAGCGGGGTGACAGACACCTCGCCCGCGCTCAGTCCCACATCTTTTTCAGCTTCGCCGCGATTTCGAGCTTCGCTTGCGCCGCCGCGGCCAGTCCCGCCGCGCTCGGCGCAACGGGCTCGGGCACGCGCGGCCAGGCATGCGCGTCGAAGAGCGGCAGCAGGTGCGCCGGGATGAAACGCGTGCGCGAGGCCCAAACGTGCCGATCGCCCAGATGCGTCTGGTTATGCACGTAGAAGCGTTGCGGCACGACGATGTGAAGATCCTCCTTCGCACGCGTCATCGCCACGTACAGCAGGCGTCGCTCCTCGTCGATCTCCGCCTCGCTGCCCGTGCCGAGATCCGACGGAATGCAGCCGTCGACCCCGTTCAGCACGAACACATTGCGCCACTCTTGCCCCTTTGCCGAATGGATGGTCGACAGGATCAGATAGTCCTCGTCGAGCATGGGCACGCCGGATTCGTCGCTGGTGGCATCGGGCGGATCGAGCGTCAACTCCGTCAGGAAACGCTCGCGCGAGGCATAGGTGGCGGCGATGCTCTCCATTTGCAGCAGATCCGCATGACGGACGGCCGCGTCTTCGTGATTGCGCTCAAGGTGAGGTTCGTACCAGCGCCGCACCCGTTCGAACTCGGCCGGCCACGACGAGCCCGGGCCGCATACGCTCGACATGAGCGCGACGAATGGCTGCCAGTCTTCCAGTGTGCGAGCCGGTGGGGCGAAGGACGCTAATGCGCTCGCCGTAGCGCCAGGGGCAATTTCAGTCACCGCATCCAGCACACGCGCCGCCGTCGCCGGCCCGACACCAGGCAAGAGCTGCGTGACGCGAAACCCCGCCACCCGGTCACGCGGATTTTCCGCCCAGCGCAGCACGGCCAGCACGTCTTTCACGTGCACCGAGTCGAGAAACTTGAGGCCGCCGAATTTCACAAACGGAATGTTGCGCCGGGTCAGTTCGATCTCCAGCGCGGCGCTGTGATGAGCGGCGCGAAACAGCACCGCTTGCGCCTTCAGCTTCATGCCGGCTTCGCGCGCCTCGAGCACCTGTTCGACCACGTAACGCGCCTGATCGGCCTCGTCCGCCACGCTGACGAGGTGCGGGCGCTGGGCGGATGCCTTGTCCGTCCACAGATTTTTGGTGAAGCGCTCGCTGGCGAGCTCGATCACCGCGTTCGACGCCGCCAGAATCGGCTGCGTCGAGCGGTAGTTACGCTCGAGCGTGACCTGTCTCGCGGGCGGATCGAAGTGGCCCGGAAAATCGAGGATGTTGCGCACCGTCGCGCCGCGAAACGAGTAGATCGATTGGGCGTCGTCGCCCACCACGGTCAGGCCGCGGCCGTCGGGCTTCAACGCGAGGAGGATAGACGCCTGCAGGCGATTGGTGTCCTGATACTCGTCTACCAGCACGTGATCGAAGCGGCCCGCAAGGTCAGCGGCGATCGCCGGTTGCTCGGCCATCAGGGACCAGTAGAGCAGCAGATCGTCGTAGTCAAGCACGCTCTGTTTCTGCTTGGCTTCCACATAAGTGGCAAACAGCAGCCGCAGATCCGCCTCCCACTCGCGGCACCACGGAAACGCGTCGTTCAGCACATCCGCCAACGCCGCGCCGGTGTTGACAACGCGCGAGTAGATCGCGAGGCAGGTGCCCTTCGATGGAAAACGCCGTTCCTTCGCCGAGAGCCCGAGCTCGTGCCGCACGAGGTTCATCAGGTCGGCGGAATCCTCGCGATCGTTGATTGTGAAGGTGGGCGCGAGGCCGATCAGTTCGGCATATTCGCGCAGCAGACGGGCGCCGATGCCGTGAAACGTGCCCGACCACGTCAGACCCTGTGCTACCGCGGCCCGCGCGCCCAGCGCCTGCCCGGCGATGCGCGTCACCCGCCGGGTCATTTCGACCGCGGCCCGGCGTGAAAACGTCAGCAGGAGGATTCGACGGGGATCGACACCCTTGACGACCAGATTGGCGACCCGGTGCGCCAATGTATTGGTCTTGCCCGACCCAGCGCCGGCAATGACCAGCAGGGCGCCGGTCGGCTGCGTAACGTTGCCGGTGTCGTATTCAACGGCTTCGCGCTGCGCGTCATTGAGCCTGGCCAGCCAGGCGGCAGTATCGGACGGCGCGGGTTCGGCAACGGAGAGCACGGTGTCTGGGCGGCAGATAGAGGGTTACAGGGCATGGGCCGCAAAACAGCGCGGCGCCGCATACTGTATATCCATACAACCGGCTCCGACAAGCACCCTTTTTTTCCTCAACTACCGAGACGACGCCCCCACCCCTACTCCTTCTTCGCGTCCTTTTCCTTCGCATCGGCCGCGGCCTTATCGGCGTCAGACTGCGCCTCCGTCTTCGACTTGTCGGCCTTCGCCTGAGCGACATCGGACTTCTTGTCGGCCTTCGCCTGTTCCTTGGCAGCCTTTTTGTCGGCGTGCGTGGGCGTTGCGGTCGAGTCGTTCGTTTGCGCGAACGCAACCGGCGACACGCAGCCGGCAATCAGCGCCGCAACAATCCAGTTCATGGGCTTATTCATGCAATACCTCCCTCAGGATCACGGACAGGCCATGGACAACCCGTCGATAAAATTGAACGGGCCGGCCGCGGCAAGCCGCGCCGGCCCGTCGGAGCGGCTCACCGCCCCCTTGCTACATGCTTAGTGCTTGACGTCGGAAGCATCATCCTGGTTCGGCGTCTGGCCTTGCATGTTCATCTTCATATCGTTGTTGGCCGTCTGCTTGTCGGCCTTCTTGTTAATCTTGGCGTCACGGACTTGCTGCTTGTACTGCGACTTGGCCGCGGCCTGCTGCTGCTTCAACTCTGCCTTCGACGCCTTCTTCGACGCGCTGTACTGGGCATTGGCCTGCGCATCCGCGTCGCGCTTTTGCACCAGCGGATCGGTCGAGCCCGATGCCGTCAGACGCTGCGGCGCCGGGGTCGGCGGCTGGACGCCTTGCGCGGCCGGAGCCGCTGTATCGGCGCCGGGCGCCGCCATTTGCTGGCCCGCACCGCCGGCATCCGGTTGCGCGTTGGTCTGCGCGAACGCACCGGTAGCGGCAAAAGCAGTCAGGGCGGTACCGATCAGGAGCGAACGAATCTGGGTCATAGCTTTACCTCTCTAAAATTGTTGTCAGGACTCGGGCGGCAAGCCCACCGAAGATGCTAGCTGTGCGTATCGTCCGGTCTGCTGCGCCCCGCCGTCGAAGTGACGGAAGGTCACGCAGACAGCAGGTTTTTCTACAGACCTGCCCTTTGCGAGTGAAGTTCGCGACAAACGGTCACTGTTACGCACCGTTTCATTTTCTAACGAAAACATAACCTATGCTTTCAATCAGCATAAGCCGGACTACCTGAGGCTATCCATGTGGCTTCTGGCTTATGATGCGAACCCCGTTACCCTTACCGCAATCGCCATGCCCAATCTCGATTTCACCCTGACCGGCGACTATGTCGAATTGCACAATCTCCTGAAGATAACGGGGCTTGCCGACAGCGGCGGCTCCGCCAAACTGATGGTTGCCTCCGGCGCAGTGACCGTGGATGGCCAGGTCGAGCTACGTAAAACCTGCAAAATCCGCGCGGGACAAGTTGTTTTGCTGGGCGACACCCGGATTGCCGTGCACGAGGCATAGCGCCGCCGGGCTCGGCTCAGCGCTGGACTGCGGGCTCGCCAAAAATCCGCACCAAAGATGTGCTTACAGATCGACAACAGCTCGCCTACCCCCTAAGCTGTCGGTTTCGATAGAAACGGCATGGACGCGACCTGCTCCGTGCCTCGCTTTATGACCCGATCCGGCCTCTCCCGGGTGGCCGCGCCGCCGCCTACGTTTTCCCGCCACGCCGCCGACACCGCCCGCCTCGCCGCCCCGCTCGCCATTGCCCAACTGTCGCAAATGGCAATGGGCGTCACCGATACGATCCTGCTAGGTTCGCTCGGGCCCGACGCGCTCGCCGCCGGCGGACTTGGCGCGAACCTGTTCTTCGTGGTCGTCACGCTGCTGCAGGGCGTGCTGACGTCGGTGAGCGTGAGCGTCTCGCACGCGCGCGGCGCCCAAGCCGAAGACCGCGTGCCGCACATCTACTGGACCGGCTTCGTGATGTCGATGCTGCTGGCGATCCCCGCCTTCACGGTGCTGTCGCTCGCCACGCCGATCCTGCTTGCCTTTGGCGAGCCGGCCCTACTCGCACGCAACGTCGGCGAATACGCCGCCATCCTGCGCTGGGGTGCACCTGCGAGCCTGATCGGGGTCGGCCTGATGCGCTCGTTCCTGCCGGCCATCGGTGCGGCCAAACGTCTGTTATGGGTGTCGCTGGCGGGGGTCTGCGTGAACGGCTTCCTGAACTACAGCCTGATCCACGGGGCGAACGGTTTGCCGCGCCTCGGCTTCCTCGGTTCGGCGACAGCCACCACCATTACCGTGTGGATCACCGCGCTGGTGCTGATGGGGTGGCTGCATCTGCGCCCCCGCTATCGTCACTTCGTCACCGCGACACGCCCCAGATTGCCGTTGATGGGCGAACTGTTCGGCATCGGCTGGCCGGTGGCGATCACCTATGGCGTCGAGTCCACACTCTTTCTGGCAACCGGCCTGATGGTCGGCGTGCTCGGCGAATCGCAGCTCGCGGCGCATCAGATCGCGCTGAACGTTGCGTCAGTGGCGTTCATGGTGCCGCTCGCGATCGGTCAGGCCGCCAATGTGCGGGTCGGCTTCTGGTCCGGCGCGGGGCAGCCGCTCGCCGCGCGCCACGCGGGCTTCGTGGCGCTCGGGTTGGGCGTCGGATTCATGTCGCTGTCGGGGCTCGTCCTGATCCTCGCGCCGCACTGGATCGTCGGTCTGTATTTACACCTCGACGATCCCGCGAATGCCGCCACCGTGGCGTTGGCCAGCTCGCTGCTTGGCGTCGCCGCGATCTTCCAGATCGTCGACGGTATGCAGACGGTCGGCTCCGGATGTCTGCGCGGTCTCAAGGACACGCGCGTGCCAATGCTGGCCGCCGCGTTCGGCTACTGGGGGATCGGTTTTCCGACCGGCTACACGCTCGCATTTCACTTCGGGCTTGGCGCACGAGGCCTGTGGTGGGGTCTCGCGGCCGGACTCGCGAGCGTCGCGTTGCTCATGACGCTGCGCTTTCACAAGCTCAGCCTGCGACGCGTGCCGGCCGCTGCGCAACCGTCGGTATGACCGCGCCCCGGCTGCCCGCTTGCGCGTCCCATAAGGACGGCACCGGACACGCATCCAACGCGCGCCGCCTGGCATGCGCCATCCGCACGGCCAGTAATCCGCTGTCCGATGCTTCGACGCCTTGCACGCCGGCCCGCTCGAATTTCCATCCAGAAACAGAACCAAGGACCTCCTGACATGCTTGCCCGGGTTACCCGTCTCTTTCCGCTGTGGGCCGTGCTGGTCTCGCTCGCCGCCTATTTTTCGCCGGCTTCGTTCAGCCCCATCGCGCCGCACGTCACCACCCTGCTGACAATCATCATGCTGGCGATGGGCGTGACCCTTTCCATCGCCGACTTCAGGCGCGTCTTCACCCGGCCCGCGCCGGTCGTCGCCGGCATCGTCCTGCACTATCTCGTCATGCCGCTCGCCGCGTGGGGCATCGCCAAAGTGCTGCACATGCCGCCCGATCTGACGGCGGGCATGGTGCTGGTAGGCAGTGTCGCGAGCGGCACGGCGTCGAACGTCATGATCTATCTGGCGCGCGGCGATGTAGCGTTATCGGTGACGATCAGTGCGTTGTCGACGCTGGTTGGCGTGTTCGCGACGCCGCTGCTCACGCGCCTTTATGTCGACGCCTCGATCGCAGTCGACGTGCGCGGCATGCTGATGAGCATCCTCGAGATCGTCGCACTGCCGATCGTGGTAGGCCTCGTCGTCAACCATCTGTTCGGCAAACTGGTGCGCAAGGTCGAACCGGTTCTGCCGCTGGTGTCGATGATTGCCATTCTGCTGATCATCTCCGCGGTGGTGGGCGGCACGCAGAAAAGTATCGCGTCGGTCGGTCTCGTGGTGATGCTCGGCGTGGTACTGCATAACGGCATCGGTCTGCTCGGCGGGTATTGGGGCGGCCGCTTGCTCGGATTCGACGAAGCCGTATGCCGCACGCTGGCGATCGAAGTCGGCATGCAGAATTCCGGCCTCGCCGCGACGCTCGGCAAACTGTATTTCTCACCGCTGGCCGCATTGCCCGGTGCCCTGTTCTCGGTATGGCACAACCTCTCGGGATCGCTGCTCGCGGGATACTGGGCAGGTCGCCCGGCCAAAGGTTCCACGCATCCTGACAGCGGGTCCGCGTTCGAGGCGAAACGCAGCTAATGGTAACGCTGCGCGCTCGTCATCGATGAGCGCGCAGCGACACTCGCAATCATGCTGCGCAGGTGTCGCCCACGAGTGCGACTCACTCGCATATCGTTAGCATGACGAATCACACCACAGACCCTACGTCGCAACACCATCCCTGCCGGGTTGAGACGCCAGCCGCTCTCATGAGCATCAGGCGCAAGTGCGACGTCGCATGCTTGCCCGATCAATTCCCCTTAGAATGCTTTCCTCGAAAGAGCACAGATGCATCGGGTGTACGCCCTGAACGTTGCACTTCAGGCCGTGCGCGAACCGAATCCAGCGGAGGAATAACGTGCCGGCGTACGACAGCAACAACAACATCACGTCGCAATATCGTCAACGTCCACCAAGGACGACACCATTCGCGAGCACCGCAGTGCGAATGGCCACGCGCATCGGCAAGCATTGCTTGCTAGTGTGCGCCGCAGCGGCACTTTTGACCGCCTGCGCAAGCCGGCCGCCCGCGGCCGCATTCGATCGTCCCGTCACACACGCACTGCCGACCACCACCACGACACCACTGAGTGCCGCTCTCTCGCCCATCGAAAGCGCGCATCCTGGCGAATCCGGCTTTCGCGTGCTGTCGAATGGAACCGAGGCGCTGCAGATGCGTATCGCCCTCGCCCGCGCGGCGACGAAGACGCTCGATATGCAGTACTACATCGCCAACGAAGACACTACCGGCAAGCTGCTCCTCGGCGCCGCGCTCTACGCCGCCGACCACGGCGTGCGCGTGCGCATGCTCGTCGACGACCTGAATTTCAAGGACATCGACGACATAATGGCCGGACTGAATTCGCATCCCAACATCGAGGTGCGGGTCTTCAATCCGTTTGGCAGCAGTCATCGCAGCGTGTTCGAGCGCACCACCAACCTGCTCACGAAGATCGACCAGTTCACGCGCCGCATGCACAACAAGGCGATGATCGCGGACAACCAGTTGGCGATCGTCGGCGGCCGCAATCTCGGCGACGAGTATTTCAGCGCGAGCACCACGCTGCAGTTCCGCGACCTCGACGTGCTCGCGGCAGGTCCGATTACCGCCGACGTGTCGGCCAGCTTCGACGAGTACTGGAACAGCTCCGGCGCCTATCCGCTGAAGGCGCTGAATCACCAGAACTTCTCGCCGCAGGAACTCGACGCGACGCGCGATGCATTGCGCGCGCACTGGCGCACCAACGCCGATCCCTACAACGCGAAACCGCTAAATGCGACACCGCTCGCAACGCAGATCGCCGCGGACCAACTCGACCTCACGTGGGCGCCGGCGGAATTCAAGGCCGATACGCCGGGCAAGATCGATCAGCCGTCGCCCGACTACGTCAGCCCACCCATGCAACGTCTCGCCGATCTGATGAAGGAAGCCCAGAAAGAGTTTCTGGTGGTATCGCCGTACTTCGTACCGCACGATGCCGGGGTGGATGCACTCGCGCAACTCACGCAGCGCGGCATACGGGTCGCGGTCCTGACCAACTCGCTCGCCGCCACCGACGCGGTGGCCGTGCAAGCCGGCTACAGCCCCTACCGTGTGCCGCTACTGCAGCACGGCGTCGAACTGTACGAATTCAAGCCTGACCAGCAAAGCACGGGGACGTCGGTGACAGGCTCGCGGTCACGCGCCAGCCTGCACGCGAAAACCTACGTGCTTGACCGCCAGATTCTGGTGATCGGCTCGATGAACCTCGATCCGCGCTCGGCGAATCTGAACACCGAACTGGCGCTCTTCATCCACAGTCCGGTGCTGGCGGGCCAGGTCGCCGCGCTGTTCGACCGTGCGACCGCGCCGGCGGTCAGCTATCGGGTCACGCTCGCCTCGAAGGCAGAACTTGCCGGAGTGAGCTACATTGGTTCGCCGCAGTCGCAACTCGAATGGACTGACGAGGAGAACGGCCAGCGGCACACCTACACCTCGGACCCGCAAGCAGGTTTGTACCGGAATGTGATGACGGGTCTATTCTTGTTATTGCCAGTCCAGGGTCAGCTTTGATGCACGCCTTGCAGCGCGGGCGCGCAGGGCATCCGAACCATGCAGTTATCCAGCTAATTGGGCTTTTCAGTTAAAGCGGAGTTGAACCATGACCGAAGACGTACGAATGGAGCGCGACACGTTCGGCGAGATTGCCGTGCCGAACGCGCAGCTATGGGGCGCGCAAACCCAGCGTTCGCTGCAGAATTTCCGCATCTCCACGGAGAAGCAATCGCCCGAGCTGATCACGGCGCTGGCCGTCATCAAGCGTGCGGCGGCCGAGGTCAATCTGGGCCTCGGCGTGCTCGACGAGAGCAAAGCGAAGGCCATTATGCAGGCCGCCGACGAAATCATCGAAGGCAAGCATCCGCACGAATTTCCGCTGGCGGTCTGGCAGACCGGCTCCGGCACGCAGACCAACATGAACCTCAACGAGGTGATCGCCAACCGCGCGAGCGAGCTGCTGGGCGGCGAGCGCGGCGAGGCGCGCAAGGTGCACCCGAACGACGACGTAAATCGCGGCCAGTCGTCCAACGACGTGTTTCCGACGGCCATGCATGTGGCGGCGGCGGTCGGTATCGTCAAGCATCTGGTGCCCGCGTTGAAGACGCTGCGTGCGACGCTCGACGGCAAGGCGAAAGCATTCGCCGGGATCGTCAAGATCGGCCGCACCCACTTGCAGGATGCAACGCCGCTCACGCTAGGTCAGGAATTCTCCGGTTATGTGGCGCAACTCGACCAGGGCATTCGCCACGTCGAATCGGCGCTGCCGCATCTCTACGAACTCGCGCAAGGCGGCACAGCGGTCGGCACCGGCCTGAACGCGCATCCGCAGTTCGCCGACAAGGTTGCCGCGGCAATCGGCAAGCTAACCGGTGTGACGTTCGTGTCGGCGCCCAACAAGTTCGAGGTGATGGCCGCCGCCGACGCGCTAGTATTCGCGCACGGTGCGCTCAAGACCGTCGCGGCCAGCCTGATGAAGATCGCCAACGACGTGCGCTGGCTCGCGAGCGGCCCGCGTTGCGGTCTCGGCGAACTGTCGATTCCGGAAAACGAGCCCGGTAGCTCGATCATGCCGGGCAAGGTTAATCCGACCCAGTCCGAAGCGATGACCATGCTGTGCTGCCAGGTGTTCGGCAACGACGTCGCGGTGAATATGGGCGGCGCGAGCGGCAACTTCGAGCTGAACGTGTTCCGTCCGATGATTGCGCACAACGTGCTGCAGTCGATCCGCCTGCTCGCCGACGGCGCGCACAGCTTCAACGACAACTGCGCGGTCGGCATCGAGCCGAATCGCGAGCGCATCGACACGCTGCTCAACGAATCGCTGATGCTGGTGACGGCGCTCAATCCGCACATCGGCTACGACAAGGCGGCCAAGATCGCGAAGAAGGCGCACAAGGAAGGCACGACGCTCAAGGCGTCGGCACTGGCGCTTGGATTTGTCACCGAACAGCAGTTCGACGAGTGGGTAAAACCGAACGATATGGTCGGCAATACGCCGGGTTGAGGTCGTGAGGTCAGGCCGCGTTCAGGCCTGACTGGAACCGGGTTTCGTGCTGAACGAAGCCCGGCTCAGGCCACCGCGAGACAGATGCAAAAAGCGCCGTGCCCGGTGTAAGAACCGGCACGGCGCGTTTGTTGGGTGGCGGGTTAATAGTGCCCGGCGCCACATCGTCCGGGGTCACGTGGCCGATCGGCTCGAGCGGCGCGTTAACCTCGCGCGCG